>NZ_JAPFQL010000015.1 GCF_028446585.1 Intrasporangium calvum
GCTCCCAGCGCGGGGCCGCTGGCGTGGGGCTCGCGCTGGGAGCCGTCCGCATCGACTACGGCACTGCTCACTCTGGCTGAGCAGTGCCGTAGTCAGTCAGCCGAGCGAGCGCCGGTGCCAGGTCGCCAGCAGGTCAGCTGGCCTGGGCCTTGAAACCCCTGAGCCGCAGCGAGTTCGAGACGACGAACACTGACGAGAACGCCATGGCTGCCCCGGCCAGCATCGGGTTGAGCAGGCCGGCAGCGGCCAGCGGGATGGCGGCGACGTTGTAGGCGAACGCCCAGAAGAGGTTGCCCTTGATCGTCGCCAGGGTGCGCCGCGAGAGACGGATCGCATCGGCAGCGACCCGAAGGTCACCGCGGACGAGCGTCAGGTCGCTCGCCTCGATCGCCACGTCGGTGCCCGTGCCCATGGCGAGACCGAGGTCCGCCTGGGCCAGCGCTGCGGCGTCGTTGACGCCGTCGCCGACCATGGCCACGACGCGGCCCTCGGACTGGAGCCGCTTGACCACATCGACCTTGTCCGCGGGCAGGACCTCGGCGATGACGTCATCAGCGCCGATGCCGACCTCGGCCGCGACGGCGCGCGCCGCTCGCTCGTTGTCGCCGGTGAGCAGGATGGGCCGCAGCCCGAGCTGGCGGAACGAGGCGATGGCCTGCGCGGAAGTGGCCTTCACCGTGTCGCCCACGACGAGGGCGCCTCGCACCCGGCCACCCCAAGCGACCTGGACGACGGTTGCGCCCTCGCCCTCGTGCATCGCGGCGATCTCGTCGACCTCGGTGCTCCGCGTCTGCTGGTGCTCGACGACGAAGCCCGGGCGGCCGACGAAGACCTGAGTCCCATCGACGACACCCCGCACACCGAGGCCGCTCGTGCTGGCGAAGTCGACGACCGCCGGCAGCGCACCGACGCGCTCCTCGGCCCCTGCAGCGATGGCGCGGGCGATGGGGTGCTCCGAGGCGTGCTCGATGGCACCGGCGCGACGCAGCACCTCGGCCTCGTCCTCACCGTCGGCGGTGACGACGGCTCGGAGTGCCATGGCTCCTGTCGTCACGGTGCCGGTCTTGTCGAGGACGACGGTGTCGACCTGGCGCGTGGACTCGAGCACCTCGGGTCCCTTGATGAGAATGCCCAGCTGGGCGCCGCGGCCCGTCCCGACCATGAGGGCGGTCGGGGTCGCGAGGCCCAGTGCGCACGGGCAGGCGATGATGAGGACGGCTACCGCCGCGGTGAACGCTGCCGTGGCGCCTGCCCCGGCGCCGAGCCAGAAGCCGAGCGTCGCCGCGGAGAGTGCGATGACGATGGGCACGAAGATGCCTGAGATCCGGTCGGCGAGCCGCTGGACCTGGGCCTTGCCGTTCTGGGCGTCCTCGACGAGCCGGGCCATCTGCGCGAGCTGGGTGTCCGAGCCGACGCGGGTGGCCCGCACGATGATGCGGCCGCCCGCGTTGATCGTCGCCCCGGCCACCGTCGACCCGGGAGCCACCTCGACGGGGACCGACTCGCCAGTGAGCATCGAGGCGTCGACCGCGGAGGTGCCGTCCTCGACGACCCCGTCGGTGGCGATCTTCTCGCCGGGCCGGACGACGAAGCGCATGCCCGACTCCAGGCGAGACGTGGGGATCCGCTCCTCGACCTCTCCGGACGGGCCCTCGCGCAGGACCGAGACCTCCTTGGCGCCGAGCTCGAGCAGTGCTCGGAGGGCCGCGCCGGCCTGTCGCTTCGATCGCGCCTCGAAGTAGCGTCCGGCGAGCAGGAACGTCGTCACGCCCGCGGCGGCCTCGAGATAGATGTTGCTCGCGCCATCGGTGCGCTGAATGGTCAGTTCGAAGGGATGCACCATCCCCGGCATGCCCGCGCTGCCGAGGAACAGTGCGTAGAGCGACCAGCCCAGCGCGGCCAGCGTGCCCATGGAGACCAAGGTGTCCATCGTCGTCGTCCCGTGACGCAGGTTCGTCCAAGCGGCCTTGTGGAACGGCAGGCCGCCCCAGACCACGACGGGCGCGGCGAGGGTCAGCGACGCCCACTGCCAGTAGTCGAACTGCAGGGCGGGCGCCATGGCCATGGCAATGACGGGGATGCTGAGGACGGCCGAGATGATCACTCGTTCGCGCAGCGCCCGAACGCGGTCGTATGCCGCTGGGCTCGCCTCCGGGTCACCCCCGGCCTCCGCTCCTTCCGCTGTCTTCGGCGGCGCAGGGACCGTGGCGCCGTAACCGGCGGCCTCAACGGCTTTCACCAGCTCCTCGGGGGTCAGCGTGTCGGGGAAGGAGACCTTGGCCTTCTCGGTCGCGTAGTTGACGGTCGCGGTCACGCCATCGAGCTTGTTGAGCTTGCGCTCGATCCGGTTGGCGCACGAGGCGCACGTCATGCCGGTGATCTCGAGCTCGATGGCTCCGGGCGCCGCGGGCAGGCCCAGTTGCCCGGCGTCGGAGGTCGTGGTCGGCGTGGTCATCAGTGATCATCTCCGGAGTGGTCCGGTGTGGGTGAGTGGTCGGCCGACGACGCGACGGTTGTCGCGACGAGCGGCGCGGTGTGCACGACGCCCTCGTGCTGGAAGTCCAGATACAGACGGTACGCGCCGTCGCTCGGGACCTCGGCGTAGAAGACGACGTCGGGGCCGGGCTTCGTCGTGCTGTCGCCGGGCTCTCCGTCGGGGTGCACGTGCAGGTAGGCGAGGTCCCCCTCGCGCAGGGCGACGAGATGGCCGTAGGCGCCGAGGTAGGGCTGCAGGTCGGTGACGGGCGTGCCGTCCTTGCTGACCGTGAGGGTCAGCCGCGCTTCCTCGCCCGCGACGAGGTCGCCGGAGAGAGTGACCGTGTAGCCGTCGACGGTGACCGTGCGGGTCTCGCCCACGGGTTCCGCGAGCGCGGCCGAGCCCGGCACGGAGAGGTCGGCGCCGAGGGTGAGGTTGTCGGCGCCGCTCGCGGTGAAGTCGGCGAAGAGGCGCCAGAGGCCCGGCTCGAGGTCGAGCTCTGTGCTCCAGGTCCCGTCGTCACCCCGCGCTGGGTGGACGTGCTGGTAGCCGGTGAAGTCGCGTCGCACCGCGATGAGGTGCAGCTCCTTCTCGTGCTCGATCTCGAAGTCGGTGACCGGCCGGCCGTCCGGACCGGTCACGGTGAACGACACGGGGACGTCAGTCCCGGGGCCGGCGGTCGGCGACGAGAGCTGGAGGGTGTAACCGTCCTGGCTCACCATCAGGCCGCCCGGGAGGTCGGCGGCGCCCCCGTTGGCCCCATCACCCGTAGCAGGAGAGGCGGCGCCGGGGTGGGCCGCCGCCGGCTCCCCGATGGGCCCGACCTGCCGGCCGAGCCCGAGGGCGAGCGCGAAGACGACGACCAGGCCGACGACGAAGCCGACGATCCTGGTGGCCGTCGTCATGCTGTCGGAGCGAGCGCGTAGCCCGCCTCCTCGACCGCGGCCTTGACCTGCGCCTCCTCCACGGGGGCACCGCTGGTCACGGTCACGCGGCCGCTCTTCAGGTCCACGTCGACGTTCTCCACACCGGGGATGGCGCCGACCTCTTCGGAGACGGAGGCGACGCAGTGGCCGCAGGTCATGCCGACGACGGTGTAGGTGCTGGTCTCGCTCATGGTCGTGCCTCTCTGTCGGGTGGTGCGTACCCCTTCAACATACCCCGCTGGGGTATCCATTCCCAACCGGGGTCCGGCGCTCCGCCGAATTCAACGCGACGGTTCCGATTTGTCGGATTAATGTGACTTGCGCCACGGGTTCTCACCAGGGGGCCCCGTTGACACACGACAGGAGAACCGGTGCGCACCTCTGCGAAATCGATCCTCTCGGCGGCAGCAGCGACCCTGCTCGCCGTCGGGATGGCCGCCGCTGCGACGTCCACTGCGACTGCCCACCCCGAGCACGACGGATCCGGGAAGGAGGCCGGCTTCGACCTCGTGATCGAGGACGTCAGCCCCGGCGGCGTGCCCGCCGAGCGCCTCACCAACGTCCGCTGCGAGGACGACAGGGCGGGGATCTTCCCCTGCCACAAGGCCGACCTGATGACCTATGTGCCGCTCAAGGAGATCGGGTCGATCTGGGCCAACGACGTCTGGGGCTGGACGGACCCGGAGACCGACCGTGAGTACGCCCTGCTGGGGACCTTCGAGGGGACGGCGTTCTTCGACGTCACGGACGGCTACGACGTCCGCTACCTCGGCCTGTTGCCCACCCACACGCAGGTGCGTTCCGGAGGCATCTGGCGTGACATCAAGGTCAACGACAACCACGCCTACGTCGTCAGCGAGAACGCCGGGCACGGCATGCAGGTCTTCGACCTGACCCGCCTGAGGGGCGTCACCGAGGAGCAGACGTGGACCGAGGACAACTGGGTCGGCGGCTTCGGGCACGCGCACAACCTCGCCATCAACGAGGACAGCGACACCGCCTACGTCATCGGGGCGCGGCGTGACGTCACCCTCTGCGAAGGCGTCAACGGCGGCCCGCTCATCTTCGACCTGTCGGACCCGAAGAACCCGGCGTTCGCGGGGTGCTACGGCGGCGACGGCTACACGCACGACATCCACTGCGTGACCTACCACGGGCCGGACGCGGACTACACGGGGCGCGAGATCTGCTCCGCCTCCAACGAGGACACGGTGACTGTGCTCGACGCGACGGACCCGGCCGACGTCAAGCAGCTCGCTCGGGTGCCCTACGAGACCTCCGCCTACACCCACCAGGGCTGGTTCTCCGAGGACCACAAGTACTTCCTCATGGGTGACGAGATCGACGAGCTTGCTGGCAAGGTCCAGGAGACGACGACCTACATCTTCGACATGTCCGACCTGGACAACCCGCAGCTGACGGGCACCGCGAGCTCTGGCCTCAACACCATCGACCACAACATCTTCATCAAGGACGGGCTCGCCTACGAGTCGAACTACACGAGCGGGCTGCGGATCTTCGACGGCTGGCGCCTCGACCAGGGCCGGATGCGTGAGGCCGGCTTCTTCGACGGCTACCCGGCCGACGACCACACCGGCTTCGCCGGCTCGTGGAGCAACTACCCGTGGTTCAAGGACGGCAAGGTCGTCTTCACGGGCACCGAGGAGGGGCTCTTCGTCGTCCAGACACGACTGAAGACCTCGGCCTCGGGTCGCTGACCCCACCCGGGGAGGAGCGAGGGCCCGCCGGTTGCCACCGGCGGGCCCTCGTGCGCGTTCTGGTCGGGTTGTCGGGTCGGGCCGGGCGGCTCAGGACCGAACGAGCCGGGCGATGGCGTCCGAGGCCTCCTTGAGCTTGAGCTCGGCCTCCGGACCGCCCTCACGCACCGCATCCACGACGCAGTGGGCGATGTGCTCGTCGAGCAGCCCCAGCGCCACCGACTGCAGCGCCTTCGTCATCGCCGAGATCTGGGTGAGGATGTCGATGCAGTACTGTTCCTCGTCGACCATCCGCTGCAGACCGCGGGCCTGCCCCTCGATGCGTCGGAGCCGGCGCAGGTAGTCATCCTTCTGGTGGATGTAGCCGTGCTGGTGCGGCACGGTGTCGATCACGTGCTCCATAGACCCTCCTTCGCCCGACGTGCTGATCAGTACAACATACCCCGCCCGGGTATGAATTCCACTTCTGTGCTGACTCGCCCCCCGGGTCGTGGAAGTGCGCCCTCGATCGGGCTAGCGTCGTGAGACATGCGGGGCCGAGCTGACCAGAACCCTCGGGCCGACGAGCTGCTGACCAAGCTGCGCCGGCGCGCCGAGGCGGGCGTTGGCGCCGCAGGACGACCGGCCACCGCCGACTCCACCGCTGCAGGTGTCGCTATCGCCCCACCCCTCCGGGTCATCAGCGCGATCGGACTCGCCCTCGCTGTGCTCGCTCTAGCGCTGTGGGCGGGCGACCACTCCCTCGGGCGCTGGATCCAGGTGCTCCTGACCAGCGCGATCGTCGGCTGGTGCGCCCGCCGCCCGCTGGAGTCGGCATGGGCATCGGTCCGGCGGCGTCGCCCCAACCCGGACGTGCCCGTCCTGCTCGGCGTCGTCATCGCCTGGGTGGCGACCGTGGTCGACGTCGCGCGAGACGCCCCGGACGTCTGGTTCGGCACCCCGGCGACGGCCGCGGCCCTGCTGCTCCTCGTCCACCACCTGGAGCAGCGCACCCGCACAGCCGCTGGGCCAGCGGGACCGGCTCCGCGCTCGGTGCAACGCCTGGAAGCCTGGTTCGGCCCCGGTGTCGTCCTCGTCGCTGCGATCGTCCTCGCCGTGCGGCTCGTCACCGGCCAGTCCCTGGTGGCGTCCCTCCAGGTGGCCGTCGCCGTCCTGCTCGTTGCCTCCTTCCCAGCCGCGGCCCTGGCAGCGCCGACCGTGCTCGCCGCTGCTCGGGCCCGAGCGACCCGACGGCTGGGGCTGGCCGACGCCGACGCCCTCGCGACCGCCGCGGCTCTCGACACCGTCGTGATCAACCGGACCGACGTCCTGACCACGGGGGACCTCTCGCTCCACAAGATCGCGGTCACGGGTCGTCTCTCCAAGCAGGCGGCACTCACGGCGGCCGCCGCCGTGGAGCAGGGCAGCGACCACCCGGTGGCCCGCGCCATCGTCGCGGGGGCGCGGCTGGCCCGGATCGACCTCCCGCGGATCCGTGAGTTCCAGGCAGACCCGGGCGAGGGCGCCTCGGCGGTGATCAAGGACACCGAGGTGACCGTGGGGAAGGCGGCCCTCTTCGAGCGCCTCGACCGGAGCCTGCTCGCCCACGCGGACCAGACTCCCGGCCACACGGTCTTCGTCGGTTGGGGCGGTCGCGCCCGCGCCGCGCTGACCGTGCAGGACACGGTCCGCGACGGGGCAGGTCCGGCCGTCAGACGGCTCAAGGACCTCGGTCTCACGACCTACCTGGTCGGCGAGGACGGCGAGGCCCAGGCCCGTGGAGTGGCGGCCGCGGCGGGCATCGACCCGGGCAAGGTCCGCTCAGCGCCCGGGCCCGGGGACGTGGATCTCGTGACCGAGCTGGAGCGACAGGGTCGTCGCGTCGCCGTCATCGGCCGGACCGAGGGCGAGCCGCTCTTCGCGCACGGCGACCTCGACAGGGTCGCGGACACGGTTGCGCTGGCCCAGCAGGCGCACGCGGTGACACGCCAGCACGTGGGCTGGGCCCTCGGCTACAACGCTGTCGCGCTCGTGGCAGCCGGGTTCGGCCTCGTCGAGCCGGCCTGGTCGGCCACGCTCGCGACGGTGGCTGCCCTCGTCCCGCTGGCGAGCGCGCAGCGTCTCAGATCGTGACGTCGCCGTCCGGGGTGTGGAAGGTGACGGAGAGCAGTCCGGGGGTGCCGTGCGGCGCGACGAAGGTGAAGTGGATGTCGCCCTTGTCGAAGGTCTGGTCCACCCCGAGCCACTCACGCACCCGCGCCGGGTCCCCGGCGATCTGCAGCTCGCCGATGTGCACGTCCGCGGTCGACCCGTTGGCCGGGTGAAGCGAGACGTCCTCCCACTGGATGAAGTAGGGCACCTGCGGGTCGGCCATGAGGCCCTTGATCCCGATCTGCCGCCAGCGCAGCTCGGTGCCGTCGGGGCGGTGCCGGTTGCCGTCGACCGCCTCGCGGCCGAGCCGCTTCTCGGCGGCGGTCAGGTCGTCGACCGCGACGACCCAGCCGAGCCAGCCACCGCCGGCCTCGGAGCGGGCCCGGACGGCCTGCCCGAAGGGGGCCTTGTCGGAGGCCGGGTGGTCCAGGACCTCGACGACCTCGACGTAGTTGCGGTCCGCGAGCGGGAGGATGACGTTCCGCGTCCCGAAGCGTGGGTGCACGCCGCCGTCAACGGGCTCCACACCGAGGAGCTTCGAGAGCCTCTCGGCCGTTGCCTGGAGGCCGTCGTGCTCTGCCGCATAGGAGACGTGGTCAACTCGCATACGGTCAATCGTGACACACCGCAAGGGGTGCTCTTGACCACCCCCCGAGTCAGGCCGGATCGGCGGGCGCGAGACGCGAGGCCCGTTGCCGGACTGCCTCGTAGAGCACGACGGCGGCCGCCACGGAGACGTTGAGACTGTTGGCGCGACCATGCATCGGGATGCGCACGCGGTGGTCGGCGGCGGCGAGCAGCGCGTCGTCCACCCCGTGCTTCTCGGACCCCACCGCGATCGCCACCCGCCCGGTGTAGTCGACGTCCGTGTGCAGCACGTCCGTCTCGGGGGTGGTCACGACGAGCGCGATGTCATGGCGCGCGAGCCACGACCGGATCTCGTCGGTCGTCCCGCTCGCGACCGGCAGGGCGAAGAGGGTGCCCTTGCTCGCACGCACGACGTTGGGGTTGCCCCAGTCCGTGACGGGGTCCGCAGCGAGGACCGCATCGACACCGGCAGCGTCAGCGGTGCGCAGCATGGCCCCGAGGTTGCCGGGCTTCTCGACACCCTGGGCGACGAGCCCGAGCCAGTGGTCCCCGGCGACGCCGAGCGAGCCCAGCGGCACGCCGACGTTGTCGACGACGGCGAGCAGGCCATCGGGCCCCTCGCGGTAGGACACCTTCCCGTATGCCGCTGGGCTCAGTCGCACGATCTCGACCCCTGCCGCTCGGAGTCGTTCGACGAGCTCCGGCTGGGTGCCGATGTCCTGTGACCCCGCGCGGCCGGAGGGACTGAAGAGGTCCTCGCAGAGATAGAGCGTCCGGGGCGTCACACCGGCGTCGAGCGCCAGGCGGATCTCCTCGTGGCCCTCGACCAGGGTCTGGCCGGTCTCCTCCCGCGTGCGCCGCCGGCGCAGCCCGGCCAGCGCCTTGAGGCGGGGGTTCGACGGGGAGGACACGTAGAGGTCGCGGGACTCGTTCATGGCAGGGCCAGCATCCCACTGCGGTGAGTTTCCGGACGAACTGACGACCGGGCGCCCGGCCGGCCCTAGGGTGAGGTCATGCTGGACAGCCTGGCGGCCCTTCCCTTCTGGCAGGCCGTCACTGCGCTCTGGGTCATCGTCATGGCCCGGTCGAACGCAACCTACTGGGTGGGCCGCGGCGCCATCGCCGGCTGGCGCCGGCACCGTCCGCGCCCAGAGCCGACCGGGCGGGCTCGTGCCGAGATGCTGCTGCGACGACTGGGCCCGGTCGCCGTGACCCTGTCCTACCTCACCATCGGCATCCAGACGACGATCCATCTGACCGCGGGACTGTTGCGGATGCCGTTGCCGCTCTATGTCCCCGCGGCGATGGTGGGGTCGCTGGCCTGGGCAGTGATCTACGCGACCATCGGGTTGGCCCTGGTCGAGGCGTGGCTCGCGGCCATGACCGGGTCCTGGTACGGCCTGTTGGTGATCGGCGGCCTGCTCCTCGTCGGTGTGGCAACCTGGCTGGTCAGAGCCCGGCGACCCACTCCGCCATGCCTGGAGTGATGAAGAGCAGGCGCGACCCCTCGGGGTAGAGGGTGCCTTTCTTGATGAGCCGATCCCGCAGATACGAGACCTCCGTGGCTGCCTTGCCCAGCTCGGCAGCCACGGCCCCACCGGTCGCCTCGCCGGAGCGCAGGATCAGCCGCGCGGTGGCGGCGAGGTACTCGCGCTCGCGTTCGGACGCGTCGTTCCAGCGGGCGACGTAGAGGCCCGCCTCGAGCTCGCGACGGGCCGCGATCCGAGCCGCCTCGGCATGCTCGAGGAGGAT
This sequence comes from Intrasporangium calvum, assembly GCF_028446585.1. GTDB lineage: Bacteria > Actinomycetota > Actinomycetes > Actinomycetales > Dermatophilaceae > Intrasporangium > Intrasporangium calvum_A. The sequence goes on from NZ_JAPFQL010000015.1 coordinate 9,591, forward strand.
CCGGTCGGCGCCGGTCGAGGCGCGCCACGCGTGGTGGCCGTAGAGCTGGACCGCATAGGGGTAGCCGCCGGACTCGGTCGCGAGCGCCCGGGCGGCGTCAGGCGAGAGGGGGCGGCCCGCGTCGGCCGCCGGGCCGGTGAGGGCCTGCTCGGCCTCGTCCAGGCTGAGCAACCCCAGCTCGTGCCACTCGCCTCGCTCGAGGTAGGTCACCGTGCGGCGCGGCTCGCGAATGGACGGCAGGCCGGCCACCAGGACCACGAGCGGCCACTGGTCCGCCATGTGCTCCTGGAGGATGGCGGTGAAACCCGCGAGCTCGGCCCGTTGGGCGTACTGGACCTCGTCGAGGGTGATGACGAGGCCGGCATCCTCCTCCATCGCGGTGCGCATCGCGGCGCGTAGGGCCGCCTCGAGCGGATCGACGGGTCCGGGCTCGCGTCGCTCGAGGTGCACCTCGACCTCGCCTCCGACGCCCAGCGCGGACGCGCCGACCCGGCCGCCCGTCACGACGGGGTGCCTGCGCTCGTCGGCCGTCGTGTGCTCGAGCAGGTGGCCGGCCGCGATGACCCTTTCGGTGAGCAGGGGTGTGAAGTCCCGTCCAGGGCGCACCTCGACGTGCACCGTCGGCCAGGAATGCTCCGACGCGGCCAGGGCGGCCGCCTCACCCAGGGCGACGGTCTTGCCCACCCCGCGCGTGCCCGTGATGACGATGGGCCGAGGGGTCCGGCCGTCCAGCGCGGCTACCGCGAGCGCCTCCCGCACGGCGTCGAGGAGGTGGTCGCGTCCCACGAGCACGGGGGGCGAAGCGTTGAAGCCGGGCCGGAAGGGATTCGCAGGACGGGCCATGTGCCAACCCTAGCGGCTATAGCAACGTGTGCACAGGAACATGCGACGCCCCCCAGCAAGCCCCTCCATCGCTCAGCCACTACGGCACTGCTCAGCCGGAGTGAGCAGTGCCGTAGTGATCACGGCGCCGGGGGGTCACCGCTGCTGGCCTGCCGCGCGCCGCCTGGAGGATGCGGCACAAGCCTGAAACTCGGGTTATCCTTGGCGCCGAGGGGAGTACTTCCCAGTGTCCGCGCCGGTCAGTCCGGTGGCCCACCACCTCGGGCGGACGTCGACGGCCAGCCGTCGGTGAAGGAGACCTCAGACCGCACCTGACGATCTGAGGAGAGCCATGCTCATCGCGAGCGCCATTCCTGCCGCCATGCCCGCCGCCGCCACCGACTCCATCGCGACGCCTACCCTCTGGTGGCTCACCATCGCCGGAGTCGTCGGCCTGTTCGCCCTCGACTTCGCCATCACCCGACGACCGCACGACCCCACCCTGCGCGAGGCGGTCGGGTGGTCCGCCTTCTACATCGCCGTGCCGCTCGCGTTCGGGGCCTGGCTGTGGGCGGCGTACGGCTCGGCGCAGGGTCTGGAGTACGTCACCGGCTACCTCGTCGAGAAGTCGCTGTCCGTCGACAACCTCTTCGTCTTCATCGTCCTGCTCGCCGCGTTCGCCGTGCCCCGCGAGCTCCGTCAGCGCGTGCTCCTGCTGGGCGTCGCCGGCGCGCTCGTCCTCCGCGCGGTCTTCATCCTCGTCGGGGCGCAGCTCATCGCGACCTTCTCGTGGACCTTCCTGCTCTTCGGCGCGATCCTGCTCGTCACGGCCATCAAGGTCGGCCGTGACGCGCTCACCCACGTCGACCACGCCATTGACGTGCGCAAGCTGCGCAGTGTCCGTCTCGTGCGACGCTTCTACCCCGTCACCGACGACTACGTCGGCCCACGGCTGAGCGTTCGCCGGGACGGCCGTCGCGCCCTGACGCCCCTCGCGCTGGTCGCCATCGCGATCCTCGGCACCGACGTGGTCTTCGCCGTGGACTCGGTGCCGGCGGTCTACGGCATCACCGGCGACCCCTACCTCGTCTTCGTCACGAACGCGTTCGCCCTGCTGGGTCTGCGCGCGCTCTACTTCGTCCTCGAGACCGCGCTGTCCTCGCTCGTCCACCTCGGCCACGGCCTCGCGCTCATCCTCGGCTTCATCAGCGTCAAGCTCGTGCTGCACTGGGCCCACGGGGTCTGGCCGAGCGTTCCCGAGATCCCGACCCTTCTGTCGCTCGCCGTCATCGTCGGGATCCTGGCCACGGTGACCGTGACGAGCGTCCTGTCGACGCGGCGGCGGCAGCGCGTCTGAGCCCCTGTCGAGCCGGCCGGGTCACGCGAAGATGGGGCCGACCGGTGGGTACGCCGACGTGAGCAGGGCGCGGATCTCGGTGAGGGACGGAGCCACTCCCGGCGCCTGGAAGCCCGTGTCCAGCCGCATCGGCTTGCCCCAGGCGGTGAGGTCCTCGATGGTCGACCCAGCGGCCGCACCGGAGAGCTGGTCGAACCAGTCGGCTCGACCGTAGGTGACGTCCCCGCCGATGCAGACCAGCTCGACCCACGAGGGGTCGGCGAGGCAGACGCTCTCGTAGGGATCGCGGTGGTGGCGCTCGAGGACCAGCAGGTCCGCGGGGCGCCCCACCGCGATCGACCCGAGGTGCTCCTCGAGGCCAGCCGCCCGAGCCGCGACCGAGGTCACCATGGCGACCAGGTCGGCCGCGGCGACCGGGTGGCCCTGCCGGGCGAGCTCCCGGCGGGCGACCTTCATCTCGGCGAGCAGGCTGGTGGAGCCGGACGGCAACCAGTCCGCGCCGAGCGTGACCGGCATCCCGGCTGCGAGCGCCTCACCGGCGAGGGTCGTCTCGCCATAGAGCCGCAGGTTCGACTGTGGCGACCAGACGAGCCGGCAGCCGGCGTCGGCGACCTCGTGCAGCTCGGCCCGGGTCAGCGCGCTGCCGTGGATGATGTTGGTCGCCGGCGTGGCCGCGCCGAGGTCGATGAAGCGCCGGAACTCGTCGGCGCTCACCTCGTCTCCCCGCCTGCCTTCGGACAGGTGCAGGTAGAACGCGTTGACCGTGCCGGCGGCGATGTGCGCCATGATCCGGTCGAAGGACTCCTTGCCGAAGTTGCCCGTCGGCAGGTCGACGAGGGATCTGGCCCGGTGGGAGCCGAACGCCCACCGGTCGATGTTCCGCACGAGTGGCTCGGCGGAGGCGCTGCTGCTCGTCGACGCCGCGCCCTGGATGCCGGTGACTCCGCCGACGAGGGCGCGCACCTCGGCATACCGGGTCTGCGTCTGTGGTGGGACCGCGTCACGGAGGGCGTTCTGCGGATCCCGGACGAGCTGCTTGTAGGCGCTGGAGCGCCGCCACGCGTAGCGGTTCGCATAGACCTTGGGCGGCTCCCAGGCCGCGAAGACGTTGAACTCCGGATGGCCGTGGAGGTCGAGCAGGCCGGGCAGGATGACGCCCTCGGTCTCCAGCACGGGCACCGACGTGGGCCGGCGCCGGCTGACCCGGTCGATCCGGCCATCGGCCACCGTGACGTACCCAGCAGACCACGCGCCGTCAGGGGTGATCACCGCACCCCTCAGCGCGAAGGGCGTCGGGGGGAGCGCCCGCGCGCGACGGGGCGGCGGCGGCAGCTCGTCCGTGATGCCACGGCCGTAGGCCTCTTCGAACGACACCCCACCCGATGCCGAGCCGGCGCCGGTCACAGAGTCGGCCATGACCGCGCTCCCTTCGGGACGGTGACCCGGATCGAGGCGCGCTTCTCCTGGGCATCTGGCCCCTCCCGGACCGCCCACGAGTCCACGGCCCGCCACCACGACGGGGATCCCGCCGGCAGGTCCTGCTCGGGGATCGCGACGAGGTCCTGCTCGGTCCACGTCTCGCCGTAGGGGCGCAGGTTCGGGGTGACCTCGGGAACCACCGCGGCGCCCAGCGCCGGCAGGTGCCCGCTCCAGTCCGCGAGCTGCGCCGCAGTCGTGTCCTCGAGCGGCTGGCCGCTCGCGCGCGCGGAGCCCTCGGCGTAGGTGGGGTGCCGGACCGCGGCGAGGTGCAGCGTGGCTGCGCGGGCCGCCCGCTCCGGCGAGCTGCCCTCCCAGACGCCGAAGGCACGCTTGGCGAGTGTGCCGAGCGCGATGACGGCCGTGACGTTCGGGCTCACCTCGGGATCGAGCAGGACCGCGTCGAGCCACCGGTGCCGGTACTCCACGATCTCCGGGTCCTTGACGTGTCGATAACCGGCCGCCTGCCCGAAGACGCTGTAGAGGTAGACGTTGAGCATCACGTAGCTGTGCGTCAGTCCGAGCCTCGCGAGGAGCCCCTGGACGCGTTGCCCGGCCTCGCCGACGAGGATGCGCCGGCTGATCGCCTCATGGGCTGCGGGGTCCTGCCCGATGACGAGCACGCGGGCCGACCCGTCGAGCCGGCCCCGGTGAAACACCGGACCCCACTCGACGCGGAAGTCGGCAGGCGAATAGGCCTCGACACCGGGGTAGTCCGCGACGAGCGAGGCGAAGGGCTCGTCGACGTAACCCGGGCAGCTGCGGTGCATGACCATGCGGACCCTCCCAAGACGCCACTGTCCTTCAGGGTGCTTCGACCCTAGTCCTGATACGTGCCGCTCCGTGGCGGTTCGTCACGGAAACCCTTCAGCACAGCCCGCGCGGCCCCGGCTCCGCCATGCGATGCCGTATGCCGCTGGGCCTGGCGGGTGCCCCACCACCCTCCCGTGGCGGTGTCGGTATCGACCGATAGCCTGCGCGGCGTGAGGGGTGTCGTGAGATCTGTTGTCCCAGTGGGGTTCTGCTCTACTGGTGGTTCGCTCGTGCTGGGGGTCAACGATGCTCGGTAGGACGCATGCGACGTCTGGGGCGGTTGCGGTCCTGGCCCTGGTGCCGGTGCTGCGGGAGCACGGCGTTGCCGTCGACGGCTGGGCCATCCCCGTGGCGGCCGTCGTCGGCGCCGGGGCCGCCATGCTGCCCGATCTCGACCACCGGCACGGGACCATCGCCCGGTCCGTGGGCCCGGTGTCGTGGTTCGTGTCTCGCGTGGTGGGGGCGGCGTCGGGCGGGCATCGCAACGGCACCCACTCGCTGTTGGGCATCACCTGCTTCACCGGCTTCGCCGCGCTGCTGACGCAGATCGGCGGCCTCCCGCTCGGGCTCTTCCTGGCCTTCCTCTTCGCGGTGGCCTCGGCTGCGCTCCGCCTCAACATGGTCCGGGCCACCGTGGGGCACACCGTGATGTGTCTCGTCGTGGGGGCGCTCCTTGCGCGCGGTGCCCTGATGGACTCGTTCCAGGTCGAGGTGGTGCCGTGGGCGGTCGCCATCGGTGCCTCGGCGCACGTCCTCGGCGACATGGCCACGGTGCAGGGCTGTCCCCTCTTCTGGCCGGTGCACCGTCACCGGTTCAACTACGCGCGCCTCAGCACCGACCACCTGACGGAGCGGCTGGTCGTGGGGCCGGCGCTGGGCCTGGCCGCGGCCTGGCTGACGTTCTCGCTGGCGGGAGGTGTGGAGGTGTTCGGGCCGTGGTTCGACGCCACCCTCGACCGCGTCTGGGCCCCTGACGCCGACCCGGGGCTGGTCACGCCCCCGGAGGCAATGCCCGACGGCGGCGCCGGCACCTAGCCGACACCTAGCCGGGCAGCCGGCCGGAGGCCCTGGACGGCACTCCGTCGCGGAAGGGCGTGCCGTTGCGGGCCGCCTCGGCCAGGCCCTCGACGACGGGGACGAGGCCGTCCTCGTCGACGTGACCGGTGACTTCGTCAGCCACCGCCCTGACCTCGTCCGGCGCGTTGGCCATGGCCACGCCCCACGCCGCCCAGCGCAGCATCTCGAGGTCGTTGCGCTGGTCGCCGACGGCCACCGTGTGGATCGGCTCCACGCCGATGCGGCGGCGAATGAGCTCGAGCGCCGACGCCTTGCTGACGCCCTCGGGGTTGATGTCGAGCCAGGCCGACCAGCCGACGGCGTAGGAGACGCCGTGCAGGCCGGCCCGCTCGACCATCTCCATGAACTCCTCGGCCGTGGCCTCCGGCTGGCGCAGGGTCACACGGGTGACGGGGTGTGCGACGAGCTCGTCCCAGTCGACGACTCGGGTCTGGCCCATCAGCTCGCCCTCCGGGAAGTGCCGGCTCACCTTGAAGCCGACCCCGAGCTCCTCGACCGCGATGCGGGCCTCGGGCAACGCCACCCGGAGCCGCTCGAGGACGGGCTTGGGGTCGAAGGTGACGGTGTCGACGATGGCGTAGCCGGAGGGCGCCTGCGGGTCGAGCTCGATGGTGACGGCGCCGTTGGCGCAGACCGCGAAGCCCGCGGTGACGCCGAGCGCGTCCAGCACCGGGTTGGTGGCGATGACCGAGCGGCCCGTGGCGACGACGACGATGACCTCGTCCGGAAGGGCGGTGACGGCGTCGCGGACGGCGTCGGACAGCTCACCCATGTGGTTGAGCGTCGTGCCGTCGAGGTCGAGGGCGAGCATGCGCAGGGCCATGGCGACACGCTATCCGGACCGGCGCCCGGTCCGTCCGGGCGGTCTCAGTCGTCGAGGTCCCGCAGGCCGCCCTCGGTGTAGACGTGCGGGGGTTGGCGCGGGTCCTCGTCGGGCTCGACGCTCGTGATGACCTTGCGGTGGTGGTCCCGCCTCGAGAGGAAGATCAGCAGGCCCCCGGCGATCATGAGGATGACGCCGACCGTGGGCAGGCTGATGCCGTCGGGATCCGCCCGCACCGCGAAGGCCAGGATCGCCCCGATCACCGCCAGCGTGACTCCTGCTCCCATGGCTGCACTCCTCTCCTGGTCTGGACGCCAGACTCCTGGCTCTCCCTTACCCAAAACGGGACGCAGCGTTGCGACGTCGTCGTCGCCTCAGCGACTCGCTTCAGGACGGGACGAGTGGCTGGTGGCGGGCTCGCACAGGAGGCGCCTGACCGAGGGCACACAGGAGCCGCACTGGCGGCCGGCTCCCGTCGACTGGCAGGCCTTGGCGAGAGTCGTCGCGCCGCCGGAGTAGGCCCCGGCGAGGTCCCGGTCGGTGACGACGGCGCAGTGGCAGACGATCATGGAACACTCCCTCGGGTTCAGGTCGGCTTGCCTGGGTCATCCGAGCGTCGACCAGCACCGAGGGTCACGCGAGCGGCTTTCCTCTCAGCGGAACACGTCTCGCAGCCAGGCGTGCTCCGGCTCGTCCCGGGCCAGCCAGACCCGGTCCGGGCCGGGCCCGGCGAGGACGTTGAGGGAGTAGAGCTCGTAGCCGGGCGGCGCCATCGCCGGGCCGTGCCAGCCGTGCGGCACGAGGACGACGTCGCCGCTCCGCACCTCCGCGAGGACCTCGATCGGCCGCTCGTCGGTGCCGTGGACGCGGAAGAAGCCCATACCGGTGGTGGAGTCGGACGGGCCGCCGCCGCTCGGCTGGACCTCGAAGTAGTAGATCTCCTCGAGCTGGGTCTCCTCGCCCGATCTCTCCTCGTCGTGCTTGTGCGGCGGCCAGGAGCTCCAGCAGCCGGCCGGCGTGACGACCTCCCGCACGATGATCGAGTCGGCGTCGAGGACACCCGGGACTCCCAGGTCGCGCACCTCCCCTGCCGTGGCACCCGCTCCACGACGCTCGACCGGCACGTCGTCCATGGCGACGTGGCGGAAGGACTGAGGCGCACCCGGACGCGCCGTCACGGCGAACGCCACGGCGACGCGGGTCCGACCCGGGCCGACGCCGGTGATCGCCAGCGTGGAGTCGGGCGGGACGTAGGCGACGTCCGTCGGCCCGGAGAAGACCGAGTCCCGGCCGGCCAGCCTGACCTCCGCGGGCCCTGCCGGACCGTCGATGGCCACCTCGACGGACCCGCTCAGGGGCACGACCACGAACTCACGCCCACGCCCCACCAGAGTGCGCGACTCGCTGGGAGCCAGCTCAGCGGCATACAGCCCGGTGTGCTCTCAACCGGACGCATCGGGCTCGATGACGACGTCCCAGCCATCACGCGAGGTGGTCCCGAAGCGGCGGTGCCACATGGTCAGGTGCCCACGCCCGACCACTGGGCCGCGAGGGCGAGCAGGTGGTCCAGGGCCTCCTCGACCTCGTCGTCCTGGAGGACGTACCACCCGTCGTAGCCGGCGTCCTCCAGCGCGCTGACCAAGCCGGCGACGTCGAGATCGCCTGACGCCACCCCACGCAGGTGCACATGCGCGATGCGGCGCGCATGCCTCCGAGCGAGCGCGACCGGGTCGCCGCCGGCCTCCAGCACGGCGCCGGTGTCGAGGCAGAGGCCGATGCGGCTGCCGTCCAGGACCCGCTGCGTGTCATCCCCGGGCTCGACCGCCGTGCCCACCCGAGGGCACAGGGCAGCCGTCAGCCCCCGGGCCTCCGCTGCCTCGGCGACCCGGTCGACGTTGCGCAGCAGCGTCTCCCGAGCGCCGTCGTCATCCCGGCTCGACGCGGGGTCGCCCGATCGCGGCGCCACGACGACCAGGGTGGACGCCTCGGTCGCCGTGAGCCGATCCAGCGTCGGCTCCAGCTCCGCCAGCGGGTCGGCCGCCGGATCGTCGAGGACGACCGGCACGACCTGTCCGGCCGCTTCGAGCCCCGCATCGGCGAGCAGCCGGGCAGCCTCCTGCGGATCCTCCGGGAGGAAGCCGGGCGGGCCGAGCTCCGTTGCCGCCACGCCGAGCTCTCCCAGGCGCGCGAGCCCGGCCGCGGAGTCGAGCGGCCCGCCCGGGACGGGTGAGACGGCGATCCGCTCGGCGAGCGGGCGGGCGCCGACATGGTGAGGGTGCACGTCCCGCGAGTGCTCGTTGTGCTGGTGGCTGGTCACAAGGTCCTCCGCTCCGTCGAGGCGCACGACGCCATGGGTCGAGCGTGGCACAGCTCGGGCCGGAAGGTCAGGATCAGTGGTCGAGATCCGCCAGCGCGGTCTCGATGCACACCGAGCACGTCAGGCCGCGCTGGGCCAGGGTGTCCAGCGCGCGCCCTTCGTCGGCGGATCAGGCGATCGGCTCGAGCACGTCCAGGCCGAGGAACGGGCGCAAGGCCTGCGGCACCACGACCGAGCCGTCCGGCTGCTGGTGGTTCTCGAGGATGGCGACGAGCCAGCGCGTCGTGCCGAGCGTGCCGTTGAGGGTCGCGACGGTGCGCGTCCCCGACCCGTTGGGGTCGCGCTCGCGGGTGCCCAGCCGGCGCGCCTGGTAGGTCGTGCAGTTGGAGGTCGACGTGAGCTCGCGGTACTTGCCCTGCGTCGGCACCCACGCCTCGCAGTCGAACTTCCGCGCGGCCGGGCTGCCGAGGTCTCCGGCCGCAGTGTCGATGATGCGGTAGGGCACCTCGATCTTGGCGAGCATCTCGCGCTCCCAGGCGAGCAGGCGCTCGTGCTCCGCCTCGGCCTCCGCCGGCCGGCAGTAGCTGAACATCTCGACCTTGTGGAACTGGTGCACCCGGATGATCCCGCGGGTGTCCTTGCCGTGCGAGCCCGCCTCGCGCCGGTAGCACGCCGACCAGCCGGCGTAGCGCTTCGGCCCGGCCGACAGGTCGATGATCTCGTCGGCGTGGTAGCCGGCGAGGGCGACCTCCGACGTGCCCGTCAGGTAGAGGTCGTCGGCCTCGAGCCGGTAGACCTCGTCGGCGTGCGCGTCGATGAAGCCGGCGCCGAGCATGATCTCCGGGCGGGCCATCGTCGGGGTGATCATCGGGGTGAACCCGGCGGCGGTGGCCTGGGCCATCGCCATGTTGAGCACGGCGAGCTCGAGGAGCGCCCCGACGCCGGTCAGGTAGTAGAACCGAGCCCCGCCGACCTTGGCGCCGCGCTCCATGTCGATGGCGCCGAGCCGCTCACCGAGGGCGAGGTGGTCAAGCGGCTCGAACCCCTCGGCCGCGAAGTCGCGCGGCGTCCCGATGGTCTCGAGGACGACGTAGTCGTCCTCCCCACCGGTCGGCACCCCCTCGATGATGACGTTGCCGACCTTGCGGAGCAGGCGCTCGAGCTCGGCGCCCGCCTCGTCGGCGTTGGCCTCGAGGGCCTTCACCTGGTCGCTGAGGTGGGCGGCCTTGGTGCGCGCGGCGTGCGCGACCGCCTCGAGGTGCTCCGCGTCGGGCGCACCGGCCTTCTTGGCCCGCTGGAAGGCGCCCATGGCGGCCCCGACGTCCTTGCTGACCGCCTTCTGCTCGGCGCGCAGCGACTCGAACTCGCCCAGGGACGATCGCCGGCGCTCGTCGGCAGCGAGGATCGCGTCCACGATCCCCGGGTCCTCTCCACGGGCCAGTTGCGAGGCACGAACCCGGTCCGGGTCGTCGCGCAGGAGCTTGATGTCGATCACGGAGCCAGCCTAGTCAGCCCGCCGTCGCCCGGCGCACGATGGAGCGGGACCGGGCCCAGCGGCATACGGCAGCGGGGTCGCCGTGAGGAGCGCGACGGCAGCGGGTATGTACCAGAGGTGACGGATGACGCTCCTCACACCACGGGGGCCGAACGCGAACCGGGCCTGGACCTGGCCACGGCGTCGCTGGCCGCGCTCCGGGCGACCCTGCGCCTCATCGAGGACCGGATCAACGAGGAACTGTCCACGGGCGGCTACCGACCGGGCCCCGGCCGGACGGCCCGCCTCGCCCGGCTGCGGCGGCGCGAGCACGACGTGCGCGCCGAGATCGCGCGCCGTGACGCGGAACGGCCGGAGCCGACCGCCCACCCCTGAGACGGCACATGCGACCCAGTCGCATGTGAGCCTAGACTCCAGGTGTGCACGTGCCCGATGGCTTCCTCGACGTCCCGACCTCGGTCGCGACCGCCGTCGTCGCCACCGCAGGAGTGGCCGCCGCGCTGCGCGGCGCCCGCCGGGACCTCGACGAGCGCACCACCCCCATCGCGGGGCTCGTGGCCGTCTTCGTCTTCGCCGGTCAGATGATCACCTTCCCCGTCGGGGCGGGCACCTCCGGGCACCTCCTCGGCGGCACCCTCGCCGCCGTCCTCGCCGGCCCCTGGCTCGCCACCCTCGCCCTCGCCGTGGTCCTCATCGTCCAGGCCTTCCTCTTCGCGGACGGCGGGATCACCGCGCTCGGCACCAATGTCGTCCTCATGGCCCTCGTCGGCGTGTGGGTCGGCTGGCTCGGGTTCCGGGGAGCCCGGGCCGTGCTGGCCCGGTCCCGCCTGTCGCGCCGGTCGGTCACGGTCGCGGCGGCCTTCGGTGCCTACCTGAGCGTCCCCGCGACGGCTGCGACCTTCGTCGCGCTCTTCGCTGCCGGCGGTCAGGCCCAGCTGCCCATCGGTGCCGTCCTCACCGCGATGGTGACGTGGCATGCCGTCATCGGCATCGGCGAGGCGCTCATCACGACCCTCGTCGTCGCGTCGGTGCTCGCCGTCCGGCCGGACCTCGTGGCCGGGGCCCGGGGCGCCATCGAGCGGAAGCCGCTCGAGATCCGTGACGGGGCGGCGGCATGACCCTGCGCCGCTTCGCTGTCGTCGCGCTGGCGGTCAGCCTGCTCGTCGCAGGGGTGCTGTCGTGGTTCGCCTCGAGCAGCCCCGACGGGCTCGAGCACGTCGCACAGACGCTGGGCTTCGCCGAGACCGCCCAGGAGCATGCCGCGGCGGGCGGTCCGCTCGCCGACTACCGGACCGACGGCGTCGAGGACGCGCGGATCTCGGGTGGGCTCGCGGGCGTCATCGGGGTGCTCGTCACCGGCCTGCTCATGGGTGCCCTCCTCCTCGCCCTCCGTCGCCGCGGCGGCGACTGAGCATGGGCGCCCCTCACGGCCACCTCCTCCACTTCCACGGCCACTCCCCGGTCCACCGGCTCCCTGCACACGTGAAGATCGTGGCCCTGGTCGGGTTCGTCATCGCGGTCGTGGCCACTCCCCCAGGCGTCTTCTGGCCGTATGCCGCTCACCTCCTTGCGCTCGCCGGTGCCGTCCTGTTGTCGCGGGTCCCCTTGGCGCACCTGGCGAAACGCATGGTCATCGAGGTGCCGTTCGTCGTGTTCGCGCTCGTGCTGCCGTTCGTTGCGGCCGGGCCCCGGATGGCGCTCGGACCCGTCGAGGTCTCGGAGCCCGGGTTGGCCGCGGCAGGCGCCCTCCTGGCCAAGGGCACGCTGGGCGTCCTCGCCTCGCTGCTCCTGGCGGCGACCACCGAGGGGCGGGACATCGTCGCCGGCTTCGAGAAGCTGCGGCTGCCTCAGCCGCTGGTCCAGATCATGAGCTTCATGCTGCGCTACACCGAGGTCGTCGCCGCCGACCTCGCCCGGATGCGGATCGCGCGGGAGTCGAGGGGGTTCCGGGCCCGGTCCGTGCGGCGGTGGCCGGCCCTCGGTGCCACGCTGGGCGCCCTCTTCATCCGGTCCTACGAGCGCGGGGAGCGGGTCCACCTCGCGATGCTGTCGCGCGGCTTCACGGGACGGCTGCCCAGCCTCCGACCGCTCGCCGCCAGCGGGTCGCAGTGGGCTGCGGGTGGTGCGCTGCCGGTCCTGGCCGGGCTGGTCACTGCGGTCGCGGTCGTGGCCGCATGAGCGCCGCCCCCGTCCTCGACGTCCACGGGCTCGCCTACGCCTACCCGGACGGCCACCAGGCACTCTTCGGCGTGAACCTCCAGGTCGCCCGCGGTGAGCGAGTCGCCCTGCTCGGGCCCAACGGCGCCGGCAAGACCACTCTGGTCCTCCATCTCAACGGCATCCTCACCGCCGGCGCCGGTGCGGTCACCGTGTCGGGTCTGCCGGTCACCAGGGCCAACCTCGCCGAGATCCGCCGCCGTGTCGGCATCGTCTTCCAGGACCCGGACGACCAGCTCTTCATGCCGACCGTGCGGGAGGACGTGGCCTTCGGGCCGGCCAACCTCGGCATCCGGGGCGACGAGCTCGACGCGCGCGTGCGGCACGCCCTCGACCAGGTCGGGATGGCGGAGTTCGTCGACCGGCCGCCGCACCACCTGTCCTTCGGCCAGCGGCGGCGGGTGGCCGTGGCGACCGTCCTGGCGATGGAGCCGGAGATCCTCGTCCTCGACGAGCCGTCCTCCAACCTCGACCCGGCCTCGCGGCGCGAGCTCGCCGAGATCCTCCGGTCCCTCGACGTCACCGTCCTCATGGTGACCCACGACCTGCCCTACGCACTGGAGCTGTGCGAGCGGGCCGTGGTCCTCTCGGGCGGGGTCATCGCGGCCGACGGCCCGACGAGTGCGGTCCTCGCCGACGCCGGGCTGATGGCCCGGCACCGCCTCGAGCTGCCCTACGGCTTCAGCGTGCCCACCCCTGAGCCCCGCTGACCAACGCAACACACCCCCTTGCCGCGTGACCAGGCCGTCTGCAGGCGACGGGTGGACTCGACAAGCGGGTGTGTGGCGTTGGGGGTGGGGCTACTTGACCTCGGCGCGGTGGAGCATCCACATGCCGACGGCCACCGGGAGGGCGACCCAGGCCGCCACGGAGGTGCCCAGCTGTGCCCACTGCTCGCCGCTCATCGAGTCGACGAGGAAGAGCGCGTTCATGGTGCGGTTGAGGTCGAGCCAGCTCGCGGCCCCGTCGAGCCAGCTGACCATGTCGCCGAGGATCGCCCACGCGGTCGGCAGGACGAAGTAGAGGACGATCGCGGCCGGCGTGTTGCGCAGCAGCATCCCGAAGCCGAGCCCTTGGGCGATCCCCAGCAGGACGAACAGCGAGGCGCCGAGGAGGGTGTCGCCGTCGATCGACCAGTCACCGCCGTAGCCCTGGATGGTGATCGCGGCCTGGTGGACGACCGCCGCCAGCGCGATCGACAGCGCCATCGCCGCGGCACCCGCGAGCATGGCGCCGAGGAACTTCGCCCAGGTGACGCGGGACCGTCGCGGCTCGAGCGTGTAGGTCACCAGCCCCGTCCGCTGTGACCACTCGGCCGTGACGGCGAGGATGCCCACGACCGGCAGCAGGATCGCCATCGGCATCGTCGTGGCCTGGAGGTACTCCTCGAAGCGGTGATGGCCGGACTCGTTGAAGAACATGATGGTGAGGGCGATCGCGATGATGGCCCCGATGCCGATGAGCAGCCATCGGCCGGCCCGGGTGTCGACCATCTTGCGCAGCTCCACCGCCAGCAGCCGCCCGAAGGGGATGCCCGCCGTGGGCCGCTCCCCCGGGATGCGCTCCGGCACCTTGGCCGTGGCGGGAAGCGCGGACTCCGTCGTCGGGGAGATGGGAGCGGTCACCGTGGTGCTCATGCCGCCACCTCCTCGCGGGCCGTCGCGGCGGTGAGCTCGAGGAACATCTCCTCGAGGCCCCGGCTGTCGCCCGCACGCAGCTCGACGAGGACGACGCCGGCGGCAGCGGCGACCTGGCCGACCGTCATCGGCTCGGCGTCGACGTGGAGGCCACCGGTGGCGGCCGGCGAGGCCGACACGTCCTCGAGGGCGAGCGCCGACGCGAGGGCCTGGTCGTCCGTGGACCGGACATACGTGCCGGCCCCGCTGAGGAGCTCGTCCTTGGTCCCCTGGGCGACGATCCGGCCGTGCCCGATGACGATGATCTCGTCGGCGACGCGCTCGATCTCGTTGAGCAGGTGCGAGCTGAGCAGCACCGTGCCGCCGCGGTTCGCGTAGCCGCGGAGCAGGTCACGCATCCAGCGGATTCCCGCGGGGTCGAGGCCGTTCGCCGGCTCGTCGAGGATGAGCACCTCCGGGTCGCCGAGGAGGGCGTTGGCGATGCCGAGGCGCTGGCGCATGCCGAGCGAGTAGTTGCGGACGCGGCGGGCCGCCTCCTTGTCGGTGAGGCCCACCAGCTCGATCATCTCGTCGACCCTCCTGCGGTCGACGCCCATCATGATGGCGCTCAGGGTGAGGACCTCGCGGCCGGTGCGACCGGCGTGCTGGGCCGAGGCGTCGAGGAGGACGCCGACGTGGCGGCCCGGGTTGGGCAGGTGCCCGTAGGCGCGCCCGAGGACAGTGGCGGTGCCCGACGTGGCGGGCGTCAGGCCGGCCATGATGCGCATCGCGGTGGACTTGCCGGCGCCGTTGGGGCCGAGGAAGCCGGTCACCTGGCCGGGCTTCACATCGAAGGAGATGTCGTCGACGGCCGTGAAGGGACCGTATCGCTTGGTCAGTCGGTCAACGTGGATCATGGGCCCACCCTGCCCGCGCCCGGGCCGGCGGCACATCAGTCATGAGCCTGATTCCGACCCCTACGTTGGTCGGACTCGACCCTGAGGCCGGTCAGGGTCGGCCGCTCGAGAACCAAGCTGGCTCCCGCTGTCACGGACAGCGGGAGCCAGCTCAGCGGCATACGAAATGCGTTGTGCCTCAGCGGTGGTGGGGCAGACGGACGTCGACCCAGACGAGCCGGTGGTCGCTCGACGGGAAGGGGTAGGTGCCGGTGAGCCGCGACAGCGGGTCGGCCTGGACCGGCCAGAAGACGCCCGCGTCGAGGATGCGCAGCGCCGTGCTCGGCAGGACGTAGTCGGCGCGGAGGTTGCCGGGGGCCGGTTTGTCGTTGAAGTCGGCCGTGTCGTGGGCCGGGTCGCCGGTGTGGGAGAGGTTCGCACCGCCCTGGAGCAGGCTCGCCTCGACGGCGCCCTCGCTCGACGGGGTCACGGACGTGTTGACCTTCGGGTGGTCGAGCAGCGCCTCGATCGAGCCCTCGACGGAGTCGCCGTCGTTGGGGTCGGAGTTCTGGTCACCCGCGATCACGAACAGCGAGCCGGGCCGCAGCCCGCCGGTGCCGCCCTCGTCGTCGTAGATGTAGGACGAGCCCGCGGGCGAGCCGATGTAGTCCGCCCAGAAGCGGATCTCGTCGTTGTTGCGGCGCCCGTTGCGGTCCTCGGGTCCGTCGAACGTCGGCGGCGTCGGGTGGCTGACGAGGAAGTGGACGGTCCGGGCGTCGACGGTGATCGGCACGTCCCAGTGCGACTTGCTCGACAGGCGCAGGATGTCCTGCTCCTCCGGGGAGTAGAACTCCGTCGGCAGGAGGTTGCCCGGCATGTCCTTCCAGAGGAAGTGCTGGAAGGTGCGGACCGCGTCGGTGTCGATCGGGTACTTCGAGTAGACGACCATGCCGTACTGGCCCGGGAAGAGGCCGAAGCCGTAGGCATCGTCCCCGCCGCCGACGACCCCGTTGTTGTTGAGGTCGAAACCGGTGGGGATGCCGGTGTTGGACGGCGCGACGAAGTAGTAGGGGTAGTCGACGGGGTCGGCGCCGTTCTGCGAGACCGCGAGGTAGTTGTCGCGGAAGAGCTCCGCCGCGACGCCGTCCTCGTAGTAGTCGAACTCGTTGACGAGCAGGACGTCGGGGCTCGTGCGCTGGATGATCTCAGCGACGGCCTGGGCCTGGGCGTTGTCCGGGGTCGACAGGTCCTCGACGAGCTGGCCCGCGACGTTGCGGTTGAGCGAGGCATTGAAGGTGGCGAAGCGGACATCCATGTCGGGCTTCCCGGGTGGGTCGGCGGCCTGGGCGGCGGGCAGGGTGGCGAAGCCGATCGCCGCGGTCGCAGCGGCCACGCTCGCTGCGAGGAGACGGGTGAGTCGGTGGCGCGTGCGCATGGGGTCCACGCTAGGCCGGGTTCACCGGCCACGACGGATTACGCCGTGACGTTCTGGTGAACGCGCAGGGTCACGCCAGAGTCGGTGGCACCGGCAGTCGCACCGCCCGCAGGAAGCTGACGAGCGTCTCCTCGGCAAACGGTGAGGCGCCCTCTTCGGGCCGGTCGTCGTCGCCGACGACGAACCCGCGCACCACCTCAGGGAGGTCATCCACCTCGCCCGCGGGATCCCAGTTGCTGGCGAGCCACTCCGTCAGACCGGCTGCCTCGCGGTCGGGGTCCGTCGGCGGGATCGAGTCGTCGCCGAAGCAGGCGCGCGCCGTGAGGTGCAGCCACGCGACGCCCTCACCCGGTCCGCTCGGGGCATAGCTGACCCAGACGATGTCGCTGTCGTGGACGGAGACGGTGAGCCCGTTGCCGAGGCTGCTCGGCTCCTGAACCTCGTCGCTCTCCGTCCAGGAGGTGCCGTCAAAGGCAGCGTTCAGGAACAGGCCCAAGGCACAACCTCGATTCGTATGCCGCTGAGTGACCTTCGCGGTCACGCGCCCTCACGACCGGGTTGGCGCTAGAGCACCCTAGGGCACGGGAGTGCCGCCCGTGCACCGAGGCCCCTTGCGAGTTCGCGGAGCGCATTCACTGGGTGCCCGGCTCCGGAGGGTCGGTCGTGCGCCACATCGCGTCAGGGGCGCACGACGCCACCGCGAGCCCGTATGCCGCTGAGCCGGGTTGGGTGCCCCCGCTCACTCGCCGGGGTAGCGCACCCCGACCTGGGCCCGGATCTCGTCCATCGTCGACATGACCCGCAGCGTCGCGGCGTGCGGGACGTAGCTGCTCTCCCGGCTGCCGGCGGCGAGGCACCGGGCGAACTCTGCCGCTTGGTAGCTGAAGCCACGCAGCGGGTCGGGGAGGGCACCGGGCCGCTCGGCGAGCACCTCTCCGGCGGGGCTGAGCAGCCGCATCCCGGTGGGTGAGTAGAACGGCCCGTCGATCTCGAGCCGGGCGGCGGTGCCGACGATCTCGGCGCCGCACGGCGTCCGCGCGAGCATCGAGCTGGTCAGCACGGCGACCGCGCCGGAGGCGTAGGCGAGGACGATGCCGACCGTCGAGTCGACCCCGAGCTCGGTGAGGGAGCCGCGGGCGGCCACCGAGGCCGGCGGCCCCAGCAGGTGGTCGGCGAAGGCGACCGGGTAGACACCGAGGTCGAGGAGGGCGCCGCCCGCGAGCTCCGGCAGCGCGAGCCGGTCCGGCCCGTCGGGGAAGAGCCGCTGCGAGTGGTCGGCCCGGACGAGGACGACGTCGCCCAGGAGGCCGTCGTCGACGACCTGCCGGACGACGTCGTAGTGCGGCAGGTAGCGGGCCCACATGGCTTCGGCGACGAGCAGCCCTCGGTCGGCGCCGGCGCGGATGACGGCCCGGGCCTCGGTGACGTTGCGGGTGAACGCCTTCTCCACGAGCACCGGCTTGCCGGCCTCGATGGCCAGGAGCGCATGGTCGTGGTGCTCGGAGTGGGGCGAGGCGATGTAGACGGCGTCGACGGTGTCATCGGCCACGAGCTCCGCGTAGGAGCCGTAGGCCCGGGGGACGCCGTGCCGCCCGGCGAAGTCGCGGGCGCGCTGCTCGCTCCGCGAGCCGACCGCCACGACCGTGGACGCGGTCCCGGAGGCCACTGCGGCAGCGAACTCGTTGGCGATGCCTCCCGGCGCCAGGATCCCCCAGCGGATCGCCGGCGCCTCTCGCGGGTCCGCCACCCGTGCCTCGGGAAGGACGTGGGTGGACACGGCGCCTCCCACGGCACTCATCCCCGGACGTCCCAGAGGTGGTGGAGCACGTCGTGGACGAAGTAGCGGCCGAGGGTGTCGACGGTGAAGGCGGAGCCGTTGCTCCGAAGCCCCGGCCAGGACCACTGGGACGGCGTGGGCCGCGCATAGGTCGCGGCGGCGGCGTCGAAGGCCACCTCGAGCTCGCCGCGCAGCACGGCCGGGTCGGACCGCCAGTAGGCCTTCTCCTGCGCTGCGGCGTCCTGGTCCCAGTTGGCGAACTGCACCTTCTCCCCGCCACCGGCCAGGATCTGCTCCAGGCGGGCGCTCATGACGTCGCAGACGTCGCGGACGTGGGCGCAGTACTCGACCGGGGACCAGACTCCCTCCGCGGGCCGGACGCCGGCGTCGTCGCGCTCGAGGACCCGCAGGTAGCGCGTCCTGGCGTCGAGCAGGATCTCGGGGACACCGTCGGCCGACACGTCCTCGGGGTCGAAGCCGCAGTCGCGGCAGGGACGCGCCAGGACCCAGGTCCAGTCGGCGGTGTCGGGAGTGGCGGGGCCGGGATCGGTGGGCTGCAGGCGCGCGTCGCTCATGCCCACAGCGTAGGACGCGGGAGGGGGTCGACTTACGCTCCGGTAGATTCTTCGGGTGCCCAACGACTACCTGCCGTGGATCATCGTCGGCATCGTCGTGCTGGCACTCGCCGTGGCTCTGGTCCTCGGCATGCGGACGGCGGCCCGTTCGACGACGGCGCTCCGGCGCCGCCGGGGCCGCGGACGCCCCAACCGCGACCAGTTCCGCTCCCGTCAGCGCAACTCGACGCTCAAGCGCGCCGCCGTCGTCATCAACCCGACGAAGTTCGCGGACCTGCCGATGATCCGCGAGCGGATCACGTCGACGTCGCACGCCTGCGGCTGGGGCGACCCGCTCTTCTACGAGACGACCGTGGCCGACCCCGGGACCGGCCAGGCCGAGGAGGCGGTGGCCGAGGGCGCGAGTGTCGTGTGCAGTCTCGGGGGCGACGGCACCGTCCGGGCCGTGGCCTGCGCCCTCATCGGCACGGAGACTCCCCTCGGGATCCTGCCGGCCGGCACCGGCAACCTGCTCGCCCGCAACCTCGACCTGCCGGTGGACGCCCTCGACGACGCCGTGCGCGTGGCGCTCACCGGGCGCAACCGGCGCATCGACGTCGGCGAGCTCGTCATCGGCGCGATGGACGCGCACGGCCAGCCGGTGGACGGCGGCCGGCTGGACACGCAGCAGTTCCTCGTCATGGCGGGCATGGGCCTCGACGCGCGCATCATGGGCGACACCAACGAGGCGCTCAAGCAGCGCGTCGGATGGCCGGCCTACCTGCTCTCCGGCTTCAAGCACCTCGTGTCGCCTGAGTTCCGGACGCAGGTCCGGCTCGACTCCGAGCCGGAGTTCAAGCGCCGGGCCCGCGCCGTCGTCATCGGCAACTGCGGCCGCCTGCTCGGTGGGCTGGTCCTCATGCCTGACGCCAAGGTCGACGACGAGCGGCTCGACGTCGTCATCGCGTCCCCGCGCGGCTTCGTCGGCTGGGCGCCGGTCATCGCGCGGGTGCTGACCCGCCAGCGCAAGGGCCACTCGACGCTCGACCACAAGGTCTGTCGCGAGATCCGCGTCCGCGTGGACCATCCGCTGCCGGTCCAGGTCGACGGTGACGTGGTCGGCGAGGCAACCGAGATCAACGCCTCGGTGCGCCCGGCGGCGCTGACCGTCCGCGTCCCCATCGCCTGAGCGATGGGGGCCGTCAGGCGAAGAGTGGCTGACCCCACCACTGCCCGGGTTGCGTGCCGGGTGGGCAGGCGAAGACGGCGGACCCGGTGTGCTCGATGTACTCATTGAGCACGTCCTGGGCCGCCAGCGCCCGCTGCATGGGCACGAACTGAAAGCCCGGATCCCGCAGGTAGGCGAGGAAGAACAGTCCCGCGTCGAGGTGGCCGACGCCGTCGGTGCCGTCGGTGAAGTTGTAGCCCCGACGCAGGATCCGTATGCCGTTCAGCTGGCTCGCGTGGGCCAGGCGCACGTGCGCGGCGGCGGGGATCAACGGCCCGCCGTCCGCCCCCTTCGCGGTGAAGTCGGGCGCGTCGAACTCGCCCGTCCCGCCCAGGGGAGCCCCCACCTTCTTGTCGCGGCCGAAGATCTCCTCCTGCTCCAGCAGCGGCGTGCGGTCCCAGACCTCGATGTGCATCCGGATCCGGCGGGCGACGAGATAGGAGCCGCCCGCCAGCCAGGCGCCGGCTCCCGGGTCGTCCGAGGGCGACACCCACACGTGCTCGGCGAGCCCCTCCGGGTCCTCGGCCTTGAGGTTGTTGGTGCCGTCCTTGAAGCCGAAGAGGTTCCGGGGCGTCGCCTGCGTCGTCGACGTCGACGAGGTGCGGCCGAAGCCGAGCTGCGACCAGCGGACCGACACGACACCGAAGCCGAGCCGGATGAGGTTGCGCACGGCGTGGACGGCGACCTGCGGGTCGTTGGCGCACGCCTGGATGCACAGGTCGCCGCCCGACCGCGCAGGGTCGAGCTGGTCGCCACGGAAGGCCGGCAGCTCCTGCAGCGCAGCAGGCCTGCGGTCGGCCAGGCCGAAGCGGTCGTCGAAGAGCGACGGGCCGAAACCGATCGTGAGGGTCAGCCCCGAGGCGGGCAGCCCGTAGGCCTCGCCCGTGTCCTCCGGTGCGCGATGTGGCCCGCCACCGACGAGTCCACCCGGAGCGGCCTCGGCCCCCGCGGTCATCCGTTCGGCGGCCCTCGTCCACCGCTGGAGCAGGTCGACGAGCGCAGCCCGGTCCTTCGTCACGACGTCGAGGGCGACGAAGTGCAGCCGGTCCTGGGCCGGCGTGACGATGCCGGCCTGATGGGGACCGTGGAACGGGACCGCCGCCTCGAGAGCCGGCCCCGCGCCTGACGGCGGGCTGTCTCCGGAAGCGCGCCCAGCGGCATACCCACTGGCGGTCGACGCGACCGCGCCGGCGACGGCAGCGCCGCCGACGAGCAGGCCACGGCGGGTGGGCGCAGGCATCCCGGTCACGGGGCGGCCACCGCGCCGGGGACCTTCGCGACCTCCTCGGCGAGCGCGTCGAGGGCGACCGTGAGCGCCTTGACGTCGGCGCCGGTCAGCGCCTCGTAGGAGACGAAACGCCCGTCGACGCGGTGTGACTCGAGGAGCTGGTTCAGGTCGCCGAAGCGCTCATCAAGCGCCCCTTGGAGTGCCGCGTCGCGCGCTGCGATGACCGGCCGCAGGGTCTCGAGCGCGGACTGCGAGCCCTGGAGGTTGCCGCGGAAGTCCCAGAGGTCGGTGTGCGAGTAGCGCTCCTCCTCGCCGGTGACCTTGCCGGTGGCGACCTCGTCGAGCAGCGCCTTGGCACCGTTGGCGATGGTCAGCGCGGTCGGCTCGACGGTCTTGCTGAGGCGCACGATCTCGGTGACGTCGGCGAGCAGCCGGTCCGCGATCGCGCTCGAGTCGTCCTGCAGCCCGTCGACCCAGAGGTCCTTCTCGAGGCGGTGGTAGCCGGTGAACTCCATGCCGTCCTCCACGACGTCCTCACGGCCGTCGATCCGCGGGTCGAGGTCGCCGAAGCTCTCGGCGACGGGCTCGATCGTCTCCCACGGGAGGCGGGCCGTGGGGTAGAGCTCCTTGGCCCTGTCCACGTCGCGGGCCTTGACGGCGGCCACGAAGTCCGCCGTGCCGGAGAGGAGCTCGTCGGCCTGCGCGGCGACGAACTTCCGGTAGTCGGCGATCGCCTGGGCCACCTTCTCGTCGGCACTCCCCTTGGCCGCCGTCCCCGTGACGGTGAACTCGGTGCGCAGGCCGTCGCCGACCATGCCGGGCTTGCAGGCCGCCGTGAAGGTGCCCGGCTCGGCCAGCTCCACCATGAGCTCGCGCTTGAGGCCCGGAGTGAGGTTCTCGACCTCGGAGACGATGCGGTCGCCGTCCGCGTAGACGTAGAACTCCGTGACCTTGGTGCCGGTGTTGACGATGCCGAAGCTGATGGTGCCGGCGGGCGCCGTCGTGGCGCTCAGCGCGCAGCCGGTGTCGCTCGCGGTCACCGTGATGGAGCGGGGGTCGGCGGGCGGGTCGCTCGCCTCGGCGGCGCTGCAGGCGGTGAGCGCAGCCGCCCCCAGCGTCGCGGACAGGAGGGCGTGGAGGGATCGGGACATGGTTCTCCTGGGTGAGTTGGGTGGGGAGGAAGTGCGGCCCGTATGCCGCTGGGCTCAGCTCGCTGCGGCCGGCTGGCTCGAGTGGGGGGTGGCCTCCGCCGTGGGTTGCGGTTGCGGTGTCGTGGCGCGCTGGGGCCGGAGGAACAGGGTGAGGATCACCGCGACGTAGAGCGTCCACGCGACGGCCTGGACCACGGTCGGACGGGGCGTGTAGTTGAAGATGCCGCGCAGCAGGTTGCCCAGCCAGCCGTCGTGGGCGATGACGGCGCTGACGGCGAAGGCGATCGTGTTGAGGCCGGGCACGAGGCCGGCCTCCTGGAGGTCGTGCAGGCCGTAGGCGAGGATGCCGGCGGCGACGACGACGAGGAGGATGCCGGTCCAGCGGAAGAACTTCGTGAGGTTGATCCGGACGGCCCCCTTGTAGATGAGCCAGCCGAGGAGCATGGCGCCGGCGAGACCGAGGGCCCAGCCGAGAAGCGGCTGGACGTTCCCGCGCCCGGCGGCCTGGGTCGTCGCGTAGAAGAAGATCGCCGTCTCGAGACCTTCCCGCCCGACACCGAGGAAGCCGACGAGCGCGACGGCCACCGGTCCGAGGTCCAGGGCGCGGTCGAGACGGCCCTTGAGCTCGCCGGAGATCGTCCGGGCCGCGGAGCGCATCCAGAAGACCATGCCGGTGACGAAGACGACGGCGAGGATCGAGGCGAGGCCGCCGATCACCTGCTGGGCCTCGAAGGAGAGCCGGCTCGTGCCGTAGGTGAGGACCGCGCCCAGGACGACCGAGAGGAGCACGGCGGTCCCCACGCCGAGCCACACCCAGCGCAGGGCCCACTGGCGGCCGGTCTTGACGAGGAAGGCGACGAGGATGACGACGACGAGGGCGGCCTCGAGCCCCTCGCGCAGGCCGATGAGGGCGTTGCTGGCGAACATGTAGGTGAGGCTAACCTAACCTTCCTGAGAGAAGCCTGAGAGGCCCGGATTCAGCGAAAGGGGGCGCGGGGCGGCCCCATCCGGCCGACACTGCCTTCAGGGGGCCGGACCTGATGCTCCCGGAGGGAGGAGCGTCATGCACGTGATCCGCGCCGCGCAGGTCTTCGACGGCGAGCACTTCCACGGCCCTGGCGACGTGGTCGTCGACGGGCCCACGGTGGTGGCAGTCAGCGAGCCTGGCGAGTACGCGAGCGCCGTGACGGTCGAGGACCTCGGCGACGCGACCGTGGTCCCCGGCCTCGTCGACTCGCACCAGCACCTCAGCTGGGACTGCTCACCCGATCCTCTGGGCTGGCACGAGGCACACGAGGACCCGCAGCTGCTCGACCGGGCCAGGACCAACGCCCGGCGCGCCCTCGCCGCCGGGGTGACGACGGTCCGGGACCTCGGCAGCCGCGGGCGGGTCGGCCTGGACCTGCGCGAGGAGACCGCCCGCCAGACAACCGCCGGACCGACCGTCCTCGCATCGGGACCCGCCCTCACCACCCCGGGCGGGCACTGCTGGTTCCTCGGCGGCGAGTGCGCGGACGCGGCCGGACTCGCGGCGGCGGTCGCCCGGCTCGACGAGGCCGGCGTGGACGTCATCAAGGTCATGGCGACCGGTGGCAACGTCACGGCCGGGTCCGCACCGCACGAGTCGCAGTTCGGGCTGCCGGAACTGCGCGCCGTCGTCGCCGCAGCCCACGGCGCGGGGCTGCCCGTGGCCGCGCACGCGCACGGGACAGGCGGCGTGGCCGATGCCGCGGCCGCCGGGGTGGACACGATCGAGCACTGCAGCTTCATGACGGCGGACGGCATCGCCCAGGACCCGCAGCTCGTGAGGCGGCTCGCCGAGTCCCAGGTCGTCGTGTCGCTCACCGCCGGCGCCGTCCCCGGGGCGGCACTCCTGCCGGCGATCGCCTCCCGGATGCCGGCGCTGGTCGCGCACATCCAGGCCCTGCGTGAGGCCGGGGTGCGATGCATCCTCGGCACCGACGCGGGCATCGGACCGCCCAAGCCGCACGACGTGCTCCCGCTCGCGATCGTCCAGGCCGTGCAGCTGGCCGGGTTCCCGATCGCCGAAGCGCTGGCCATGTCGACCTCCCGCGCTGCGGAGGCGCTCGGGCTGGGCCTGCGGGCCGGGCGAGTGCGTCCAGGCTCGAGCGCGGACCTGCTCGTCATCGCCGGCCGCCTCGACCAGGACCCCACTGCCATCACCCGACCGGTGCGGGTGCTCCGGGGTGGGGTCGACGTGACGTCCCCCTAGGCGGGGACCCCGACGCCGATCGGCCCGAGGGGCGCGGGCCCCATGGTGGCCGGTCGCCGCACCTCGACGAGGGAGAGCCGTGCCGCCAGCCCGGGACGCCGCGCTCGCAGCCGCTCGATGACCCACCACGCCTGCGGGGCCGCCGGGGTCCCGGTCGCCCCGTCCAGCGGCGCCAGCACTGCCGTGGACACCCAGATCGCGTCGAGCAGCTCGAGCGCCGGTCCCCGCGTCGATCGCAGGTCGCGGATCCGCCGGCGACTCGACCGGGTCAGCCGCACCGCGACCCCCAGCTCGGCCAGGGCCGCGCGGAGCTCGACGAGCCAGGGTGCCTCGTCAGTGCGCGGGAACCCGGCGACGAGCAGTCGCCCCGGCACGTAGTCGACCATCACGCTCCCCCACTCGTCACCGCTGCCCGGCGCAGTCCCGGCTCTGGCAGTGCAGAGGCCGGCCGCGCCGCCAGTGATACGTCGGGGCGGCCCGGCACCGGCGGAAACTTTCTCGTCCGGGACGTATCAGGCCAGACCACATCGACTCTGGTCGGATGGGGGCAGCGGGACATCGGGCGGCCGGGGGGCGTCGCTGGGGGGCGACTCGCCCGGTGTCCTGGCCGGACTCCACCGGTCCAGGGGGCCGGTGGACCCTGGGGAGAGACAGGGGAGCACGCAGGGGAGCAGAGGGCGCCGGGCGGCAGCACCCGGCGCCCTCCGACGCGTCAGCGCTGCATCGGGCGTCAGCCGGTCAGCTGCGCAGCTGCTCGAGCCAGCTGCGGGCCGTGTCGAAGTCGGTGTCGGCCGTCCCCACTCTCGCGTCGGCCCGGACCCCGTCAGCCCGCGGGTACGACCCGAGGAAGCGCACGTCCGCACACACGCGCTTGAGGCCCATCAGCGTCTCGCCCACCCGGGCGTCCTGCAGGTGTCCCTCGAAGTCGATCGAGAAGCAGTAGCTGCCCATGGCCTCGCCGGTGGGCCGGGACTCGAGGCGCGTCATGTTGACGCCACGGACGGCGAACTGCTCCAGCAGCTCGAGCAGCCCGCCGGCGTGGTCGTCGCGCTGGAAGAGCACGACCGTCGTCTTGTCCGCCCCGGTCGGCTCGGGCAGGGTCCCAGGACGGGCCACGAGCACGAACCGGGTCACGGCCGACCTGTTGTCGCCGATGTCCTCGGCGAGGATCTCCAGCCCCTCGTTGGCCGCGGCGACCGGCGCGCACACGCCCGCGTCGAACATGACGTCACCCGGCTGCCCCAGCGCTGCGGCACTCGCCGCCGTGGACAACGTCGGGACGTACACCGCGTCCGGGAGGTGGGTGGCCATCCAGGTGCGCACCTGAGCCCACGCGTGCGAGTGGGTGCCGACGCTGCGGACCGAGCTCAGCGGCATACCGGCTCGGGCACAGAGGACGAAGGTCACCGGCACGAGGACCTCACCGATGACGACCAGGGGGTCACCCGTCGCCAACGCGTCGAGCGTCGCGGAGACGCCACCCTCGACGGAGTTCTCGATGGGCACCATCGCGGCGTCGATCTCGGCCGACCGGAGCGCCTCGAGCGCAGCGTCGACGCTCCCGAACGGGACCTGCTCCTGGTGCCGGGCACCGTCCCAGGCGTCGAGCGCCATCTGGGTGAACGTCCCGCGCGGCCCCAGGTAGCCGAAGCGCCGCAGGTCTGAGGGGTGACGTGGCGTCATGGGACGTCCTTCCGGGTGGGTGACTGGGTCCGCTGGGGCTCGCCCTTCGTCGCCGCGGCGAGCGCCTGCTGCTCCTCGGGGCTCAAGGTGATGCTCGACCGGCCCCCGACGACGCCCTTCGCATAGGTGCGCGACTCGCTCCGCGCATGGATCGACGAGATGACGATGCCGTCACCGAGGTCGTCGACGATCGCGGCCGAGAAGGACAGGCGGCCGCCCAGGTCCCCGAAGGCGTCGTAACGGACGACCGCGACATTGCGCAGGCTCTGCCGGACGTCGTCCTCCGCGGCCTCCACCTGCTCCCGGAGCCGGGTCACCTCGGCGCCGAGACGCTCGATGCGGTGGTTCTGCCCGGCCGCGACGCGCGCGATGTCGGTCGACCCGTCTCCGGCCAGGGCCCGGAAGTCCCGCCGCGTCCGCGCGAGCCGCAACTGCGCCCCGACGGCAAGAGCCAGCGCGAGCACGGCGACGACCGCGGCCCCGACGGCCACGACCGACAGGGTCGGTTCCTCCACGCTCCGAAGGGTAGTCCCGGACGGGAGCGGGCTTCGGGCCGTTTCAGGGTGTGGCCGTCTCCGAGTCGGCGTGCGGGCCGGGACCTGCGCGCGGGTTTGTAGTCTGTCCTCCGTGATCCGCAGGCACCCCGTCAAGGCGCTCGTCGCCGCGCTGGTCCTGCTGGTCGTGGCCCTCGGCTGGTCCTACGCGACGCGGGACACCGTCCCCGTGCCGCGGACCGCCAACCCCGAGCCCGGCGAGTCACTCGTCGTCGTCGGCGTGGGTGGCATCTCCTGGGACGACGTCACGCCTGAGGACACCCCGGTCCTGTGGGGGCTGCTCCGCGACGGCGCGGCGGCCTCGGTGTCCGTCAAGACCCTGCACCTGACAACCTGCCCCACCGACGGCTGGTCGACGTTGTCCGCGGGGGAGGCGGCCGGACCCGCAGCCGAGGGCGATCGGCCCGTGTGCACCTCGCTGCCCGAGGTCGTCGGAGATCCGGAGCGGGGCTACGCCGTGGCCGGCTTCGACGAGATCGCCGCGGCGTCCCGAGAGGCGGCGTTCGAGGCGCGCCTCGGGTTGCTCGGCGACAGCTTCGCCGAGCACGGCTCGTGCGTCGCCGCCATCGGCCCCGGGGCGGCCCTCGCCGCGGCCGGCTCCGACGGGAAGGTCGCCCAGTACGCACCGTTCGACCGGCGGACCCTCGTGTCGCAACTGGCGCGGTGCCCGATCAGCCTGGTCGACGCGGGCGCGGTGCTGACCACTGACCCCAACCCGGCCGGGCAACTCGCGGCCATCACCGCGGTCGAGAAACGCGTCGCCCAGGTGCGCGACGCCATGCCGACCGGCGCCGACCTCATCGTCGCGGGGATCGCCGACCGGGACCGGGAGGAGCGCCTTCGCGTCCTCACCGCCACGGGTCCGCACTACGCCCCGGGAATCCTCGCATCGGCCTCGACCCGGATGGAGGGCATCGCGCAGATCTCCGACGTCACCGCGACGATCCTCCAGCGCGGAGGCGTCCGACCGGTCGAGCCGATCGGGGGGCGCGCGCTCTCCGCCAGCCCCTCGGAGAACAACAGCGAGTCGACGGCGGCCCGGAAGCTGACCCGGCTCACCGACATCGACACCAAGGCCGACGCCATGCACCGCATCGTCGTGCCCTTCCTCGTCGCCTGGCTGTCGGCCGTCCTCCTCGCCCTCATCGTGCTCTGGGTCCTCTGGCAGCGCGCGCGGCCGTGGCACACGCGGCTGTCGCGGCACCGCATCCTGCGGGCGGCCCGGCTCGTCGGGCTCGTGGCGGCGGCCATGCCGGCCGCGACCTTCCTCGCCAACCTCGTGCCCTGGTGGCGTTGGTCGCCTCCCTCCGCCGTCCTGGTCGCGCTGCTCATCGCTCTCGTCCTGCTCATCAGCGGCCTCATCGCGGTCGTGAGCGTCAACGGCCCCTGGGCCTCGTCGGCGCTCGGTCCGCTCGCGGCCCTGTCCGCGGTGACCGCGAGCGTCATCGGCCTCGACCTGATGACCGGGTCCCGCCTGCAGATGTCCTCGATCTTCGGCCTCCAGCCGCTCGTCGGCGGCCGGTTCTACGGCATGGGCAACGTCGCCTTCGCCCTCTATGCCTCGGCGGTGCTGCTCCTCTGTGCCGCGATGGCGCACGCCCTGGTCCGCCGCGGCGCTCCACGGCTCGCCGTCCTCGCGATGGTCGTCCTCGGGGGTGCCGCGCTCGCTGTCGACGTGCTGCCCGCGTGGGGCGCCGACTTCGGCGGGCCCATCGCGCTCGTGCCTGCCCTCGGCCTGCTCCTCATGCGGGTCGCCGGGATCCGGGTGTCGGTCCGCAGTCTCGCCCTCGTCGGCCTCGCGGCCGCCCTCGTCGTCACGCTCGTGTGCTATCTCGACTGGCGCCGTCCGGAGCAGTACCGGTCGCACCCCGGCCGCTTCTTCCAGACCGTGCTCGACGGCGAGGCGCTCGGTGTCGTGTCCCGCAAGCTGCTCGCCAACATCGAGCTCTCCACCGCACACCCGGGGCTGTTGGGGGCGGTGGTCGCGATCACCGCCTTCGTCCTGCTCCTCGTGCTGCAGCCGGGCCGCTTCGGCACCGCACCCTTTGCCCGGCTCGTCGCCGAGGCCCCCCTGCTCCGCGACGCGCTCATCGCCATCATCGTCATGGCCGCCATCGGCTTCCTCACCAACGACTCGGGTGCGGCGATCCCGCCGGTGGCCCTGATCCTCACCCTTCCGCTGGTGATCTCGGCGGTGGCGCAGTTCATGGCCCTGGAGCAGGAGAAGGAACCCATCCGGCGGCGCCGGGACCGGCACCACCGCTGACGTCCCCCCACCCACAGCTCCGCGCAGCACACCCTCTTACAGCTCCTCCCCCCATCTGGAGCAGGAGCAGGCAGGCGGCAAGAGGGTGGGTCGCGGGGGAAGTCAGGTGCTGGTGGGGCGGTGGCGGAGGCCGTGGAGGCGGCGGACGGCCAGTGCGAGGGCAACGTCGCGATACTGTGCGGCCCGGTGCAGCTGGGCCCGCCAGTCCCGTCCGGTGACCCGGTGGTGCAGGTCGCAGGGAACCTCCTGGACCGTCAGGCCGGCCCGGAGCACGTCCACCGTCATGCCGACCTCGACACCCCAGCCGCGGGCGAACGGCGTCGCGGCGGCCAGGGCGGCAGGCGACAGGCAGCGCATGCCCGACAGCGGCTGCACGGGGCTCCACCCCGTCAGCTCCTCGATGCCGCGGCGAGCCAGCCCGACGACGAGACCGCGTCCCCCTCCCGCGGTGCGCTGCGGCGGCAGGGTGGCGATCGTCAGGTCGGCCGCTCCGGCGAGCACCGGGCCGACGAGAGCCCCGACTTCCTGGGCCGAGCCCTCGAGGTCGGCGTCGACGAAGAGCACGGCCGCTCCGGGGTGCACGCGGCCCACCCGTTGCAGCCCGGCCATGCGGCCCAGGCCGCTCATCAGGGCGTCGGCCTTGCCGTGGTTGCGGGCGTGCCGGACCACCTCAGCCCCGGCGCCGGCCGCGACCCGGGCCGTCGAGTCGCTGGAGCCGTCGTCGACGACGACGATCTCGCCGACGCCGCGGATGCGTCGGACGCCCCGAATCGTCGCGGCGATGCGGGCCGCCTCGTCCTTGGCCGGGATGACGACGACGAACGGGACGGCACGGCTGGCAGGACGTGGCATCGGCCAGCCGCTCAGCGCAGCGTCACCTGGCGGTTCATCAGGCCGGCGCGCGCGCCGCGCTCCGCCGCAGTGAGCGGCTCCGTCGACGCGGCTGCGGCGTCGAGACGCTCCTTCATCGCAGCGACCGGGGCCTCGTGGCTCGCCGGCTCGGCCTCCGGGTCGACCTCCCAGACCGGGATGAGCAGTCCGCTGGAACGGAAGCAGCCGAGCAGCCGACCCGAGTCACCGAGGCTGGAGGTGCCGGCCGCGTGCAGGCGAGCCAGCGCACTGGTCGAGGTCTCCTCGTCGTGCGGCAGCACCCACCGCACGTAGCAGCGCTCGCCGATGCGGCACCAGTAGGCGGAGGGGGCCGAGACGAGCTTGACGGTCGGGATGGCCGACTCGTTGGCCCGCTCGAGGGACTCGCGTCCCTCGGCGTCGAGCTCGCTGTCCGCGACCCAGAAGTCGAAGCCCTCGTGGACCTCGATCTCGAACGGGGCCTCGAGGTCGAGCAGGTCCTGGAGCCGGTCGGTCTCCACCGTGGAGACCGGGAGGGCGGACACCGGCGTGCCGGGGGCCGCGGCCACGGCCAGCTCGACCGCCTGAGCGATGTCGCGGCTCGTGTCGCCACTGGCGTTGCCCGACTGGATGCCGACGAGGATCTCGCCGTTGTCGCGGTGCAGCGCGGGCCAGGCGAGGGGCAGCACCGTCGCGATGGTCACGGTCTCGGGGGCGCCCTCAGGAGCCTTGCCCTCGGCGAACCTGACGGTGGCCGTCGCAGCCGGGACGATCTCGCGCATGGCCACCCAGTCCGTCTCGCCGGGCAGACCCTCGAAGGGCCGCGGCACGAACGGTGCCGGCATCGGGCGGGAGGTGCGGGCAGCGCGATCAGCCCGGGAACGTCGAGAAGCCTTACCCATGGGACGTCACCCTAGTGGGTGGTCCCTCGCGGGCGGGAGCGAGCCCAGCGGCATACGGGGGCCACTGGGGTGTGAGTCAGTGCGAGCGGCGCCGGGACGGGCCGCCCACGGAGGCCCAGACGGTGCGGCCGTGGGGGTCCTCGAGGACCCCCCACTCGTGGGCGAGGGAGCGCACGATGCGCAGGCCGCGGCCACCGGGAGCCCAGGTCGTCGGTGGCGAGGGCCGCGGGACGGTCGGACCACCGCCGTCGGAGACCTCGACCTCGACGACGTTGTTCTTGACCTTCCAGTGCACGCGGATCGCGCCATCGGACAGCGGCTTGGCGTGCCGGATCGCGTTGGCGACCAGCTCGCTCACGACGATCTCGGCCTCCTCCACGACCTCGCCCGGGACCTCACGCGCCGCGAGGTCCGCGACGAGCGTCTTACGGATCCGGGGAGCTGCCGAGGGGGCCCAAGGGATGCGCACAGTCCTCTTCTCGTTCTGCGGTGCACCCCCGTCCGTGCTGGGGGTGCCGTCCTGCATGGTCGGCACGCGGGTCCTCCTCCCCTAGGGCGCCGGTCGCCCTGTCAGCCTAACGGCCTCAGGGCGCGCAAACAATGAAGCATCAACTGAGACCTACCCGCAAGGCGAGACCTAAAACCATGGCCAACGACCTATTCGCGATATATCGTTGAAGCATCGCGACCGTTCGAGTTGCATCACAGGGAGGCACATCATGAACTCACACAGCGAGGGGTCAGGCCGACCCGGAGGTCACGGAGGCCACCGGCGCCACGGCGGGCCCGGCGGTCGCGGGGCCGGCGGCGACTGGTTCAGCGGCCTCGGCGGCTGGGGCCCCGAGGGCGGCCCCTGGGGCGGCCCGCGCCACGGACGTCCCGGGCCCCCGCCCTGGATCCACGACCTCATCCGGCAGTTCGGCGGACCGGCCTTCGCTCCGGAGCCGCCGCGTCCCACCCGTCCACCCCGCCGCGCGCGACGGGGCGACGTGCGGGCGGCCATCCTCGACGTGCTCGCGGGCGACGAGATGAATGGCTACCAGCTCATCCAGGAGATCGCCGACCGCACCGGCGGTGCCTGGAAACCGAGCCCCGGCTCCGTCTACCCGACCGTGCAGCAGCTCGAGGACGAAGGGCTCGTCGAGGGCCGCGACGTCGAGGGTCGACGGCTGCTCAGACTCACCGACGAGGGCCGCCGCTACGTCGAGGATCACCCGGACGAGATGGCGGCGACCTGGGCCCCCTTCGAGCGCGAGCCGGAGGACGAGCCGGACGAGCGCGAGGGCTTCGGCTTCGGCAGCTCCCCCGGCGGTGACGGCCTCATGCCGGTCGTCGGACAGGTGATGGGCGCCATGTGGCAGGTCGTCACGACCGGCACGGCACAGCAGCGGGGAGAGGCGCGCGAGATCCTCTCCGAGACCCGCCGGCGCCTCTACCAGCTGCTCGCCGACGGCGACCCCGAGTGACACGCAGTGGCTCCCCGGACCCGTCGGTCCGGGGAGCCACTGGAGTGCTCG
>NZ_JAPFQL010000150.1 GCF_028446585.1 Intrasporangium calvum
AGGAGCCCGACCGACATCCCGGACACGAGCCGCAGCCATACGACGACAGGACGCACGCACCTGATGATGCCAGTGGTCCTACCCGGAAGCGTCGGGGCCGGCGTACAGAGCCGAACGGACGCGGGCCCAGTGCCGCCCAGATGCGGCATTGCATCCGATATCGGAGGAAGAAGCGCCCTACGGGCACGCAGTTGACAGGGAGCCTTTGTAACTCGTCGCCGCTCCGGGAATGGAACTCTCCCAGCGCCTTTCCCCCTGTACGACGAGGACGTCAACAACGGCAAGGCGCAGGCGGCCATCAAGTAAGTTGCGACCCCGGCTGCACACAGCAGGTTGTGCGAGAAGGCCGCTGGTCGACAGGCGGCGGTGTGACGCGCGCTCAGCTTCGTGGATGGCTAGTTTCGATCGGCGTCGGGCAGAGCTCGCCACTCGTCGTTGACAGCACCCTCCTCCCAGTGCCACAACCCGTCAGCCTCGCCGGAAACGATCAAGGCCTTCACGGCGGCCAGGTCGGCACCCCTAGGGACGTCGAGGGCCACCAGTCCCCATTGCGGTGCGCCCTCGCCGGAAACCCCAACGGACTCGAACATCTCCAGGGCAGTAGCCAGGTTCCCGCGGAGCGGGCCCTCCCGGCGAACGATGAGCCGGAGCGTCAGATTGCCCTCGTCCTTCACAGAAACCACGGTCAGCACGCCGTCCTTCTCCGGCACGGCCTGAACCAGGTCACCACAAGCAGCGCCCCGAACGAAGAACGGGACGTTCTCCAGGCGGTAGACCTCCTCCTCGACATGCACCGCCCACATTGACTCGCCACCCACTGGCGGCCAGCCGTCCGGGAGTGATGCTCCTATTGCGTGTCAAGCGGCGTTGAGCCAGGCGCGGTAGCGGGTGGCGAGTTCTTCGTTGGGGCGTCGTCCGAGCTCGAGCTCGCCGATTCTGGCTGGCCATACGCCGAGGTGTTCGGCGGCCGCGGTCAGGGTCAGGTTCTTGGCTCGGCGGGCGGGGCGCAGGTCGGAGTAGTCGGGCGCCGTGGCGTGTCCGGCCAGGGCGTGGAAGATCTCGCGGGCGACGGCGCGTTTGAGCGCGCGGAAGACCTCTCGCTTGGTCCAGCCCTTGTCCAGGCGGGTGTCGCGGTAATCGCGGGTGGCCGGGTCGTAGGACATGCGGACCTTGACGATGTGGTGCAGGGCCGCGTTGGCTTGTCGGTCGCCGCCGCGGCAGAGCCGGTGCCGGCTGGTCTTTCCGGAGGAGACCGGGATCGGGGCGGTGCCGCACAGGGCAGCGAAGGAGGCCGACGAGCGCAGCCGGTCCGGGTTGTCGCCGGCGGTGACCAGCAGTTGTGCTCCGACGGCGGGTCCGACGCCCTTGATGGCCATGAGGGCAGGGTTGGCGCGGGTGGCTCGGGCCAGCATCCGCTGCTCGAGGTCATCGATCTCGCCCTGGAGCGCGCGGTGGCGTCGGGCGAGGGTACGCAGCGCGAACATGGTGTCAGCGGCGTCGGGGTCCTGCATCTGTTCCGGTCGGCAATCGTGAAGAACAGCAAGGAGTTTGGCTTCGGGAAGGTCGCGGTAACGGTCGCGCAGGGCAGGGCTGGTGTTGACCAGCAGGGCGCCGATCTGACGCCGCGTGGCCTGTTGCGCCTTGACCGCGGAGCGCCGCGCGACGGTCAACGCGCGCAGCGGTTCGATGGTGGGGCTCTTCGGGTCGGTGCTGGCCTCCCCGGACAGGACGCAGCGGGCAGCTCGGTAGGCGTCCAAGGGGTCGGTCTTGCCCTGTTTGCGTTTCTCCGCTGGGCGGGTGCGGTTGACCTCGACGACCGACAGACCGGCCGCGAGCAGCTCGGTGGTGATACCGACGCCGTAGCTGGAGGTGCCCTCGACCCCGACCGCGACCAGTGGGCCGTGCTCGATCAGCCAGGCGACCGCGCGCCGGTACCCGGACACCGTGGTGGGGAACTCACGATCCCCGACCGGCTGCCCGGACTCGGTGATCACGGCGACATGGATGGTGTCCTTGTGCGAGTCAACCCCACCCAGACGATGCTGCTGATGCTCCCGGTTTGTGATGATGGTCTTGCCCTTCCGATTCCGATGGGTCGGCACCGGCCGGGTCGGTCAGACAGGACTTACACCAGATCCCGTGCGATGGGGTCAGGCTCGTATTAGGTCATGACCCGACCGGCCGGTGCCGCTACGCGAGGGCCGGACGGATCAGTCCATCGGCAATCCAGCAGGACACCAGTCAGATGTTGGGTCACGACCCTCGCGCAGCCATACCAGCATGTAAGTCCGTTGAATGGTGTTTCTGGCCGACACGCCGACGTGGTCGGCGAGGAAGGCTGGTCACCTGATGACCGAGACACTCGAGGGCATGAGCTCGATGCCCAAGCAAGCGGTGAAGGCCGCCAAGCCTGGTGAGGCTGAACGGGCTGCGGTGCGTGAGCTGGTTAAGGCCGCTCGCGCCAGGGGTGAGGACCTGACCGGCCCGGAGGGGCTGCTCAAGTCGATCACCAAGCAGGTGCTGGAGGCGGCTCTGCAGGAGGAGATGACCGAGCACCTGGGCCATGAGAAGCACGGCACTCCGGCAGGGGGCGACGGCAACATCCGCAACGGCACCAGGCCCAAGACGGTGCTCACCGACGCCGCTGGCGAAGTGACGATCGAGGTCCCGCGGGACCGGGCCGGCACGTTCGAACCGGTGATCGTGGCCAAGCGGCAGCGCCGCCTGACCGATGTCGACGCGATCGCGATCTCGTTGTACGCCAAGGGTTTGACCACCGGAGAGATCTCCGCCCACTTCAA
>NZ_JAPFQL010000151.1 GCF_028446585.1 Intrasporangium calvum
CAACACTGATTTGATATCTCCATAGAGTTACGGCTGCCATAGCGAAGGGGAAACGCCCGGCTCCATTCCGAACCCGGAAGCTAAGCCCTTCAGCGCCGATGGTACTGCACTGGTGACGGTGTGGGAGAGTAGGACGCAGCCGGACAACCATTCACGAAACGCCCCACCGACCTGTCGGTGGGGCGTTTCGCATTTTCTGCTGCTCTCCGACGTCTGCCTGAGGAGACAGTGAGCGCGGCGTAGGGTGGGCCTGTGCCCGAACTCATTGAGACCCCCACACGAATTCCTGTGCCAGGCGGCAAGGTCATCGAGGAACATGTCGGCGCGGTCACGACCCCGGACGCCGGCCTGCAGGGATCCGTTTCTGTCGCGCACATGAAGGCGCCCCCGGGTTGGTCGGAGCCATTCCAGACGCCCGAGTTCGACGAGATCACGCTCGTGCTCGCCGGCCAGGTGCTCGTCGACCACGACGGTGGCCGCCTCACCGTGGACGCAGGCCAGACAGTGATCACTCGCGGCGGTGAGCGGATCCGCTACTCCAGTGGCCCTGACGGTGCTGAGTACGTCGCCGTCTGCCTGCCGGCCTTCACCGACGCGCTGGTCCATCGCGAGGAGATCACGTGACGCCGGAGCTTGCTCGGCGCGCACCCAAGGTGCTGCTGCACGACCACCTCGACGGCGGTCTGCGGCCACAGACGGTTGTCGAGCTCGCAGAGGCGGTCGGCTACGACGCCCTCCCGGAGGCGGAAGCGGGCCAGTTGGCCCGGTGGTTCCAGGAGAGCGCCGATTCCGGCTCCCTGGTGCGATACCTGGAGACGTTTGCTCACACGCTCGCGGTCATGCAGACCAAGGAGAGCCTGCGTCGCGTTGCCCGGGAGAGTGTGCAGGACCTGGCCGCGGACGGCGTTGTCTATGCAGAGAGTCGTTATGCCCCGGAGCAGCACCTCGAGGCCGGGTTGACGCTGGAGGAGGTTGTCGAGGCGGTCAACGCCGGCTTCCGGGAGGGGGAGGCGCTGGCGGCTGAGGCGGGTCACCCGATCCGAGTGACCGCGCTCGTCACCGCGATGCGCCACGCCGCCAAGTCGACGGAGATCGCGCGCCTGGCCGTGCGGTATCGCGACGAGGGCGTGTCCGGCTTCGACATCGCTGGCGCGGAGGCGGGCTTCCCACCCACTCGACACCTTGATGCCTTCGAGTACCTGCGCCGGGAGAACGCGCACTTCACCATCCACGCGGGAGAAGCGTTCGGGCTGCCGTCCATCTGGGAAGCCATCCAATGGTGTGGCGCCGACCGGCTCGGCCACGGCGTCCGCATCGTTGACGACGTCCTCGTTGCCGGCCGCCCCTTCCCCGAGTGGTTGGAGTCCAACCGGCATGATGAACGCGCCCTGGTCGATCTCGACCTGGCCGACGTCAAGCTGGGGCGCCTCGCCGCCTACGTGCGCGACATGCGCATCCCGCTCGAGATGTGCCCGAGCAGCAACCTGCAGACCTCCGCGGCGTTGTCCATCGCGCTGCACCCGATCACGCTGCTCAAGCGGCTGCGGTTCCGCGTCACGCTGAATACCGACAACCGCCTCATGAGCAACACATCGATGTCGAAGGAGGCGGTCCTTCTCGCGGAGCAGGCGGAGTGGGACCTGACCGATCTGCGCTGGGTGACGATCAACGCGATGAAGTCGGCCTTCATCCCCTTCGACGAACGGCTCGCGACCATTGAGGGCGTCATCAAGCCGGGCTACCGTCAGCTCGGCTACATGGGCTGAGCCTCGTCGCGGAGGGCGCGGGATACAGCCGCCTCGACGTGCGGCCGGGTGGAGGGAAGTGCGGAACCGGCGAGTCGGCCAGGCCCACGATCCGGTAGTACTCCGCCGTCGACTCCCAGCTCATGCCGCCGAGCTGCCGATCAGCCTTATCGACGCGCCCCCATCGTCTCGGCCCGGTCCACGAGCTCCGCCTCGGCCTCGCGCGGGGTCACGCATCTGGCACCGTGGGCCTCCGCCTCGGCGAGGACATTCGGCTCGTCGAGCAGCAGCGCCATCCCACGACGAAAGAGGATGTGGGGCGGCTTGCGCCGCTCCGAGAGATCGCGCACCAGACGGAGCATGAAGGTCACCCATCGGTTGCGGCGGACGCACAGCGCGTCCGCCAGCAGCCCCTCGGTCTCGAGGGCCTGGGCCACGCGCGCTGCAAAGAGGCCCTCGGCGAGGATGAGGTGGTGTGGAGCTGCGGTGACGAGGTGCTGGCCGGTCGCGCGCGACGTGCTGATGTCGTAGACCGGCACATCCGCCTTGCCGGTGTCGACCAGGCGCCGGAGCGCGGCAACGGCGGCGTCCGCGTCCCAGGAGTTCACGTGGTCCCAGTCGGGGATGCCGAGGTGCGAGCGTGGCAGGTCGGGGTCGTCAACCTCGCGGTAGAAGTCGTCGAGGCGGACCACCGGCCAGCCGAGCCGATGATTGAGGCGAGCGGCCAAGCGGCTCTTGCCCGCCCCGCTCGGACCGGTGATGAGGATGACGCGTCGCCGGCCTCCC
>NZ_JAPFQL010000152.1 GCF_028446585.1 Intrasporangium calvum
CCTTGGGTGGGTGGCTCAGGCCAGGACGGTCGCGAGGACGTCCTTGTGGACGACGCCCAGCTCCTCGAGCGTCTGGTCGTCGCGGGGGGCGATGGACTCACCGTGCAGCGCCCAGGTGCGGGCCGCGGCCGGGTCGAAGTCCGGGTCCTCCTCGGCGAAGGGGATGACGAGCTGGGACCAGAAGTCGCCCCACGTCATCGCCTTCGGGGCGCGGAAGCACGCGGCCGCGCAGAACCACGGGTTGTCCTTGAACCACACGTGGACGAGCTGGTCGTCGCCGTAGAGCTCCTGACGCGAGCGGGACGGGAAGTCATACGTCCCAAGGCTCTTCACGGTCATGTCGGTCTCCTCTCAGGCCGTCGGGGCGGGCTCGGTGGGGGCGGGCTCGGAGATGGGGGCCTCCGCATGCCACTTGGTCCAGTTGCGCTCGTCGACCGAGCCGAGGTACTCGCCGTTGTCGCCGTCCTGCAGGCCGTACCACTGGAGCACGTCCGGCAGCGTGGGGCCGCCGCAGTTGCCCTGGTAGATCTGGTGGACGGGCAGCCAGGCCTGGACGTACTTCTCCGGCTCGCGCTCGAAGATCCACTGGCAGCCGTTGGAGCAGGTCTGGAACTTCTCGCCGTTGTACTCCGACTCGCGCTGGCAGATCGTCGTCGGGTCGCCCGGCTCGGTGAAGCCCATCGGGATCTGGCAGACCTGGCACAGCTGCGGCAGGCCGCGGACGAAGTGCCGGCCGCCGTTCTCGATGTTGCGCTTCTCCTTGTCCCAGAGCGGCTTGAAGTGCTTCTCGAACGTCTCCGGGTACGTCTTCGAGAGCCACTCCATGTGCTCGTCGTTCGGGACGCTCGTCGTGAAGGACGCGGCGTGCGAGAACTGGTAGAGGATCCAGTAGACCTGGTGGGAGAGGATCTCCTTCTCGCCGATGGCGTCCTCGACGTGCTTCGGCGGGGTGATGCCGTAGAACGCGAGGTCCTGGAAGAGGCCCTGCATCATCTGCTGCTCGAAGTAGAGCTCGAAGGCCTCCTTCCACGACATGACCTTGCGGGGCAGCATGTAGTCGAGCATCTGGGCGACCAGACCGGTGACCCGGTAGCCCCGCCAGAACCACTTGTCGATCCACGCCTGGACGATCGGCACGTTGGCCTCATCCTGCTCGAGGAGGAACTTGATCGCCTCGAGGCCGAGGGTCATGTGCCGGCTCTCGTCGGACTGCGCCGAGAAGCCGAACGTCATCGTCGGCAGGTCGCCGTTGAAGGACGCGCCGGACATGAACGGGACGAAGAGCAGGTTCGTCAGCAGGTACTCGAAGGAGAACCCGATGGCGATGAGGAACTCGAACGGGCCGGCCGACAGGGCGTCCTCGAAGAACGATTTCGGCACCGAGAGGTACCAGACCCGGTCGTGCTGCTGGCTGAAGTTGTGGAACCCGCTGTAGTACTTGTTGTAGTTGCTGAGGGTGTGCACCTCGGTCTGCGTGTGCCGCATCTCGTCGATCGACTGGCACAGCGCCGCGAAGCGCGGGCCCGGGCCGCCGAGGTGACGGGCCAGGTAGGCGAAGTTGCGGTGCGCGTTGTACTCGTTCGGCGCGATGCCCTGGAGGAAGATCTTCATCGCGTTGAGGTAGTTCGCGTCCGTCAGGGACAGGTGGCCCTGGCCCTGCGCGAAGCCGTCGAGCACGGCGTAGAGGCGCTTGTCCTTCTCCGCCTGGTACTTGCAGTACGCGTCGACCGTGAGGCGGAAGGGGTCCTCCCACTTGCTCCAGTCGTGGATCTTGATCCCCTCGAACTCGAGGTAGGGGAACATCTCCTCACGGGAGACGTAGCTCGGCTCCCAGTCGAGGTCACGGGTGAGCGCCTGGTATCGCTGCTTCATCGACAGCTTGCGGGGCGCCTTGGGGGCGATGGTCATGATGCGGCTCCTTTGTCGCTTCGTGCTGTCGTCTCAGTGGTCCCAGGCGATGACGATCTCGTCGTCATCCCATTCCTGGATGTGGCCGAAGTAGGACACGATCGCCATCTGGAACTCGTGGGTCTCCCACTCGCGCCCGAGGCGGTCCTCGACGGTGACCCGGTTGATGACGAGGCGACCGGGGGCGGTGATCCGGACCAGGCCGGGCATGTGCTGGGCGGCGCAGTCCGGGTTGTCGGCCTCGATGGCCTCGACGACGGCGCGGTTGGTCTCCGACTCCTGGATGTCGACGCCGACCTGGCGGGTCGCTGCGGACGTGGCTGCGGACGTGGCGGCGGACCTGGCGGGAGTGCTCGCGGTGTCGGTCATCTCAGGCCTCCTTGGGGGCGGAGTGGGCGGCGCGCAGGTCGTCGGCGACCTGCTC
>NZ_JAPFQL010000153.1 GCF_028446585.1 Intrasporangium calvum
CGCTCGAGGGCACGGGCGGCGGCCGCGGTGGCCGCCGCCCTGCTCGCGGGAGGCGTCACCACCTGGGCGACCGCGCCCTCCGGCCACAGCCCCGACCCGGCGGCGACCCTGACCTCGACCGCATGGTCGGACCCCACCGCCGACGGACTGGCCTTCCCCGCCACGCCTGCTCCATCCCAGGACCAGGCCGACTCAGTGCGCTCGGTCGACCGTGAGCGGACCCTGCCGCAGCTGACCGTCCGGGACGCCGGCCTGGGCACCGATCTCGGCGCCGGTCGCCGGAGTGGGCTCACGCACCCGACCCGGCTCCAGATCAACCACCTTGACCTGTCGATGCCGGTTCGGCCCGTCGGCGTCGCCCGTGACGGACAGATGGCCCTGCCAGCCACGCCCGCGCTGATGGGGTGGTACGAGCACGGCCCGCAGCCCGGGGACCCGGCCGGAGCGACGGTCCTGGCCGCGCACCGGGACCTGCCCGGCTACGGGACCGGGCCGGCCGCCCGGCTCGAACGGCTGGAACGGGGCGACGTCGTCACAGTCCGATCCGGGAACGCGGTGCAGCGGTACCGGGTGACGGAGGTGGCCCGGCTGAAGAAGCAGACGCTCGACCTCGATGCCCTCTTCAGCCGGGCCGGCCCACCCCGGCTGCACCTCGTCACGTGCAGCGGCCGCTTCGACCGCGCGACGGGGACCTACGAGCAGAACCTCGTCGTCGTCGCCCTCCCGATCCCATGAGTCCGGCCGGTCGCGCCGCTGCTGCCGGATATCGTGTGCTCGTGGCCGTCCCCGACGAGCCCGAGGTCGACTCGGGCGACCTGGCTACCGCGCTCGCCGCGGGCTCCACGGACGCGCTCGCGGAGATCTACCGGCAGTGGTCGGGCCTCGTCCACACCATCGCCCTCCGTTCGCTCGGCGACGTGGGCGATGCCGAGGATGTCACCCAGCAGGTATTCGTCTCCGCCTGGAACGGCCGGCACACGTTCCGACCCGAGCACGGCAGCATCTCCGCCTGGCTGGTCGGGATCACGAAACACCGGATCGCCGACCTGCGCACGCAGCGCTTCCGCAACCACCGGAACCTGAAGGCCGTGGCCCTCGAGCCGTCTGCCACCACCTCGGTCACGGACGACAGCGACTGGGCCGAGCGCCTCCTGCTCGTCCACGAGCTCGAGCGGATGGGTGACCCACGCGCCCTGATCCTGCGGATGGCGTTCCTGCAGGACCGGTCGCACGACGACATCTCGAGCACCTTGGGCCTGCCCCTCGGCACGGTCAAGAGCCACATCCGCCGCGGCCTGGTCCAGCTGCGCGAGCGACTGAAGGAGGTGGACCGTGTCTCATCTTGACGACGATGAACTGGCCGACGCCGCACTCGACGCAGAAGACCTGACCCCAGGTGCGCGTCAGCATCTCCGAGGCTGCGACACGTGCGCGGACGCCGTGGGCGAGCTGCGTCGCACCGCGGTCCTCGTCTCCCGGGCCGCCACCGTCCTGCCCTCCCCCGCCGGCTGGGAGCAGCCCGCCCCGCAGGTCTGGGACCGCGTTGCGGCTGCGATCGCGGACCCCGCCGTGCCGGCGCCCGTTGCGGCAGGGGTGACCGACGTGGACTTCCCGCGCGCGCGGCGACCGCGCGTGTGGCCCTGGGCCGCCGGGATGGCCGCCGCAGGTCTCGCGCTGGGCCTGCTCACCGGGCGAGCCCTCTGGAGCGAGTCCCCGCCCCCGGCGACGACGGTCGCCCAGGCGGAGCTCGACACCCTCGACACGCAGCAGCGGATGGGCGAGGCGCTCGTCGTGCGCACCGACTCCGGGGTCGACCTGCGGGTCGCGACGGCAACCACCCTCGACGCGGCTGACGGCTACCTCGAGGTCTGGCTCATCAACAGCGACGGCAAGCGCATGGTGTCCGTCGGCGTACTCGACGCCGCCTCCGGAACCTTCCCGATCAGCCAGACCCTGCTCGACCAGGGCTACGTCGTCGTGGACATCTCCCGAGAGCCCTTCGACGATCGGCCCGAGCACTCGGGCGACAGCCTGGCGCGGGGCGCCCTGCCCAGCCAGACCTGACGCGGCCCGCCGGTGAACCCCAGCTCGAGTGGCCCCGTGATCCACAGGGTGGGTGGTGGGAGGGGGTGTGGACGGTGGGGCCACTCGAGGGCGTGGGGGCTGGGAGCGAGCCCAGCGGCATACGGCCACC
>NZ_JAPFQL010000154.1 GCF_028446585.1 Intrasporangium calvum
GCTGGGGCTCAGCGGCCGTGTGGGAGCCAGCACAGCGGCATACGGGTCAGTGCTGGTGCTCGAGCAGGTCCTTGCGCCCGGCACCGAGGACGGTGAGCGGCAGGAGGGTCTTGCCCGTGGGACCGATCTCGATCTCGGTGCCCATCTGCGGGCAGACCCCGCAGTCGAAGCAGGGCGTCCAGCGGCAGTCGTCGACCTCACGCTCGTCGAGCGCGTCCTGCCAGTCCTCCCAGAGCCAGTCCTTGTCGAGCCCGGAGTCGAGGTGGTCCCACGGGAGCACCTCGTTCTGCTCGCGCTCGCGGGTCGTGTACCAGGCGACGTCGACCGGCTCGTCCGCGAGGGCCCGCTCGGCCGCAGTCATCCAACGCTCGTAGGAGAAGTGCTCGCTCCAGCCGTCGAACCGGCCGCCCGAGCGCCACACCTCCTCGATGACCTTGCCCACGCGGCGGTCACCGCGCGAGAGCAGCCCCTCGACGATGCCGGGCTGGCCGTCGTGGTAGCGGAACCCGATGGAGGAGCCGTAGCGCTTGTCGGCGCGGATCGCCTCCCGCAGCTTGAGCAGCCGGGCGTCGGTCTCCTCCGCGCCGAGCTGCGCCGCCCACTGGAACGGCGTGTGCGCCTTGGGCACGAAACCACCGATCGAGACGGTGCACCTGATGTCCCGACGCCCCGAGACACGACGGCCCGTCTCGATGACGCGCTTGGCCAGCTCGGCGATCTGGAGGACGTCCTCGTCGGTCTCCGTCGGCAGGCCGCACATGAAGTAGAGCTTCACCTGGCGCCAGCCCGCACCGTAGGCCGCGGCGACCGTGTTGATGA
This sequence comes from Intrasporangium calvum, assembly GCF_028446585.1. Taxonomy (GTDB): domain Bacteria; phylum Actinomycetota; class Actinomycetes; order Actinomycetales; family Dermatophilaceae; genus Intrasporangium; species Intrasporangium calvum_A. The sequence goes on from NZ_JAPFQL010000154.1 coordinate 820, forward strand.
GGTCCTCCTCGGACACCATCTTGTTGATGACTCGGCGGATCCGCTCGGAGCCGCCCTCCGGCGCGAACGTCAGGCCGGAGCGGCGCCCGTTGCGGGTCAGCTCGTTGGCGAGGTCGATGTTGAACGCGTCGACGCGGGTCGACGGGAGCGAGAGGCCGGTCTGCGTGCCCTCATAGCGGTCGGCGAGGCCCTTGGTGACGTCGGCGATCTCCGAGTGGTCGGCCGACGAGAGGGACAGGAGCCCCACCTCCTCGAACCCGGTCGCGGCGAGCCCGCGCTCGACCATCTCGCCGATGCCGGTGATCGACCGCTCTCGCACGGGCCGGGTGATCATGCCGGCCTGGCAGAACCGGCAGCCACGCGTGCACCCACGGAAGATCTCGACGGACATCCGCTCGTGGACCGACTCGGCGAGCGGCACGAGGGGCTGCTTCGGGTAGGGCCACGCGTCGAGGTCCATCACCGTGTGCTTCGAGACGCGCCACGGGACGCCCAGCGCGTCGGCCGCCGGAGCGACCCGCTGGATGCGGCCGTCGGCCAGGTAGGAGACGTCGTAGAAGGACGGCACGTAGACGCCGCCCGTGCGCGCCAGGCGCAGCAGTACCTCGCGCCGCCCGCCGGGGCGACCCTGCGCTTTCCACTCCCCCACGATGTCGGTGATGGCGAGGACGGCCTGCTCGCCGTCGCCGATGACGGCCGCGTCGATGAAGTCGGCGATGGTCTCGGGGTTGAAGGCGGCGTGGCCTCCCGCGATGACGATGGGGTCGTCGAGGTCGCGGTCCACCGAGTGGAGCGGGATGCCGGCGAGGTCGAGTGCGGTGAGCAGGTTGGTGTAGCCGAGCTCGGTCGAGAACGAGACACCGAAGAGGTCGAAGTCGCCGACCGCCCGGTGGCCGTCGACGGTGAACTGCGGCAGCCCCGCCTCACGCAGCGCGGCCTCCATGTCGGGCCAGACGGCGTAGGTGCGCTCCGCGAGGGCGTCCGGCCGCTCGTTGAGGACCTCGTAGAGGATCATGACGCCCTGGTTGGGCAGGCCGACCTCGTAGGCGTCGGGATACATCAGCGCCCAACGCGTGGTCAGCTCCTCGCCGGACGGGCCGTGGCCGCCGACGTTCCAGTCCTTGACGGTGGAGTTGAGCTCACCGCCGACGTACTGGATGGGCTTGCTGACCCGCTCCAGCAGGGGCTCGAGGGCGTTGAACAGGGACTCGCCAGACATTCGCACATGGTACGTCGAGCTCCCCGGAATCCTCGAAAACGTCGTATGCCGCTGGGCTCGGTCCCAGCCCGTTCCGCGCTGGACTGGGGTGCGTCCCCGCCCATCGAAAGAGCAGTTCGCGACGTGTCGCGAACTG
>NZ_JAPFQL010000155.1 GCF_028446585.1 Intrasporangium calvum
CACGCACCTCGACGCGGCCGAGCGCGTCAAGCTGGGAATGTCCCTCTGCATGGAGGGGCGGCACGTCTTCGAGCACCTGACGGTCGAGGAGACCCTCATCTCCGGGGCCTACTTCCGCGGACGCATCGACACGAAGGCCGACCTCGACGAGGTCTATGCCCTCCTGCCGAAGCTCGGCGACATGCGGGCCCGCGTCGCCGGCTACCTGTCCGGTGGCGAGCAGCAGATGCTCGCCATCGGGCGGGCCCTGATGGCCAAGCCGAAACTGCTCATGCTCGACGAGCCGTCCCTCGGTCTGGCGCCCCTCCTCGTCAAGGAGATCTTCGGCTTCATCAAGCGGATCAACGAGGAGATGGGCCTCACCGTCCTCGTCATCGAGCAGAACGCCCGGCGGGCGCTCGAGGTGGCCCACCACGGCTACATCATGGAGCAGGGCCGGATCGTCCTCGAGGGCACCGCGCAGGAGCTCCAGGAGAACCCGGACGTCAAGGAGTTCTACCTCGGGCTCGGCGAGTCCGGCGGCCGCAAGAGCTTCCGCGACGTCAAGCACTACAAGCGCCGCAAGCGCTGGCTCTGAGAGGGGCTCCCCGTGTCGGTCGATCGATCCCCCACGCTCACCGAGGCAGTCGAGGCGTATGCCGCTGGGCTGGCTCCCGCCGTCGGCGCCCTCGTGCGTCAGGCTGCGTCGGCAGTGCCGGCGTTCGCCGAGCGGGTACAGCAGGCGGGCCTCACGGTCGACGGGCTGGCGTCGGGTGACCTCACGTCCCTGCCGATCCTCACCAAGGACGATGTCCTGGCGAGGCAGCAGGCCGACCCGCCGTTCGGTGGCCTCCTGGCTCCCGGGGCCACCGTGCGGCGCGTCTTCCAGTCACCGGGGCCGATCTACGAGCCCGAGCTCGACGGCCCCGACCCCTGGCGCTGGGCTCCGGCGCTCGAGGCGGCCGGGATCGGCTCCGGTGACGTCGTCCTCAACTGCTTCGGCTACCACCTGTCGCCCGCAGGGGCGATGTTCGAGGAAGGCTGCCGGGCCGTGGGTGCGACGGTCGTCCCCGGAGGGATCGGCAACCAGGACCTGCAGGCCCGGGCCATCGCCGACCTCGGGGTCACGGCCTATGTCGGGCTGCCGAGCTATCTCAAGGCGCTGGTGGACCGGTTCGACGAGCTGGGGCTGGCGGGTGACCGCTGGCGGCTCGGCAAGGCGCTGGTGACGGCCGAGCCGCTACCGGACTCGCTGCGGTCCCTGCTCCAGGAGCGGGTGCCCACGGTGCTGATGTCCTACGGGACCGCCGAGGTCGGGCTGATCGGCTACGAGACCGCGCCCGGCAGCGGCCTGCTGCCCGGGCCGGGGGTGCACGTCTCGGTGTGCGACATCGCGACCGGCGTCCCGGTGACCGAGGGCGAGGGCCAGGTCGTCGTCACCTTGGAACGGGCCGAGTATCCACTGATCCGGTTCGGCACCGGGGACCTGTCGGCCTGGACGACGGGCCCGGACGGCTCGGCCCGTCTCGCCGGCGTGCTCGGTCGGGTCGGGGAGGCCGTCAAGGTCAAGGGCATGTTCCTGCACCCGCGCCAGGCCGCCTCGGTGATGAACGGCGCACCCGGCGTGGCCGCGTGGCGCTTCGTCATCGACCGGGTCGAGCACAAGGACGAGCTGGTCTGCGAGGTCGTGCTCGACGACTCAGCCCGGTCGGGCGACGACCGGGACCGGGTCCTCGAGCAGGTCCGGTCGGCAGTGCGTTCCGGCCTGCGCTTCGCGGTGGGCGTCAAGGCGGTCGACACGCTGCCCGACGGTGACGCCGGGCGCATCATCGACGCCCGCACCTGGGACTGAGAACCCCATCGAAAGAGCAGTTCGCGACACCCAGACCAATCGAAAGAGCAGTTCGCGACACG
>NZ_JAPFQL010000156.1 GCF_028446585.1 Intrasporangium calvum
GGACACTCCCATCGCCGCCAGCAGACGCCTCACGCGTGCGCTGCGACCCGTCGTCGCCACGATCGCCCTCGCCGTGGTGGCCACCACGGCACCCGCGAACGCCCAACCCGGCACCGGCCACACCCTCGCCGCCACCCGCACCCCCGAGGCTGCGACGGTCGCCGCCGCACTGCCCGAACCGGTCCCCGGCGCCGAGGTCTACCCCCGCCCGTCCGACGGCACCTATGACGTCACCGGAGGCGGCTTCGGCCACGGAATCGGCATGTCCCAGTACGGCGCCCACGGTGCCGCCCTCGCCGGCCTGACCTTCGGCGAGATCCTCGGCTTCTACTACCCCGGCACCGAGCAGGCCCAGCAGGCGCTGGACTCACTCCGCGTCGGGATCCTCGCCGACAACGACGGAGTCCTCACCGTCCCGGCCCAGCCCGGGCTCACCGCTCGCATCGCCGGCACGGACGAGACGCTGCCGACGGCGCCGACCGGCTGGCGAGTGCGGGCGACCGGCGCCACGACCAACACCTGTTCGCTCGACTCCTATGACGGCTCGTCGTGGTCGGTCTACCGCAGCGGCGCCATCTGCCCCGTGGTCTTCTCCACCCCGTCGGCCTTCGTGGACGTGCTGCTGCCCAGCGAGCGCCGCATCTACCGAGGCAAGATGCTGGCCATCTGGCGGGGCTCGAGCACGGTCGGGACGGCCAACGACGTGACGATGCAGAACTACCTGCGCAGCGTCGTGCCCGCCGAGATGCCGCCGTCCTGGGCGACGCACGCACTGCGGTCCCAGGCGGTCGCCGCGCGCACCTATGCGTCACGCAAGTCGGGCAGCACGTCGTGGTACGACACCTGCGACACCACTGCGTGCCAGGTCTACCGCGGCCTCGGGAGACGCAACAGCGACGGCTCGATCACGCGCTACGAGTACGCGACGACCGACGACGCCGTCGCCGCCACCGAGGGGACCGTCCTCACCTACCGCTTCAGCGACGGCGTCACCCGACTCGCGACGACGATGTTCTCCTCCTCCAACGGCGGCTACGTGGCGCCGGGGTCCCCCGACCACCCCTACCTCGCCGCGCACACCGACGGCTACGACGACGTGTCGATCAACTCGCGATACCGGTGGGCCGCCTCTCTGCCGGTCACGTCGCTCGAGTCGTACTTCGGCATCCACCGGGTCGAGCGCCTCCAGATCCTCGCCCGCGACGGCAAGGGCTCCTGGGGCGGCCGGGTGCTCAAGGTCCGCGTCGAGGGCGTGACGTCCACGGGCGCCTACACGTCGGTGGACGCGGCGGGAGACGCGCTCCGGGCCGCCCGACCGTGGCCCACCTTCAGCACCGGGCTGTCCTCGAACTACTTCGCCATCGCGCCGACGATCACGGCCGTCCGTCTGGCCGGCGCGGACCGCTATGCCACTGCCGCCGCCGTGGCCGACGCGCGCTACTCACCGGGTGTCGACGTCGTCTACGTGGCGTCCGGGCTCAACTTCCCCGACGCGCTGACCGGAGCCGCCCGAGCCGCAGTGAACGGCGGACCGCTCCTGCTGACCCGCCAGGGCTCGCTGCCGAGCGTGACCCGTGACGCCATCATCCGGTTGCAGCCGGCTCGGGCCGTGGTGCTCGGTGGCACGGCCAGCGTGTCCGACGCGGTCGCCGACAGTCTCGCCGGCCTGACGACATCCGGGGACGTGCAACGGGTCGGCGGCCGCGACCGCTACGCCGTCGCTGCGGCGCTCGCCTCCTACTACCCGAGCGGCCCGGCGGTCGCCTACGTCGTG
>NZ_JAPFQL010000157.1 GCF_028446585.1 Intrasporangium calvum
ATTCCGGTGGCTCACCCGGTACAACACCCGCCGACGCCACTCCTGGTGCCGGCACATGAGCCCCGTCGCCTACGAGGCCCTCACCGCCGCTACGCTCCCGTCAGCGGCGTAATCCCACCCCGTGTCCAAGGACCGGGGTCAAGGCCCGTGACCTCCCCGACCCCGATACGTCCCGTGGTCGTGAAAAGCGCCGCAAGTGTGAAATATCCGGCCAGTCCCAGCGTAAGCACGCCCAGTAGGCCCGCGCGGGACGAGCCAGCCGTTAGAGCGGCCCCCGCTAACCCCAAGGCCAGGCTGGCGAACGCCAGCGCCCTGAAAGCTTTCGAGTTCAAGGGCTCTATGACGGTGGAGGAGGGACATCGCGAGACGTTCACGGTTCGACGTGGTATCCGGCGCTCTGCCCACCGCCTAGCAACGAGGCCAGAGATGCTGAACACCAGCGAAAATGAGACTCCCGCGATCAAGATAAGTGCTGCCTGTTCGGCAGTGCTTGCGACTTCAGCCATTAGTCCCAAAATGATCTAACCCAACTTGTAGTTGCAGAACCAAGGTCAGCGATACCCGCACCGGCACTTACGACCCCGCTCACGCCAGCCCAGAGGGTGTCCACAGGATTCGTGACCGCTTCCCACCCAGTGTCCCAGACGTGATCTGCGACGCCTGAGGTGAAAGCACCGACAGCGGCGCCGATGACGGCTCCCGCCACAGCGCCCGGGAGCCCGCCGGCAGAGCCGATCCAGAACCCAGTGACGATTGAGGCTCCCATCCCCGCAAGGCCAGATGTTACCGCTTTACCGCGCGGCTTACCGTCGGCGATCTCGGCAAGCACGGAAGCGGCGGTGAAAGCCCCACCGAGCTTCAGCCCACGCAACTTTGAAATGCGTGCTGCAGACTCACCCAGCCTTCCGGAAGTTGCTGCCGCCGTTCGTAGCGAATCTGCCTCGTTTAGCCACAGGTTCCGCTGCGCTGCCGTGTAGCTGGGGCGCCACACTCCTCCGTACTGATATGGCTTTCCAGAGGTGGCCAACCATTGCAGGTGGTTAGCCCGCTTGGTCAGTTGATCCACGTTCCTACTGATCTGATCCGCATACCTCGCTGCGGCGGCACCGTTGATCGCGTCAGCCCCAACGCCAGTTGCGTCGGCAGCAGACTTTGAGCGAGCAGCCACCGAGCCCGTCCCACCCGAATTCTTTGTGACAGTAGCGGCTGCGGGAGACCACGAGTCATCGTTGCCCTCGAGGGGTCCGTCCGACGAACGGTGTTTCTGGCACGTGATCTTCAGAGGTTCTCGGCGGCCGGCATGCGGTCGGCGAAGGTGACGGCGAAAGCGTTCAGCGCAGGCTTCCACCGCATGGTCCATCGTGCCTGCCCAGTGCCTTTGGGGTCC
>NZ_JAPFQL010000158.1 GCF_028446585.1 Intrasporangium calvum
CCGCAGGTCGTAGTAGTCGTTCGCGAACGCCGTCGTCCCCCACTGGCAGGTGTAGGGAGCCGACAGGTTCGAGCAGAGGGACTTCCAGCTCGTCGTCCCGGCCAGCGCGTACTCGATCTTCACTGTGTACGCCGTCGTACCGGTGTTGTACAGGGTCGCGGCCAAGGGGACGGTGCCGCGAACGAAGTCACCCGGGTCACCGAGGACCACGAGGAGGCTGTTGGCGACCGTCGTCTGAACCGTCGTGGACGTGGCCGAGTAGCCGGCGTTGTCGGTGGCCACCGCACGCAGCGACCAGGTGCCGTCCGTGACGGTCTTGGTGCTCCAGGCACAGCTGTAGGGCGCTGCCGTCGCGATGCAGATCGACGTCCAGACGCCACTCGCCGAGAAGTACTGGATGGAGACGTCCTTGACGCCGGTCTCGGCGTCAGAGGCGCTCGCAGTGAGGGTCACGGTGTCCTTGACGGGGCTGCCGGGGTTCTGCAGTGCGACGGTGGGCGGAGTCCAGTCGATGGCCGCGCGGACGGACGACGTGTTGCTCGAGGTGGACGTGAAGACTGCGGTCGAGAAGCCCGTGGGAACCAGCAGGGCCGCCCCGGCCACGATCGTGGCCAGCGCGGTCCTGAGGATGCGAGTGCTCATGTCAGGTTCCTGTCGGGCTGAGGTTCTCGGACGGTCAGTGCGGAGCGGGGTCGAGCTGGGGCCGGCGACGCGAGGGGATGAGAGCGCCAACCAGCTGGACCAGGCTGTAGAGGGCGACGAGGCCGGCGGGGACGCCCACGGCGAACATCCGCCACTGGCGATCGGCCAGCGCGATGAGGGCCCAGCCCACGTGCGGGACTGCCACCTCCACGACCGGCTGCGTCGGCGCGGTGAGGCTGAAGGACCAGGGGTCGACGTCCGCGTTGGCGTCCCCCTTCGTGCGAAGCACCCGTGAGCCGGTGTCGGACGTCGAGATCTCGGTGATTCGGTGCGTCACGAGCGTCGTGACGCCGCTCGAGGCCGGCGGGACGTAGGTGATGATGTCGCCGACGACCAGGTCCTCGACGGGCACGACACGCTCGAGAACGAGCGCTCCCTTCTCGAAGGTGCCGGACATCGATCCACCGGTTATGACGTAGCGCTCGTAGCCGAGGACTCCCGGCGCGAGGTAGGCCAGCCCGGCCAGGGTGACGAGGCCGAGGAGGACGTTGGTGAGGATCGCGACGACTCTCACACCGCGTCGGCGGTGCGAGGTTGCGGCTGGGGTGGTGCTCATGATGGCTCCTTCACACGGGGTGGACGCACCGGCTGGACTGAGGAGCGGGG
>NZ_JAPFQL010000159.1 GCF_028446585.1 Intrasporangium calvum
CCGCTTTTGCTTGAGTCCCAAAGGAGTCCGCTGTGGAGACCTTCACGATCACCGTCGAGCCGCTCGGTCGTGAGATCGAGTGCCGCGAGGACCAGACGATCCTCGACGCCTGCCTGCGCAACGGCGTGTGGCTGCCCCACTCGTGCACCCACGGCACGTGCGCGACGTGCAAGTGCGACGTCGTCGACGGCGACGTCGACCACGGCGACGCGAGCTCGTTCGCGCTGATGGACTTCGAGCGGGACGAGGGCAAGCTGCTGACCTGCTGCGCCAAGCCGCGCTCCGACGTCGTGATCGAGGCCGACATCGACGTCGACGAGGACGTCGAGGTGCACCCGGTGCAGGACTTCGTCGCGACGGTCGTGGAGCTCGAGGACATCGCCCGCGACACGCGGCGGCTCGTCATCGAGCTGGACCGGCCGATGGCGTTCAACGCCGGGCAGTACCTGAAGTTCCAGGTGCCGGGCAAGGACGCCGACCGGACCTACTCGATCGCGAGCCCGCCGACCGAGCAGCAGCGGCTCGAGTTCCACATCCGCCGCACGCCCGGGGGCCTGGCGTCGGACGGCTGGGTCTTCTCGACGATGGCCGTCGGGGACGACGTCAACGTGTCGGGGCCCTACGGGCGGTTCGTCCTCAAGGTCGGCGACGACCGGGACGCCGTGCTCGTCGCGGGGGGCACCGGGCTCGCGCCGATCAAGTCGATGATCCGGCACGCGCTGGAGAACGAGGCCTACGAGGGGCACCTGACGCTCTACCAGGGCGGGCGGTCGCGCGAGTGGCTCTACGACGTCGAGGAGTTCCGGGCGCTCGAGGCGGCGTATCCCGACCAGTTCACCTACCGGCCCTGCCTGTCGGAGGAGACGGCGGAGGAGGTCGGTTCGGACGCGGCGAGCTTCGGCTTCGGGCTGGTGACGGACGTCATCGCGGCCGACCACCCCTCGCTGAGCGGGTGCGCGGGGTATCTGTGCGGCCCGCCGCCGATGGTCGAGGCCGCGCTGAAGACCCTGATGTCCAAGCGGCTCTTCCCGCGCGACATCTACCGGGAGGACTTCTTCGACGAGTCCGACAAGGCGTCCGGCGGCCTCAAGAGCCCCCTCATCAAGCGCTGACCACCGCAACACGCCCGCCGCCCAGCAACTCCACGCGTGGCAGCACTGGTCACCTTCGCGGTGGCGGGCGTGTTGCGGGGGCGGGTCAGAGGTGGTGCTCGCGCAGGGCCCGGCTGAGCGTG
>NZ_JAPFQL010000016.1 GCF_028446585.1 Intrasporangium calvum
CATGACCTCCACACCCACTGCCCCCGCCCCGTGGTTCGAGGTATCGGCCGACCACCAGGAGTCGGTCGATACCTCGAACCGGGGGCAAGGAAGTGAGGGCAGGAGTGGGAGGATGCGGCCGTGCACGTCCTCATCGCCCCTGACTGCTTCACCGGAACGCTGACGGCCGGGCAGGCAGCCGCCGCCCTGGCCGAGGGATGGCTCCGCGCCGCGCCCCACGACAGCGTCGAGCTCGTGCCGCTGTCCGACGGCGGCCCCGGCTTCGTCGACGTGCTCGCGACGGACCTCGACGGCGAGACGCACGCGGTCGTTGTCTCGGACCCCATCGGGCGCCCGACACCGGCCGCGGTCTTCCTCGCCGACGGGGTCGCCTACATCGAGTGCGCCCAGGCGGCCGGGCTGCACCTGCTCGCACCGGAGGAGCGCGACCCGACCCGGACGACGACCTTCGGAGTGGGGGAGCTCGTGGGCGCGGCGCTCGACCTGGGCGCCCGCCGCATCGTGGTGGGCCTCGGCGGCTCCGGGACCAACGATGCCGGGGCGGGGCTGCTCGCCGCCCTCGGCGTGGGGTCGCGCGAGCGGCTCGCGGGCGGCGGGCTGGCCCTCGGCGACGCCACGGCAGCCGACATCGCAGGCCTGGACGAGGTCCGAGCCCGCTTCCACAGCATCGACCTGGTCATCGCGAGCGACGTCGACTCGCCGCTGTTGGGCCTCAAGGGCGCGAGCGCCGTCTTCGCCCGCCAGAAGGGCGCCTCCGATGAGCAGGCCCAGGCCCTCGAGGGCGCACTGGGCCACTTCGCGAGCGTCGTCGCTCGGGTGCGGCCGCCGGCCAAGGACCTGCTGACGGGCACGGCGATCCGCCCGGAGCGAGAGCCGGGTGCCGGCGCGGCAGGGGGCCTCGGCTACGCGCTCCACCTGCTCGGCGCGCGGAGGGTCTCCGGTATCGAGGCGGTCCTCGAGGCGGTCGGTTTCGCCGGCCACGTCGCCCGGGCGGACCTCGTCGTCACGGGGGAGGGGTCGCTCGACTTCCAGTCGCTGCACGGCAAGGTCGTGGTCGGGGTCGCAGAGGCTGCGGCAAGGGCCGGCATTCCCGTGGTCGCCGTCCCGGGGCGGTCCGAGCTGGGTCGCAGGGACGCCATGGCAGCCGGGCTTGCGGGCGTCTACCCGGTCGTCGAGCGGCCTGACCAGCTCGAGGCCGCCCTCGCCAGCCCTGCCGAGACTCTGGCTGCCCGCGCAGCCAGGGTCGCGCGGACCTGGTCGCCGACTACCTCCTGACCCGGCCGGAGCGGTCCCGCGCAGGAACGGGGACCGGGCCCAGCGGCATACGCGCCATGGCGGTGTCCACGATGGGGACGGGGGATGCAGGCCCACTGGCCCGGCCGACGTATCCTTGACATCGGGAACACTCCCGACTCCGCTTGGGTTGTCACTCGAGACCCATGCTCCATGACGTGAAGGACAGCACATGAGTGTCGAGACGAACGCTTCCGCGACCGAGGCCGACGTGGCCCAGACCGAGGCTCCTGCCCACGGTGTCATCCTCACCGACGTGGCCGCTTCCAAGGTCAAGAGCCTGCTCGAGCAGGAGGGTCGCGACGACCTCCGCCTCCGCGTGGGCGTCCAGCCGGGCGGCTGCTCGGGCCTGATCTACCAGCTCTACTTCGACGAGCGCACGCTCGACGGTGACCTGGTCCGCGACTACGACGGTGTCGAGGTCGTCGTCGACCGGATGAGCTCGCCCTACCTCGAGGGCGCCACCATCGACTTCGCCGACACGATCGAGAAGCAGGGCTTCACGATCGACAACCCCAACGCCGGCAGCAGCTGCGCCTGCGGCGACTCCTTCAGCTGAGTCACGTGACGAAGGGCCCCACCGGATGGTGGGGCCCTTCGTCGTCCCTGCCGTATGCCGCTGGGCTCGCTACCGCTGCGGCCCTCGGTCGGCGCGGGGCTCGGTTGCGTCAGAAGCCGTAGTCGGCGAGGCCGCTCACCATCGCGGCGGCGTCGTCGGGCACCTCGATGTCGACGTGCGGCTGTGCGGTGGGCAACGGCGCGAACTCGGGCACGTGGATCTCCCGGCAGTCATCGGCCAGCTCGCCGACGCTGCCCGTGTCGAGTCCGTCGCGCGGCGAGGGGAACTCCATCAGGTCGGTCGGGGATCGGTGGCCCTGGGTGCCCATGTCGACCACGCTATGCCGCGTCCCGGCCCACCGACAGGCCTACCGGGCAGTAGTCCGGGTGTCCTGGGGCGGACCGCCGGCGTCAGTCGGCGTTGCGCGGCGGGAAGGCCGCGACCAGCGGGGTGTCGAACGGCAGGGGTCCGAGCCTGGCGGCCCCACCCGGGGAGGCGAGGGGCTCACTCTGGCCCGGCATGGTCTCCTCGAAGAAGTCGGCGTTGTCCTGGAGGTAGGGCTCCAGCTCGGCGGGCAGGTCGTCCTCGTAGTAGATCGCCTCGACCGGGCAGACCGGCTCGCAGGCGCCGCAGTCGACGCACTCGTCGGGATGGATGTAGAGCGAGCGCTGCCCCTCGTAGATGCAGTCGACGGGGCACTCCTCCACGCATGCACGGTCCTTGACGTCGATGCACGGGCTGCCGATGACGTAGGTCATGAGTCACCTCTTGAGGTTTTCACGAATAAGTTGTAAAAACACTCTAGGCCCGGATTTCCAAGAGGAGAAGACCCATGGCCGAGAGTGCGGAGATCATCGTGTGGGGCGACTTCACCTGCCCCTGGAGCCACCTCGCCTGGCGCCGGACCGAGGTCCTCATCGGGGACGGGGTCGCGATCGACTGGCGCACCGTCGAGCACGAGCGGTGGCACCACCTCACGCCGGCCCAGCACGCGGACCGGGTCGAGGCGCTCCATCGCGAGGTGCGGCAGGTGCGCGACCACCTCCAGCCGGGGGAGACCCTGCCCCACAGCGCGAACGGCCACGTGCCGTTCACCGCGGCCGCCACCTCGGCCTACGCGGAGGCCTACGCGAGCGACGTGGCCCGGGTCGTGCGCCGCAGGCTGTTCGACGCGTTCTGGGAGGACGGCCTCGACCTCAACGACCCCCGCCTCCTGCGTCCGCTCCTGGCCACGGACCTGCGTGGGGCGCCCTCCACCTGCGAGCAGGTGTGGCGCTGGGGACACGCGTGCGACGTCACCGGCGGGCCACTCTCGGGCGCGGCGTGGCACCTCGTCCGGGACTGGCGCTCCCAGTGGCGCCAGCTCGGCAGGACCGTCCCGACGGTGCGCGCCGGCGGGCTGACGATCGTGGGGGTCGAGGCCGTCGACTGGCTGGGGGAGCAGGTCCGTGGGCGCGGACTCGTCCCGTGGGACGATCAGGTTCGTGGACAGCCCGCGGCCTGACCCGCCCGACGAGGGTGAGCGGTTCGGGCCGTCGCGTGCACGGGTTCTCGATGCCCTTCGCGATCGTGCCGGACCCGCGACCGCCGCGGAGCTGGCCGCGCAGCTCGGCACGCACCCCAACACCGCGAGGTTCCACCTCGAGGCGCTGTGCGCGGCCGGCTTCGTGGTCCGGCAGCGGGAGGACCGCATCGTGCCCGGTCGGCCGCGCACCCACTACGTCGCCGTGTCGCGCGGTGACGGCCGACGACGTGGAGGGCCGCAGCGCAGCTACCGGCTCCTCGCCGAGATCCTCGCCGCCCACCTCGGCACGACCGCCGGCGACCCGTCCGAAGCAGCGGTGCAGGCCGGACGTGCCTTCGGGCGGGATGCGGCATCGAGGCGGGACCCCGGCCGGGAGGCGGGAGGAGATCCCCGGCCGGACCCTGACACCGCCGGGCTCCTCGTGGAGACGCTGTCGGGCTTGGGGTTCGCCTCGCAGCTCACGCCCGAGGGGCCGGACCGGGCCCGGGTCGACGTGACGTCGTGCCCCTTCCTGGAGGTGGCCACGCAGCACGTCGACGTCGTCTGCGCCGTGCACCGTGGGCTCATGGAGGGCCTGCTCGAGGCGGTGGGCGCGCCGCTCCGCGTCGCGGCACTCGAGCCCCTGGTCGGTCCCTCCCACTGCGTCGCCCGCCTCCAGCGGGCCGGGTAGTCCGACGGCCGTCGGTGGGTGCCACCCCGTCGGCACGCTAGGTTCTCCGTGTGCAGATCGCGATCACCGGCTCCATCGCCACCGACCACCTGATGACCTTCGAGGGGCTCTTCGCCGACTCCCTCGTCGTCGAGCAGCTCGACAAGATCTCCCTGTCCTTCCTCACCCAGGACCTGCAGGTGCGGCGTGGCGGCGTGGCGGCCAACATCGCCTTCGGCATGGCGTCACTCGGGCAGCGGCCGATCCTCGTCGGCGCGGTCGGCGAGGACTTCACCGACTACCGCTCGTGGCTCGAGCGCCATGGCGTGGACTGCCAGTCGGTGCACTACTCCGACTCGCAGCACACCGCGAGGTTCATCTGCACGACGGACCAGGACATGGCCCAGATCGCGACCTTCTACGCCGGGGCCATGACCGAGGCCCGCGACATCGAGCTCGCCCCCGTCGCGGACCGGGTCGGGGGACTGGACCTCGTCGTCATCGGAGCCAACGACCCCGTCGCGATGCAGCGACACTCGGACGAGTGCCGGACGCGGGGCATCCCCTTCGCCGCCGACCCCTCGCAGCAGCTTGCCTTCCTCGACGGCGAGGGCATCGCCGGCCTCATCGACGGCGCCGAGTACCTCTTCACCAACGAGTACGAAGCCGGCATCGCCTGCCAGAAGACCGGCTGGAGCGAAGACGAGCTCGCCGACCGGGTGCGCGTCCAGGTCAAGACGCAGGGCAAGGACGGCGTCACCGTCCGGGTGCGCGGCGAGGAGCCGATCCAGGTCGGCGCCGCCCGCGAGGTGCGCAAGGCGGACCCCACCGGTGTCGGGGACGCGTTCCGAGCGGGCTTCCTCACCGGGCTGGCGGCGGACCTGCCCGTGCGACGGTGTGCCGAGCTCGGCTCGATGCTCGCCACCTATGTCATCGAGACCGTCGGCACCCAGGAGTACTCCCTGAAGAAGGCCGACTTCCTCGAGCGGCTCGCCGAGGCCTACGGCGACGACTCGGCGAGCGACATCGGCCCGCACATCGACTGCGAGCGGCCCTGACCGTGGGCCCGTGCTGCTCCGGCACCGGCGCCTGAGGAGGCCCGGTCCGCGTGCCGACGCCTCCGCCGCCCACACCGTGGGACTTCGACCTCGACCGGGTGCCTCCCGGTGAGGACCTCATCGGGGTGGGCGCCGACCTCGACGTGGCGACGCTCTACGACGCCTACACCGTCGGGGCGTTCCCGATGGGGATCGGTGACAACGGTGCCGAGCCGATCGGCTGGTGGTCGCCCGACCCGCGCGGCATCCTGCGGATGGGCGACCTCAAGGTCAGCCGCTCGTTGCGCAAGTCCCGGTCGGGTTTCGACGTACGAGTCGACACCGCCTTCGAGCAGGTGATCCTCGCGTGTGCCGACCCGCGGCGGACCGGGCGGTGGATCACGCCGCGCATCGTCGAGGCCTACGTCCGCCTCCACGACGCGGGGTGGGCGCACTCCATCGAGACGTGGCGTGACGGCGAGCTCGTCGGCGGCCTCTACGGGGTCGCCGTCGGGGGCCTCTTCGCCGGCGAGTCGATGTTCCATGCCGCGCGGGACGCGTCGAAGGTGGCCCTCGTGGGCCTGCACGAGATCCTCGCGGAGGACGCCGACCCACGCCGGCTGATCGACGTCCAGTGGCGCACCGACCACCTCGCCACGCTCGGCGTGACCGAGGTGCCGCGGAACGAGTACCGCCGGCTGCTCGCTGACGCGCTCGAGGCGCCCCTGCCCGCCCTGTGGCGCTAGCCGAGACCGCTCAGCGAGCCAGCTCCACCGCGTAGGCGACGTGGTCGCCGCGCTGTTGGCCGCCGGCGAAGTCGTGTCCCCGCATCCGGCACCAAGCGGGGATGTCGTGGGCAGCGGCGGGATCTGTCGCCAGGACGACCACGCGACGAGCCTGCGGGTGCGTCGAGACGTAGCGGGCCAGCTCGATGACCGGGAGGGGGCAGCGCTTCCCGCGCGCATCGACGACGTGCTCGTCCTGCGCTGAGTCCGCCGCGCCGGTCACAGGCCCGCCACCCCGAGCTCGCCCCGGACGGCCTCGATCGTGCCGGGGAGGGCATAGCACAGGGCCGCCACGTCGTCAGCGCGGTCCGGGCTGACCGCGGCCAACGGCAGGGTCACCCGGACGTTGCCGTGGGTCAGCGTCCCCATCGCCGCCAGGACGTGGCTCGGCTCGAGCGTGCTCGACGTGCAGGCAGACCCGCTCGCCACCGCGAGGCCCTGCCGGTCGAGGGCGCCCACGAGGGCCTCGCCGTCGACGTAGAGGCTCGAGAAGGTGACCACATGGGGGAGCCGGTCCACCGGGTCGCCGACGACCTCGGTGTCGGCCACGGCAGAGGCCGCGGCGCGGATCCGTTCCACGAGCATGTGCGCCTCCTGCGCGTCGCTCTGACGAGAGGCCGCCGTCTGCTGCCACGCCTCCGCCGCGGCGAGCGCGAGCGGAACCCACGGGGCCACGTCGGCGCGTCCGTGCTCGACGTCGGCGCGAGCATCGCGCCAGTGCCACCGGGTCCCTTCCCGGACGACGAGGACGCCGAGCGGGGGGCCACCCCACGAGCGCGCATCACCGACCAGGACGTCCCACGCGGTGGGAACGTCGTCCCGCCCCAGCGACGCCGTCGCATCCACCACCAGGGGTATGCCGCTGGGCTGGGTGAGCGCGCGAGCAGCCTCGAGCGGCTGGCGGGTCCCGACCTCGCCGTTGGCGGCCTGGAGCACCGCGGCGACCGTTCCCGCCACCGTCAGCGCCTCGGCCCACGCGTCGAGCTCGACCGCGCCAGTCCGGCTGACCGGGACCTCGGCGAACGCATCTGCGCCAGCGGACCGGGCCGCTCGCGCCCGACCCGGCACGAGGATCGCGGAGTGCTCGACCGCAGAGGCCACGGTCCGAGCGCCACGCCGCCCAGCGGCATACAGCACCCCGTCAACGGCCCGCGCGAGAGCGGTGGGGCCGCTGGGCAGGAAGCTCACCTCCGGCGGGCGCACGCCCAGGCCCGCGGCCACCACCTCGCGCGCCCGGTCGAGCAGGGCGGCCGCTCGACGGCCCTCCGCATGGAGGCGCGCGGGATCCGCCCAACCGGCATCGAGGGCCGCGACGAGGGTCTGCTGCGCCACCGGATGGAGCGGCCCGGACGCCGCATCGAGCAGGCGTCGCCGCACGGGACCGCTCGGAGAGTCGTTCGCCACGCCCAAACGTTATCCGGACCCATGCGGACATCACCCGGCGCGTGGCGGTAGGGTTCGGTTTTGAGCACGCCCGTGTTCAGGGCGATGCCCTTTTTGCTTTGTATGGTGTGGATGACGGAATGAAAGGTGCACCTGGTGCCTGAGCACGAAGACACCCCGGTGATGACGGCGGCGCCACACGCGTCGGCCCGCCGGCGCAGGGGACGACGCGTCGCGGGCCTGGCGACGGTCAGCGCGCTGGCGCTGGCAGGCTGCCAGGGCCAGGTTTCCAACGGCTTCATGCCCCAAGCGATCTCCGACAGCGGTGAGCGCGTCACCGACCTGTGGGTCGGCAGCTGGATCGCCGTGCTCGCCGTCGGCGTGATCACGTGGGGCCTCATGCTCTACGCCGCCGTTCGCTTCCGCCGGCGCAAGGGCGACGACACCCTGCCGGTGCAGCTGCGCTACAACGTCCCGGTCGAGCTGCTCTACACGATCATCCCCGTGTTCATGGTCGCCGTGTTCTTCTACTACACGGCCCGGGACGAGGCCGCGCTGACGGACAACAGCAAGACGCCCGACGTGACGATCAGCGTCGTCGGCAAGCAGTGGAGCTGGGACTTCAACTACGTCGACTCGGACGTCTACGAGACGGGCGTGCACACCCAGCTCACCGGCGAGGAGGGCACGCGCGAGCAGATGCCCGTCCTCTACCTGCCGGTCAACCAGCGGGTCCAGTTCGTGCTGAACTCCCGGGACGTCATCCACAGCTTCTGGGTCCCGGCCTTCATGACGAAGCTCGACATGCTGCCCGGCAAGACCAACCGACTCCAGATCGTGCCGACGCAGACCGGCGAGTTCCAGGGCAAGTGCGCCGAGCTCTGCGGCGCCTACCACGCCGAGATGCTCTTCATGGTCAAGGTCGTGACCCAGGAGGAGTACGACCAGGAGATGAAGCGACTCGCCGAGCTCGGCCAGACCGGCCAGCTCCCCGTCGATGCCAGCCGTGAGGAGCTCGTCGAGGGCGACGCCGAGCTGATCCCCGAACCCGCTCGTACCGGGAGCAACTGATGACCACCACCGCAGACCGCAGCGCCACCACCGGGTCCGCGCCCACCGGCGCGCCGATCACCCCCCGCTCCGAGATCAAGGGGCGGAGCTTCGTCAAGTGGGTCACGACGACCGACCACAAGGTCATCGGCAACCTCTACTTCATCACCTCCTTCGTCTGGTTCCTCATCGGCGGCATCCTGGCCCTGCTCATCCGGGCCGAGCTGGTCTCCCCGGGCCTGCAGGTCGTCGACACGAAGGAGCAGTTCAACCAGCTGTTCACGATGCACGGCACGATCATGCTGCTGCTGTTCGCGACGCCGCTCTTCGCCGGCTTCGCCAACGCGCTGATGCCGTTGCAGATCGGCGCCCCTGACGTCGCCTTCCCGCGACTGAACATGTTCGCCTACTGGACGTACCTCTTCGGTGGCCTCATCGCCGCCGCGGGCTTCCTCACGCCGCAGGGCGCCGCGTCGTTCGGCTGGTTCGCCTACACGCCGCTGTCCACCGAGAGCTACAGCCCGGGGCTGGGTGGGGACCTGTGGGTCTTCGGTCTCGCCTTCGCCGGCTTCGGCACCATCCTCGGCGCGGTCAACTTCATCACGACGATCGTGTGCATGCGCGCGCCGGGCATGACGATGTTCCGGATGCCGGTGTTCACCTGGACCGTCCTCATCACGTCCATCCTCGTCCTGATCATCTTCCCGATCCTGGCTGCGGCGCTCTTCGCGCTCGGCGGCGACCGGCGCTTCGGCATGCACATCTTCGACCCGGAGAACGGCGGTGCGATGCTCTGGCAGCACCTGTTCTGGTTCTTCGGCCACCCGGAGGTGTACGTCATCGCCCTGCCGTTCTTCGGCATCATCAGCGAGGTCATCCCCGTCTTCTCGCGCAAGCCGATCTTCGGCTACAAGACCCTGGTCTTCGCGACGATCGCCATCGCGGCACTCTCCACCGCCGTCTGGGCGCACCACATGTACGTCACCGGACAAGTGCTCCTCCCGTTCTTCGCGGTGATGACGATGCTCATCGCGGTGCCGACCGGAGTGAAGTTCTTCAACTGGATCGGCACGATGTGGGGCGGCAAGGTCTCGATGGACACGCCCATGCTCTGGGCGATGGGCTTCCTCGTGACCTTCCTCTTCGGTGGTCTGACTGGCGTCATCCTCGCCAGCCCGGCTCTCGACTTCCACCTGTCCGACAGCTACTTCGTCGTCGCGCACTTCCACTACACCGTCTTCGGGACCGTGGTCTTCGCGATGTTCGCGGGCTTCTACTTCTGGTGGCCCAAGCTGACCGGCCGGATGCTCGACGAGAAGCTCGGCAAGATCCACTTCTGGATGCTCTTCCTCGGCTTCCACACCACCTTCCTCATCCAGCACTGGCTCGGTGTCGAGGGGATGGCCCGCCGCTACGCGGACTATCTGCCCGAGGAGAACTTCCAGACCGGCAACATCGTCTCCAGCATCGGTGCGCTGCTCCTCGGTGCCTCGATGATCCCGTTCATGTACAACGTCTGGCGGACGTGGAAGAAGGCCCCCCTCGTCGGGGTCGACGACCCGTGGGGCTACGGCGCGTCCCTCGAGTGGGCGACCTCCTGCCCGCCGCCGCGGCACAACTTCACGTCGCTGCCCCGGATCCGCTCGGAGCGGCCCGCCTTCGACCTGCACCACCCCGAGGCCGCCCCCGGCGCCAGACCGGTGCCGGACCGCGGGACGCTGGTCCAGGTAATGGGCCCAGCTGACCTGGACGAGAGCCCCGCCGAGCGTTCGACGAACCGCCAGCCGAACGGAGACTGACCCATGCGCGTCGAAACCAAGCTCTTCTTCTACCTGCTCGCCTTCTTCGTTCCCGTCACGCTGGTCTACGGGTTCTGGACCGAGTGGAGCGAGCCCATCGGCGTCGTGGCCCTGACGCTGACCGCCGGCCTGTTCCTCCTCACCGGGTTCTACTTCTGGATGACGGGCAAGAAGCTGCCGCTGCGTCCCGAGGACAACGCCACGGGAGAGATCGAGGAGGCGGAGGGCAACTACGGCTACTTCATCGCCAGCTCGTGGACCCCGCTGTGGCTGGCCGGCTCGGGCGCGATCATGTTTGCCGGCCTGGCCATCGGCTGGTGGCTGTTCATCATCGGCGCCTTCCTGGCCGTCGTGGCGACGGTTCTCTGGGTCTTCGAGTCCTTCTCGGGCGAGTACTCCATCTGATCCGCAGCCAGAGCCCAGCGCAGAGCCCCCAGTGACCTGGTCACCGGGGGCTCTCTGCTGCTCGCCGACCGTTGGGCCGCCGGGGGTTCAGCACTGCAGGCGGGCTGGAGATCGGCCGGACATGCATGAGGGGGAAGGACGGTTGGTCCTTCCCCCTCACGAAGAGTTGAGTCGTCACGGGCCCTTTGGCTCCCGGTGCGATCGTCTGGGAGAGAACATCTGACAGCACCTCCGTCCGATCGATGAAACTGTCCTTCGACCGTAATACTTCCGACCCGTCCCGTAAAGCATCTGATCCGTCCTGGTCGGCAGAAACCTCTTCTCGGCACTCCTGGCGGGTCCAGAGGGCGTCGTGGGGAGTCAGCCCCAGCCCAGCTCGTGGAGCTGATGGTCGTCGATCCCGAAGTGGTGGGCGACCTCATGCACGACCGTGATGGCGATCTCCTCACGAAGCTCATCGACCGACCGGCACATTCGCTCCAGAGGACCCTTGAAGATGGTGATCCGATCCGGCAGCGCGCCGGCGGCCCACCAGCCATCGCGTTCCGTCAGCGGCGTGCCGTCGTAGACCCCCAGCAGGTCGGGGTCGTCCTCGGGCGGTTCTGCCTCGACGAGGACGACGACGTTGTCCATGGCCTTCGCCAAGCGTGGCGGGATGCTGTCGAGGGCCTCCGCCACTGCCGTCTCGAAGTCGGAGTCACTCAGGTGCCGCACGTAGGAAGTCTCGCACGCCCTTGCTGTTTGCAGGCTCCGGAGCCCCCGGGCCGAGCCCTACCGGGGCGAGCCCCACCCGGGGCCCATTCCCCTCCGGCGCCCAGGAGCACGCCCGGCCCTCATGTCGAGGAGGGGACGCCAGAGGGGCCCCCGGCGTAGCCGGAGGCCCCTCTGATCGCGTTGGAAACTCGCTCAGGGGCGACCAGCAGGCTCGATGGCCTCGGGAGCGTGAGCCGCCTCCACCTGGGAGTCGTGAGTCTCGTGCTCGTGGTGCGCAGCCTCGAGCTCACTCGGCGTGACCGTGGGGACCCGGTCGCGGAAGTAGAAGTTCGAGAACTTCGCGCGGAGACGCTCCTTGCGGGCCGCAGGACGCGCCACGCCGTTGGCGTCCACCTCGTGCGTGAGCTGCAGGGGCTCGGCCACCTCGTGCTGCACGAGCGACCAGCGCTCGAGCGGGCTGAGCGGCGCGTGGATCTCCTCGAACCGTCCGTCCGCGTGCCGCCAGATCGTGCCGGTCTCGCGACCGTGCAGGACCTTCTGGCGGTCGGCACGCTGCAGGCTGAGGCAGATGCGCTTGGTGATCCAGAAGGCGATCGGCGGGCCGATGAAGAAGAGCAGCCGCAGCGCGTTGGTGATGTCGTTGATCGACAGGTGCAGCTTGATCGCCATCAGGTCGTTGCCCGCGGCAAACATGAGCACTGCGTACATCACGATGCCGGCGACGCCGATGGCCGTGCGGGTCGGCGCGTTGCGGGGACGGTCGAGCAGGTGGTGCTCGCGGTTGTCACCGGTGACCCACTTCTCGACGAAGGGGTAGATCCCGATCAGGGTCCACATGGCCGGCAGCAGGATGAGCGAGAACGGGAAGATGTTCATGCTCCACGTGAAGCCGCCCCATGACTCGAACTCGAGCCAGCCAGGCACGAGTCGCAGCGCACCGTCGGCGAAACCCATGTACCAGTCAGGCTGTGATCCGGCCGTGACGGGGGAGGGGTCGTACGGACCGTAGGCCCAGATGGGGTTGATCGTGACCACTGCCGAGACGAGGGCGATGACGCCGAAGACGATGAAGAAGAAGCCACCCGCCTTGGCGATGTAGACCGGCATGAAGGGGTAGCCGACGACGTTGTTGTTGGTCCGGCCCGGCCCGGGGTACTGCGTGTGCTTGTGCACGAACACCAAGAGGATGTGCGCGGTGAACAGCGCCACGAGGATCGCCGGGATCAGTAGGACGTGCACCGAGTAGAGGCGCGGGATGATCGACTCGCCGGGGAAGGCTCCGCCGAAGAAGAAGTACGACATGTAGGAGCCGATGACCGGCGCCGACTGCACGAAGCCGTTCATGGCGCGGATGCCGGTGCCGGAGAGCAGGTCGTCCGGAAGCGAGTAGCCGGCGAAGCCCTCGATCGCGGCGAGGAGCGACAGGATCGTGCCGAACACCCAGTTGATCTCGCGCGGCTTGCGGAACGCGCCGGTGAAGAAGACGCGAGCCATGTGCACGAACACGGCGACGACGAAGATCAGGGCCGCCCAGTGGTGGATCTGGCGGATCAGGAGGCCACCACGAATGTCGAACGAGATGGCCAGGGTGGACCGGTAGGCATCCGACACGACCACGCCCTGGAGCGGGACGTAGGAGCCGTCGTAGACCACCTGGGCCTGGCTCGGGACGAACCAGAAGGTGAGGAAGACACCGGTCAGCAGGCAGATGATCATCGAGTACATCGCGATCTCGCCGAGCATGAACGACCAGTGGTCGGGGAAGACCTTCTTGAGCAGGTAGCTCGTGCCCTTGGCGGCGCCGGTCCGGTCGTCGAGCCAGCCGGCGATGCCGCCGAGGGGCTTCTGGCCGGCCTGTCGCTGCTCGGCCGCTCGGTCACCGTCACGGAGCTCGGCTGCGTGACGGGGCTGGTAGGTGGCGCTCATCGCTTACGCTCCCAGAAGCTCGGTCCGACGGCCTCGGCGAAGCCCTCGGGTGCGACGAGGTAGCCCTCGTCGTCCACGGTGATCTTGAGTTGCGGCAGCGGACGCTTGGCCGGGCCGAAGATGACCTTGCAGTCCTCGGTCAGGTCGAACGTGGACTGGTGGCACGGGCAGAGCAGGTGATGGGTCTGCTGCTCGTAGAGGCCCACCGCGCAGCCGACGTGGGTGCAGATCTTGGAGTAGGCGACGACGCCGTCCACGCCCCAGTCGCGGGCCTTCTGGACCTTGATGTCATCGGGGTTGAGCCGGATCAGGATGACGGCGGCCTTGGCCTTGCCCTCGAGGACGTGCTTGCGCTCGTCGATGGAGTGCTGCAGCGTCTCGGGCATGACGTGGAAGACCGAGCCGTTGGTGACCTCCTCCAGCTTGATCGGAGTCATCTCCGGGTCTCGCATGAGGCGGATCGGCTGACCGTTGTTGTTCTCGGGGTCCCAGAGGGTCTCCTTGAGCTCGCCCACCGTGACCGGGCCGAGCGAGCCCACCACCTGGAGGCCGAGAGGCAGGGCGAACAGACCGAGCGCGCCACCCAGCGAGTACTTCAGCAGGGGCCGCCGGGTCAGACCGGTCGAGTCGACGCCATCGCTCACGACAGCCACAGCGTCGGCCCGGGACTCGGGGCTGGAGGCCTGGACGTGACGCTCCTCCACGACCTCCTCGTCGGACATCAGGGTCTTGGCCCAGTGCACCGCGCCGAGGCCGATGAAGAGGATGGAGACGCCGAGGGAGAGGCCCAGGACGACGTTCTGCGTGCTGGCCTTGCCGACACCGGGCAGGAAGAAGGTCGCCTCGTCGCGGATGGCGAAGTAGGCGACCACGAAGGCTAGGGCACCGAGCATCGAGATCGCGAACATCGTCGCGACCTGGCGCTCAGCGCGCTTGGCGGCCGCGGGATCGATGTCGGCGGCACGGTGGACGTGCGGTGGCAGACCAGGGTTCTCGAAGGTGTCCGGTCCGGCAGCCAGCGACGCCGGCAGGACCTGACCGTCACCGGAGGCAGGCACGAGCGCGCTGCCCTCGACCGGTGCCGCGGTGGTCTGGTTGTCGTTCATCGGGAGGAAGTCCTGTCGCTCATGATCCGGACGGTGTGGTGATGGCGCTCGGCGGGGCCCCTGGTCATGCGGCCTTCTTGCCCAGCCAGACCGCGGCCCCGATGAGGATGCCCAGCATGAAGACCCAGGCGAACAGGCCCTCGGACACGGGCCCGAGGTTGCCCAGCGTCATTCCGCCGACGTTCGTCGCGTCCTCCTGCGCCTTGAGGTAGGAGATGACCTTCTGCTTCGCCTCGGGGTCGAGGTTCGTGTCGCTGAAGACGGGCATGGACTGCGGGCCCGTGACCATGGCCTCGTAGATGTGCTTCGGGTCGACACCCTCGAGGCCCGGGGCGTACTTGCCGCGGGTGAGGGCGCCGCCGGCGCCGGCGAAGTTGTGGCACATGGCGCAGTTGACGCGGAAGATCTCGCCGCCCTCGGCGATGGCGTGGTTGTTCTCCTCGGTACCGGCCTCGAGGGGCGTCGTGTACTCCTCGTCCGGCACGCCGGGGCCGGGGCCCAGCGAGGCGACGTAGGCGGCGAGGGAGGCGATCTCGTCCTCGTCGAACTTCACCGCGTTGCGGGGCGCCTGGACCGCCGGCTGAGCCATCGGCATGCGACCCGTGCCGACCTGGAAGTCGACGGCAGCGGCGCCGACCCCGACGAGGGAGGGACCCGAGGCGGTGCCCTGGGCGTTGGTGCCGTGGCACGAGGCGCAGTTGCCGAGGAAGAGGGTCTTGCCCTCCTCCACGGAGGCCGTCGGGGCGGCGGCGGACGCGTTGGCGTCCTTGGGGGCGATGAAGGAGTACGCGCCACCCGTGATGAGCAGGCCGACGAGGATCAGCAGCGCGATCGCGGCGGGGTGTCGTCGGCGTGCGGCCAAGGCGTTCACTGTGAGGTCCTGTCGTCCGTCGGGGCTGTGCGGGTGGTGCGGGTCGGGCGAGCCGGGAGCGGCGCAGTTGCCGTCATCGAAGGATGTAGATGGTGGCGAAGAGGGCGATCCAGACGACGTCGACGAAGTGCCAGTAGTACGACGTCACGACGGCACCGGTGGCGTTCGCGTGGGTGTAGCGCCGCGTGGTGAAGGTGCGGCCGATGATAAGGAGGAAAGCGAGGAGACCGCCGGTCACGTGGAGCCCGTGGAAACCGGTGGCCATGTAGAACACGGAGCCGTAGGCGTCAGAGCTGAGGGTGACGTTCTCGTGGACGAGCTCGGCGTACTCCATGACCTGGCCGGCGATGAAGAACGAGCCGAAGAGGTAGGTCAGGACGTACCACTCCCGCATGCCCCAGCTGCGCACGTCGAGCAGCGAACCGGTGCGGGCCTTCTGGCCGCGCTCCGCCTTCCAGACCCCGAGCTGGCACCAGACCGAGGAGATGACGAGCACGATGCAGTTGATCGTCGCGAACGGCAGGTTGAGCTTCTCGACCTGCTCCGCCCAGAGGTCGCCGCGAACGGACCTGAGCTGGAAGTACACCGCGAACAGACCCGCGAAGAACATGAGCTCGCTGGAGAGCCACACGATGGTGCCCACGGCCACCATGTTGGGACGGGTCGCCGGGCCATGGCCGGCGGTCGCTACTGCGCTGGAAGGTATTGCTGATGCTGTCGCCACGTCGGTCATTATTCCCATAATCATCGATGCGTGTGCCAGCCGCCCCCGGTTTTCGGGCAGGTTCTGATGAATTCGTGACGTTCTCGCACGTCAGCGGCCCTTGGGACCCAGGTCCGGGGCCCTTTGTGCCCGCGTGGTCCGGCGGCTGGAGGGCGCTGCGAGGCCGGGGGTCGGGACCGGTAGCATCGGCAGCATGACCGCCTCCAACGAGATCGCCACCGAGGCCACCGCAGGGCGCCCCGGTGCGGCACCCCTGCACCAGGTGAGCGTGCTGCTCTACAGCGACGACATCACGACGCGCGACACGGTTCGGGCCGCGGTCGGCCGTCGCCCGGCGAAGGACGTCGAGGTCGTGCGCTGGTTCGAGTGCGCGACGGCGGCTGCGGTCGTCAGCGCCGTCGAGGCGGAGCGTTTCGACATCCTCGTCCTCGATGGAGAGGCAGCCAAGGTCGGCGGCATGGGCCTGGCCCGCCAGCTCAAGAACGAGATCTTCGACTGCCCCCCGATCATCGTCCTGACCGGCCGCCCGCAGGACTCCTGGCTCGCGGCCTGGTCGATGGCCGACCTCGCGGTGCCGCACCCGCTCGACCCGATCGCCCTGACGTCTGCGGTCGCACTGCTCGGCCGCTCCGGCGTCGACGCGACCGCCTGAGCCGCCGAGCGATGACGCAGGTCGACGCACACTCCTGGCCTTCGATCTACACCGACCTCATCGCCGGGCACGACCTCGACCGGCCGGCGGTGGAGTGGGCCATGTCGCAGATCATGGACGGCGAGGCGACACCCGCACAGATCGCCGGTTTCCTGATCGGGCTGCGCGCCAAGGGCGAGAGCGTCGATGAGATGCACGGCCTGGCCGAGGTCATGCTGTCGCGGGCGCACCGGATCGAGGTCGCGGGCCCCAGCCTGGACATCGTGGGCACCGGCGGAGACCGCGCCCACACGGTGAACATCTCGACGATGTCATCGATCGTCGCGGCTGCCGCCGGCATCCGCATCGTCAAGCACGGCAACCGGGCGGCCTCGTCGTCGTCCGGTTCGGCCGACGTGCTCGAGGCGCTTGGCATCGACCTGTCGTTGTCGCCGCAGCGGGTCGTCGAGATCGTGCACGAGGCGGGCATCACCTTCTGTTTCGCGCAGACCTTCCACCCGTCGTTCCGGCACACGGCCGTTCCGCGACGCGAGCTGGGCATCGGCAGCGCGTTCAACTTCCTCGGCCCGCTGACCAACCCGGCCCAGCCGACGTATGCAGCCATCGGTTGTGCCGATGCGACGATGGCGCCCCTGCTGGCCGGCGTGTTCGCGAGCCGCGGCAAGGACGCAGCCGTATTCCGCGGCGACGACGGCCTTGACGAGGTGACGGTCTCGACGACGACATCCGTCTGGTGGGTCCGGGCTGGGGAGGTCCGTCGCTGCGTCGTCGACCCGACCCGCATGGGCCTGGAGCTGCACCCGATGGCGGAGCTGCGGGGCGGAGACGCGGCGCACAACGCCCAGGTCGTCCGCGACATCTTCGCCGGTCAGACCGGGGCGGTGCGAGACGCCGTCCTGCTCAACGCCGGCATCGCGCTCGCGCTGACCGAGCCCGACTCCGGTGCCGACCAGGCGTCGTTCGACCGGGACCTGAGAGCCGGTATGGACCGGGCCGCGGAGGCGATCGACTCAGGGGCCGCGACCCGGGTCATCGAGCGCTGGGTCGAGGCCAGCCGGTCCTGACAGAGGACGATTCCACGCGGCCCGGGCGGGCCAACCGGTCCTGACGGAGGGCGACCCCCGCAGGCCGGCGCCTACTGACCGTCCAGCCCCAGGCTGAAGGCGGCCTCGAGGTCGTGCGCGGAGTAGGTGCGGAACGCGATGTGCGTGGCCGTGCCGACGACGCCCTCCACCTTGCTCAGCCGGTCAGCGATGACGTCGGCCAGCTCCTCATGGGCCCGGACTCGCACCATGGCGATGAGGTCGGCATCCCCGGTGACGGAGTAGACCTCGGACACGCCGGGGATCTCGGCGATCTCCTCGGCCGCCTCGGGAATGCGGTCGACCTCACAGTTGATCAGGACGATGGCGGTGATCACGGGTCAACCCTATCCCGCGCGACGATGGCGGTCGCGTCCCCTGCCGCGGGAAGCCTCGAGGCCGGCGTCGCGGTCGAAGCCGACCACCTCGTGGGCAGCCGCAACAGCCGGCTCGAGCTCGTGGCGCAGCGCTCCTGCACCACCAACCGGGCAGGTCCAGGACCCGTCCAGCTCCACGATGCGCACGCCAGGCGCCTCCAACCAGCGCAGGAGCAGCTCGGTCTCCTCCACGAGTGCGGCCGCTGAGCCTGGGGCCGGCGGTGGAACCACCTCGGCGGTGACCTGCAGGAGCCGCACGTGCACCATCGGGTCGGCGCCACGCGGACTGACCACCGTGCCGGCGAGCCGCCCGTGCCGGATGCAGACGATCTCCCACCCTCCGGCATCGCCCCGGCGGGCGGCCACCACCTCGCGTGCCCGGGTCACCGGGGCGAGCCGCTGCGACCGGGCGGCCCCCCGCACCAGGTGCAGGAACCGGTCTCGGATCCGGGCGGCGTCCTCGAAGCGCTCCTGAGCGGCCAGCTCGTCCAGCCGGGCCCGGAGCCGGTCCCCTCCGGAGCGCGCGTCGCCCGCGAACAGTGCCGCACAGTCGGCCACGACGTGCGCGTAGTCGTCATGGGACTGCGACCCGGTGCAGGGTGAACCGCATCGTCCGAGCTCGGCCAGCGCGCAGGCCGTCTCCTTGCCGGTGATGCGCTGGGTGCACTGGCGCAGCGGAACGATCTCGTGCACGGCATCGATCGCGGCCTGGGCCTGCATCCGCGACCGGAAGGGGCCGATGTAGTGGGCGCGGTCCTCCCGGACCTGCCGCACGATGGACAGGCGCGGGAAGCGCTCGTTGGTCAGCTTCACCCACAGGTGTCGCCGAGCGTTCTTGGACCGGCGGTTGAAACGGGGCTTGTGCTCGTCGATGAGCCGGAGCTCGCGGACCTGGGCCTCGAGCGGTGTCTGGCAGACCACCGGAGTGACGGCGTGCGCCAGCCGGACCATGTCGGCCATCCGGCTGCGTTGCTCGGACGCAGTGAAGTAGGTGCGCACCCGGGACCGGATGTCACGGCTGGTGCCGACGTAGAGAACCCGGCTGTCAGCGTCCTTGAAGAGGTAGACACCCGGCGCATGGGGCAGGCTGTCGGCGAGGAAGCGCTTGCGCCGCTGGGCGGGCGAGACCCGGGAGGTGTAGCTGGCCAGCTCCTCGAGCGTGTGCACCCCGAGACTGCCCACTCGCTCGATCAGCCCGTGGAGCACGTCGACCGTGGCACGCGCATCGTGCAGGGCCCGGTGGTCCGGAGTGGTCCCGGAGGCGAAGACACGCGCGAGTGACGACAGCTTGTGGTTGGGTGCCTCGTCCCGAGTCACCAGATGGCGGGCCAGGGTCAGGGTGTCCAGCACGTCGAAGTCGGGCCAGGGCGTGCCGGTCCGCACGGCTGCGGCCTTGAGGAAGCTGATGTCGAAGCCGGCGTTGTGCGCCACCAGGACGCTCCCGGCCGCGAACTCGAGGAAGGCGGGGAAGGCCGACTCGATCCGGGGCGCCTCGGCGACCATGGCGTCGGTGATCCCCGTGAGCACGGAGATGAAGGCGGGGATGGGCTCGGCCGGGTTGACGAGGGTCTGGAACTCGCCCAGGACGACGCCCGCGCGCACCTTGACGGCTCCGATCTCGGTGATGCCACACTGCGCGGGGCTGCCGCCGGTCGACTCGAGGTCGACGACGACGAAGGTGACGTCGGCGAGGCGGGTGCCGAGGTCGTCGAACGTCGCCTGGATCGCCTGCATGGGTTGACCGTATGCCGCTGGGCTGACACTGCCTCGGAGGCGCGGCGAGGGGTGGGTGGCCTCCTCGCTTCGGCCGTGCAGCGTCCGTGGCCGAGCGCTGTCAGTGGTGGCCCTTAGCGTCTTCCACGACAGTTCGCAACGACGAAGAAGGGTGGAGCCGATGATGCTCGTCGACTGCCAGACCTGCCCCGTCAGGGACGTCCACTGCGCCGACTGCATGGTGACGGCCCTGACAGCCATCCCCGTCGGTGCGCCCGGCGCCGAACCGGACCGATCCCTGGGTCTCCCGCTCGACCGTGCGGAGCGCCGCGCGGTCTCCGTGCTGATCGCCGCCGGGTTGGTCACGCCCGAGACAGCCAATGCCGCCAGGGCGCTGCCCGACGGCGAGTCGACGCCGCTGCGCCTCGGGAGGGCCGCCGTCTGACGATGGCCGGCCGTGCCACCATGACCTGATGGGACGCCGACCGCTCGCCGCGATCGCGGCAGTGGTGGCCCTGAGCCTGACGAGTGCCTGCTCGGGCACCGGGGTGGAGTCGTTCGGCGCGCCCAGCGGCGGGAGGACGGACTCCACCGCCGTGACGACTGGAGCGGCCCTGGTTGACGCCGCGGCCTGGCACGGCCCTCGGCGTGACGCTGCCGAGGCGCTGGTGCGGGCCAGGGTCGATGCCATCACGGCCGGCGACGAGGCGGCGTGGCTGAAGGGGGTCACCGATCCTGCCCTGCGCGCACACCAGGCGCGGATCTTCGAGGCCATGCGGGCGATGGGCGTCGCTAACGTGGTCCTGACATCGATCGAGGAGACCGTGTCTCCCGCGGCCGTGCCGGCCGACCTGCCGACCAGCTGGACGACGCGCGCACGCCTCGAGTACCGCCTGCGTGGCTTCGACGACAGCTCCCGATCCTTTGCCCTGGACCTCACCTTCCAGGCGGCGCCCGCCCGTCCTGCCGGCGCCGCGGTCATGAGGTCACGGCCGGCCGATCGCCCCCAGCCCTGGGACCTGCCCGGCCTGGTGGTCCGACGCCGGCCGGGTGCCCTCGTGCTGGCGGCCGGCGGCCCGGCCGTCGCCGACGAGCTCGTCCGGCGCGCGACGAAGGCGGCTCGTCGCGTCTCGGACGTGCTCGGGTCGGCGGCCCCGGCGGTCTGGGTCGCTCCGGCGACCCCTGCCGAGGCGGCCCGGCTGCTCGGTCGCGAGGACGCCGACCTCGACGGCGTCGCGGCGGTGATCGACGGCCCGATCGGCGGGGGACGCCCCGCCGTCGCAGATCGCATCATCGTCGTCCCGACGGCGTGGTCCGCGCTGACCGGAGAGGGCCGGGAGGTCGTCATGGCGCACGAGCTGACCCATGCCACGACGCGCCGCTCCTCGGTCCGCCAACCCCCGCTGTGGCTGTCGGAAGGGCTCGCCGAGTTCGTTGCCTACCGCGACGTGCG
This sequence comes from Intrasporangium calvum, assembly GCF_028446585.1. Lineage (GTDB taxonomy): Bacteria > Actinomycetota > Actinomycetes > Actinomycetales > Dermatophilaceae > Intrasporangium > Intrasporangium calvum_A. Next base: position 21,104 of record NZ_JAPFQL010000016.1, read on the forward strand.
ACTCGACGAGGCCGACCTGGTGCGGTCCACCATCCGGCGCCTGCGCACCAGCGGCCTGCCTTCGAGCCCACCGGACTCGGCCGACTTCGAGGGCAGCGCCGAGGAGCGGGCCGTGGCGTATGGTCTCTCCCTGCTCCTCGCGAGGACGATCGCCGAGCGCCACGGCTCTGCTGGTCTGCTGCGACTGTTCGGCGCGGTCAACGAGGACGGCACCGTGCCACCGACCGTTGCCGGCGACCCCGAGGTGCTGACGAGCCACTACCTGCGGACGCTGCTGGGCACCGACCTGGCCGAGGTGGTGGCGGCCTGGAGACACCGCCTCTCGCGACTGTCGGAGGGGAACGACTGACGGCCGGGACCTCGCAGGTCCCGGCCGTCACGCTGCCGTCTCACCTGCAGCGGAGTCGTCGGTCAGGAGTAGAGCTTCTCCACCTCGTCGGCGAAGTCCTTCATGACGACGTTGCGCTTCATCTTCAGCGAGGGGGTCAGGTAGCCGTTCGCCTCGGTGAAGTCACCTGGCAGCACCGTGAACTTCCGGATCGACTCCGCCTTGCTCACCGCCTCGTTGGCTCGGTCGACGGCGTGCTGGAGCACTTCCAGGACCTTGGGGTGCGTGCGGGCGTCCTCGAGTGAGACGTTCTCCAGGCCGTGCGTCGCCGCCCAGAGCGGCCACATCTCCGCATCGAGGGTGACCAGCGCGCCGATGAATGGCTTCTGATCACCGACGACGATGCACTGGGAGACCAACGGGTGGGACCGCAGCCGGTCCTCGAGGACCGCGGGGGCGACGTTCTTGCCCCCGGCCGTCACGAGGATCTCCTTCTTGCGACCCGTGATGCGAAGGTAGCCGTCGTCGTCCAGGTCGCCCAGGTCGCCGGTGTGGAACCACCCGTCGCGGATCGCCTCGGACGTGGCCGACTCGTTGGCGTGGTAGGCGTTGAACACGCCGACCCCCTTGACGAGGATCTCGCCGTCGTCGGCGATCCGCACCGAGGTGCCGGGCAGTGGGGGGCCGACCGTGCCGATCTTCACCTTGTCGGGAATGTTGACGGCGACGGGCGCCGTCGTCTCCGTCAGCCCGTAGCCCTCGAGGATGTTGACCCCGATGCCGCGGAAGAAGTGGCCCAGGCGTGCCCCCAGCGGAGCGCCGCCGGAGACGGCGTAGCGCACCTGGCCGCCCATCGCGGCACGCAGCTTGCCGTAGACGAGCTTGTCGAAGAGCGCGTGCTGGAGGCGCAACCCGAGGCCTGGGTGGCCGTGGTCGAGGGCTTCGCTGTAGGCGATCGCCACCGTCGCGGCGCGGTGGAAGATCTTGTCCTTGCCGCCGGCGGCCGCCTTGGCCTCCGCGGAGTTGAAGATCTTCTCGAAGACCCGGGGCACGGCGAGCACGAACGTCGGCCGGAAGCTGCCGAAGTCGTCGAGCAGCTCCTTGATGTCAGGGGCATGGCCGGTCCGCACTGACGCGGCGACGCACAGCACCTCGACGAAGCGCGCGAAGACATGGGCCAGGGGAAGGAAGAGCAGCGTCGCCGCGCCGGGGGTCAGGACCACCGCCCCGAGCTTCTCGATGGCGTTCTCGGTGAGGTCGAGGAAGTTGCCGTGGGTCAGCTGGACGCCCTTTGGGCGCCCGGTGGTCCCCGACGTGTAGATGATCGTGGCGACCGAGGTCCGGTCGAGGCCGGCCGTCGCGCCCTCGAGGGCCGCATCGGAGACGTCCTGCCCGACGGCCTTGAGGCGGTCGAGACCACCGTCGTCGATGGTGAAGACATCCTCGACGCCGGGCACCCGGTCGCGGACCTCCTCGAGGGTCTCGCGGTGGCGCGGCGACTCGACGACCACGATGCGGGCCGCGGAGTCGAAGAGGATCCACTCGACCTGCTCGGGCGACGACGTCTCGTAGATCGGGACGACGACGGCCCCGGCGGTCCACGCCGCGAAGTCGACGAGGGTCCACTCGTACCGGGTCCGGCACATCAGTGCGATCCGGTCCCCGGGCTGGATGCCGGAGGCCACGAAGCCCTTGGCCACTGCCGTCACCTCGGCCGAGAAGTCGGCCCACGTCACGTGGGTCCACTGGCCCCCGGGCCCCTTCCTGGAGAAGGCGTGGTCCGTCGGGGAGGCGGCGGCGTTGCGCCGGGGCAGCACCGCGAGCGTTCCCTCCGTCGTCGTCGGCGCGAGGGGGGCGACGTCCTTGGCCTTCACAGTTGCTCCTCCACGGTGGCTCCTCGATGGTCGGATGTTGCGGGAACGATACCGGCGGGTAATGGCCTCAGGGCGCCGCGCGGACGCGACCTGGAACACATCGCCGCCCCACCTGGTCGGCTGGCTTCGGCTCGACCGTACCGGCTCCATCTTCCACCCGTGGCGCAAGCGTGACCGCTCGAGGGTGGTGGGTGTCGCATCGCCGGCTGCGACAAGTGCCCGCCAACGGGGCCCCGCGCCGGCGACGCGATAGCCTTCGGCGCATGGCCGAACGCACGGAGTCCTCCATCGTCATCGATGCCACGCCAGGCGAGGTCCTCGACGTGATCGCGGACTTCGAGGCCTACCCGGAGTGGGCCGGCGAGGTGAAGCACGTCACCATCCTCGCCGAGGAGGGGGACGGGTGGGCCGACCAGGTGGAGTTCACCCTGGACGCCGGGGCCATCAAGGACACCTACGTGCTCGACTACGAGTGGGACATCGACGAGGACGGCACGGGCGTGCTCTCCTGGAGCCTCGTCCGGGCCTCGGTGCTCAAGGCGATGAACGGCTCCTACACGCTCGAGGACGTCGGGGGGCGCACCAAGGTCACCTACCGCCTCACGGTCGACGTCAAGGTGCCGATGATCGGCCTGCTGAAGCGCAAGGCCGAGAAGGTCATCGTGGACACGGCGCTCAAGGAGCTCAAGAAGCGCGCCGAGGCGTGACGCGTGGCTGACAGGGCAGGTGACGCTGCAGCTGCGTCGGTCGGCACGGTGGCGGACGAGGCCGCCCTTCTCGTGGACCTCCTTGCCTCGCGTGGCTGGAGTGGTTTCACATCGGCCGGAGCCACTGCGCCGGACCCGGCTGAAGGTTCCCCCCCGGGTTCGGGGTCGCCCTCGGCTCCCCGAGGCGCCGGCTGCACGTGCGCGGGAGCGGCCCCGGCGGCCTGCCGGCTCTGTCCGGTGTGCCAGCTGATCGCCTTCGTCCAGCAGATCAGCCCAGAGACCCTGGACCGCGTCGCCGAGGTGGTCGAGCTCGCTGCGACCGGTCTGCGGGACCTCGCCCAGTCCCAACGCGACCGGGCACCGGCAAGCGGGGACGAAGCGGCCCCGCCGCCCGGGGGTGGCGAGAGGTCATGACGCGCCGGCTGGCGATCGGTATCGACATCGGTGGCACCAAGGTGGCCGGCGGTGTGGTGGACGAGAGCGGCACCATCACCCATCGGGCCCGCAGGGACACGCCGCATCGCTCGACGTCACCCTCGGTTGTCGAGGACACCATCGTCGACTGCGTCGACGAGCTGCGGACCGCGGTCGACCCGGCGGACATCGTCGCCGTCGGCATCGGCGCCGCGGGCTTCGTGGCCGAGGACCGCGCGACGGTGCTCTTCGCGCCCCACCTGTCCTGGCGTCGCGAACCACTGCGCAGGCAGCTGGCCGGACGGATCCCGTGGCCCGTCATCGTGGAGAACGACGCCAACGCTGCGGCGTGGGCCGAACGCACCTTCGGGGTCGCTCGGGACGAGTCGCACGTGGTGGTCATCACCCTTGGCACGGGAATCGGCGGCGCGTTGATCATCGACGGGCAGGTCCAGCGCGGCCGGTTCGGGACCGCCGGTGAGTTCGGGCACATGCAGGTCGTTCCGGGCGGGGTCCGGTGCGAGTGCGGCAACCGCGGGTGCTGGGAGCAGTACGCGAGCGGGAACGCCCTCGTCCGGGAGGCGCGCGCGATGATCGGTGCCGGTTCGCCGGTCGTCGCCGACCTCGTCGGTCGCCTCGGGGGCGACGTGGCCGCGCTGACCGGGCCCGTGATCACCGAGGCCGCGCGAGAGGGCGACCCCACGGCTCGGGAGCTCATCGCCGAGATCGGGGACTGGCTCGGGGTCGGTATGGCCAACCTCGCCGCCGCGTTCGATCCCGGCCTCTTCGTCGTGGGCGGGGGTGTCAGTGCGGCGGGGGAGCTGCTTCTCGGGCCGGCCCGCGAGGCCTTCAGACGCCAGCTCCCAGGCCGGGGCTACCGGCCGGAGGCGCGGATCGAGCGGGCTCGCCTCGGCCCTGAGGCCGGCCTCATCGGCGCAGCCGAGCTGGCGAGGTCCGGCCGGTGACGCTCGCGAGGCCGGGCGACGTGCTGCGCGTCATGAGCTACAACGTGCAGGACTTCACTGCTGACCGTGGCGCTGCGGCCCGGGTGGTTCGCTCCGTGGCGCCTGACGTCCTGTGCCTGCAGGAGGTGCCCCGACGGCTCACCACGGAGGTGCGCCTGCCGTCGTTCGCTCGCGAGTGTGGCCTCTACTGGTCCGGCGGGCGACTGGGCACGGGTGGCACGGCCGTGCTCACGTCGCTGCGCACCCGGGTGCACGCGACCGTGGCCCGGCGACTGCCGGTGCGGTTCCCGGACCGGTCGCGCGGCTTCGCCTCGGCACGGGTCTCGTTCCCCGGCACAGCACCTTTCACCGTCGTCAGCGTCCACCTCGGCCTCCGATCGGAGGAGCGCGCCCGGCACGCCGACGCCATCCTCCCCATGTCGGTCTCGCCGGCCATCGTCGCGGGCGACCTCAACGAGGCGACCGACGGACCGGCTCACGCTCGGTTCACCGAGCACTTCGAGCTGGCTTCCGGCGGACGCCCGACGTTCCCATCCGACCGCCCGCGCGCCGCGATCGACGTCATCTTCGCCAGCACCGGCCTGGTGACCCGGGCGCCGTCCGCGGACGAGGTGGCCTGCCTCGACGAGGCCGATCTCGCTGCCGCGTCGGACCACCGACCCGTCTGGATCGACGTCCTGACGACCGGCCCTGACGGCCGGCCCCGACAGCCGGTCGTGGCGAGCGTCGCTGCGCCGACCCACCCGTCGACGTAGCGTCCCCAGGAGAGCCGGCTCAGCGGCATACGGGCGGAGGAGGCGACCCGCCTGGGATCAGACCCGCGTGCCGTCGTCGAAGGGGTCGCGCTCCGTGCCGCCGCGCAGGACGAGCAGGACGAAGCCGACGACGATCATGCTGATCGCGGTGACGATCCACCAGCCGCTGCCGCCGCGATCGAAGAAGAGGACGTAGAGCAGCAACAGCGTCCCGCCGCCAAGGCCCCCGACGATGGCCCAGAACATCGGGTCCTCCTCGGCCGTCGGCAGGTCCATCTCGGTCGGCGGCGTGAAGTGGTCCTCGTCCGTCTCTCCCGCCTCGAGGAGCTCGTCCACGTCGTCCCGGGTGGGCTCGGACGCGCGCCAGACGTGACCCGCGGTCGGCGCGATCGGCAGGTTGAGACCGGCGTCCTTGAAGCCCCCGGTCGACGTGCCGCCTTGTCCTTCAGGCGAGCTCGCGGTCCCTGTCGCCGGGTCTGCCGGCTCCTCCGGCGCCGGCGTCGGATCGGGGACCGATGCTGACGGCGGCGCGGCAGACTCCTGCGGATCCGGGGCTTCGGTGTCCCACCCCGCGACGATGCGCTCGAACTCCGCCTCGAGGTCCCGGTCGTTCACGACACAGATCCTCGCACGGGGTACTGGGATGGCGCGAGTGTCGTAGGCTGCTCGCGGCAGACGTGGGAGGTGGTTCGGGCTTGTTCTACTGGGTGCTGAAGACGATCGTCCTCGGGCCGATCCTCAAGCTGCTCTTCCGACCCTGGGTCGAGGGGGAGGAGCATCTGCCCGAGGAGGGCGCCGCCATCCTCGCCTCCAACCACCTGTCGTTCTCCGACTCGATCTTCCTGCCGCTCACGGTCAAGCGTCGCGTCACCTTCCTCGCCAAGAGCGACTACTTCACCGGGAGCGGCTTCAAGGGCTGGCTCACGAAGGCCTTCTTCAAGGGCGTGGGCCAGCTGCCGGTCGACCGCTCGGGCGGCAAGGCGAGCAGTGCCGCGCTCAGCTCGGGGCTGCGGGTCCTGCGGCGCGGCGAGCTGCTCGGCATCTACCCCGAAGGCACGCGGTCGCCTGACGGCCGGCTCTACCGCGGCCGCACCGGGGTCGCCCGGATGGCCCTCGAGTCCGGGGCTCCCGTGATCCCCGTGGCCATGATCGACACCGACAAGGCCCAGCCGCCCGGCAAGCTCGCCCCGCACATCACCCGGATCGGGCTGCGCATCGGCAAGCCCCTCGACTTCTCCCGCTACGAAGGGATGGAGGACGACCGCTTCGTCCTGCGCTCCATCACCGACGAGATCATGTACGAGCTGATGCTTCTGTCGGGGCAGGAGTACGTCGACATGTACGCCACCTCGATGAAGGACCGCCTCGTCGCGGCCGCTCGGGCCAAGGCGCGGGAGATCCAGGACGCGATGCCGGGTGGGTCGGCCGAGGAGGCGGGCGACGTCGCGACGCAGCCCGACCCGCCCATGCCGGCGGAAGTGCCTGCCGAGCCCGAGCGACCCGAGCCCGAGCGACCTGAGGTGGAGCGACCGGGCTCCGACGGACGGGGCGGCGTCGAGGCAGCGTCCTGATGGCGACGCCGGCCGGCGCGGCCGGCCAGGCCCTCGACCACGGACGCGCGACGGGGGACGTGCTCGCCGACGAGCACGCCCTCATGCGGGGCCTCTGGCGGGCCGTCGACATGTTCCGGGTCCTGGCGCTGGCCTACGCGACCCATGCCCTGTGGCTCCGGCGCGAGGAGGTCGCCCAGCTGACGCTGGGCGTTGCCATCCTTGCGGTGCTGGCCGTCTGGACGATCGTGCAGACGATCCGGCCCCGACGGTCCGAAGGCGCCTACCTGATCGAGCTCGCCCTCGGCTGCGGGGCGTTGCTCGCCACTCGCCTCGTCGACCACGACTGGGTCATCGCCGCCGGCGCCAAGACGATCCCGTCCATCTGGCCGGCTGCCGCCATGGTCGGCTGGGCGATCCTGCGTGGTTGGCGGGGCGGCCTCCTCGCTGCGGGTGCCGTCGCCGCGGTCTCCTTCATCGAGGTGGGCACCCCCACGGGCAACACGGTGACCAACTCCGTCTTCGGGCTGCTCCTCGGCGGGTGTCTGGGCTACTGCGTCGACCTGGCCCGCGCGAGCCATGCAGCCCTGCGAGAGGCGATGCGGCGTGACGCGGCTCGCGCCGAGCGTGAGCGCCTTGCCCGGACGGTCCACGACGGAGTGCTGCAGACGCTGGCCTTCATCCATCGCCGGGCGCAGGACCTCGGTGGTGACGCAGCCGCTCTGGGCGCGATGGCGGCGGAGCAGGAGCGGATCCTGCGGACGCTCGTCAGCCAGGCCGACCCGGAGGAGATCGACCGAGCCGTGACGGGCGACTCCGACCTGAGGTCCGTCCTCGGCCACGTCGAGCGTGACGCCGTGCACCTCATCGCCCCGGCCGACCCGGTCCTGCTGCCGCGCCGAATCGCCGACGAGGTCGCCGCAGCCGTCGACGCGGCGGTGGACAATGTCCGCAAGCACGCCGGAGCGGAGGCCGAGGCCTGGGTTCTCGTCGACGACGACGGCGACGAGGTGACCGTGACGATCCGTGACTCCGGCCGCGGCCTCGCCCCGGGACGACTCGACGAGGCCAAGGACCAGGGCCGGCTCGGGGTCTCGTCGAGCATCACCGGCCGGCTCCGAGATCTCGGCGGCAGCGCCACCGTGGGGCCGGGTCCGGTCGGTGGCACCGTCGTCGAGCTGCGGGTCCCTTCGAGGAGGAGCTGATGCAGGAGTCTGGGTCGCCTTCGAGCGCGCACGGCACGCTGCCGCCCGGCGACGCGCCAGTGCGGGTGGTCGTCGCCGACGACCATCCGATGTGGCGTGATGCGGTGGCGCGCGACCTCGCCGACGCGGGCTTCGACGTCGTGGCCACGGCGGATGACGGTCGGTCCGCCCTCAATCGCACGAGAGCCACCCGACCGGACGTGCTCGTCCTCGACCTCAACCTCCCCGCTCTCACCGGGGCCCAGGTCTGCGCCGCCCTCGCAGGTGAGCGCCCGGCCGTCCCGACCCGCATCCTCGTGCTCTCGGCGAGCGGCGACACGAAGGACGTCCTCGACGCCATCAAGGCCGGCGCCCTCGGCTACCTCGTCAAGTCCGCGGGCCGGGAGGAGTTCATTGCCGCCGTCCGTGCGACGGCCGCCGGTGAGCCGGTCTTCACTGCCGGGCTCGCCGGGCTGGTCCTCGGGGAGTTCCGCCGCGTCCGCTCCGAGGCGAGTGTCGCGGCCACCCGGCCGGTTCCGGAGCTGACGGAGCGGGAGACGGAGATCCTCAAGTACGTCGCCACCGGCCTGGGTTACAAGGAGATCGCCCAGGCGCTCGTCCTGTCCCACCGGACGGTGCAGAACCACGTCCAGAACATCTTCACCAAACTGCACCTCAACAACCGCGTCGAGCTCGCCCGGTTCGCCTACGAGCACGGGATCGAGCCACTGAACCCCGCCTGAGAGCAACTCGCTCGAGAGGGCACCGGCCCGCGCCGAGGACGCGAACCCGGCCCAGCGGCATACGGCATCTGCTGTGGTGGATCCCCGAGGTTTCGGGATGCGGACCCGTGCGGGAGCACCCCCGAGTGGCGACTACCCTGAATGGGTGACACTGACCACCGACACCGCCGCCGGCCAAGGCATCGCAGGCCCCGCAGCGGGAGCCGAGGCCCTGGCTGCGCTCAACGCGGCCGCGACCGAGCTCGAGGCAGCCCAACAGCCGACCTGGCCCGACACCGCGGCCCTCTCCGAAGTGGTCGCCACCCTCGCGTCGTATCCGCCGCTCGTCTTCGCCGGCGAGTGCGACCAGCTCACCCAGCGCATGGCCGCCGCCTCCGTCGGTGAGGCCTTCGTCCTCCAGGGCGGCGACTGCGCCGAGACCTTCGCGTCGGCCACGGCGGACAACATCCGCGACCGCATCAAGACGATCCTGCAGATGGCCGCCGTGCTCACCTACGGCGCGAGCGTCCCGGTCGTCAAGGTGGGCCGGATGGCCGGTCAGTACGCCAAGCCGCGCTCGTCCTCCGTCGAGACCCGCGAGGGCGTCACGCTCCCGGCGTTCCGGGGTGACATCGTCAACGACTTCGCGTTCCACGAGGCGGCCCGCCAGCCGGATCCTCAGCGCCTCGTCCGCGCCTACCACGCCAGCTCGGCGACCCTCAACCTCGTGCGTGCCTTCACCACGGGCGGGTTCGCCGACCTGCGCTACGTCCATGAGTGGAACCGTGGCTTCGTCGCCAACTCCGCCAACGCCCGCTACGAGAAGCTGGCCCATGACATCGACAAGGCGATGCGCTTCATGGCGGCCTGTGGCGCCGACTTCGACGCGATGCGCACCGTCGAGTTCTACGCCGCGCACGAGGCCCTGGTTCTCGACTACGAGCGGCCGCTGACCCGCATCGACTCGCGCAGCGGGCGCCTCTACGACACGTCGGGGCACTTCGTCTGGGTCGGCGAGCGGACCCGGCAGCTCGACGGCGCCCACATCGACTTCGTCTCCCGCGTCAGCAACCCGATCGGCGTCAAGCTCGGCCCCAAGGCCGACATCGACGAGGTGCTGCGGATGATCGACAAGGTCGACCCTGACCGGACACCGGGTCGCCTCACCTTCATCACGCGGATGGGTGCGGGCACGATCCGCGACGCCCTGCCCGCCCTGGTCGACAAGGTGACGGCCTCGGGCGCGACGGTGACCTGGATCTGCGACCCCATGCACGGCAACACGTTCGAGTCGTCGACGGGCTACAAGACCCGCGACTTCGAGGACATCGTCGAGGAGGTCCGCGGCTTCTTCGAGGTGCACCGCTCGCTCGGCACCGTGCCCGGCGGCATCCACGTCGAGCTCACCGGCAACGACGTCACCGAGTGCCTCGGCGGGGCGGAGAAGATCATCGACTCCGACCTCGAGAAGCGCTACGAGTCGGTGTGCGACCCGCGCCTGAACCACCAGCAGTCGCTCGAGCTCGCCTTCGTCGTCGCCGAGATGCTCGGACAGGCCTGACGTGACGGTCGCCGCGGTGCGCGCTGACCTGCTGAGCGACACCGTCACGCGTCCCGGGGTCGCGATGCGCGAGGCGATGGCCACCGCTGTCGTCGGCGACGACGTCTTCGGCGAGGACCCGACGGTCCGTGAGCTCGAGGACCGGGTGGCCGGCCTGCTCGGGCACGAGGCCGGTCTCTTCACGCCGACGGGGTCGATGGCCAACCAGCTCGGCGTGCGGCTGCACGTCAAGCCGGGGGAGGAGCTGGTCGGCGACTCGTTGGCGCACGTCCTGCGGGCCGAGCTCGGTGCCGCGGCGATCCTCTCCGGCATCTCCTCCCGGACCTGGGTCTCGCAGCGTGGGCGCTTCCGGGCTGACGATGCGGCGTCGCTGATGATCACGGGGGTCGGCCCCTACCAGGTGTGCACCGCGCTCGTGATCGTCGAGAACACCCACAACTTCGGCGGGGGCACGATCCAGCCTCTCGAGGAGATCCAGCGGGCGCGCCAGCTGACGCGCGAGCGGGGCGTGGCCATGCACCTCGACGGCGCCCGGCTCTGGAACGCCCACGTCGCGACCGGCGTGCCGCTGGACGCCTACGGCCGGGAGTTCGACACGGTGTCAGTCTGTCTGAGCAAGGGACTGGGCGCACCCGTCGGGAGCGTCCTGGTCGGCTCTCGCGAGGCCATGGCCGAGGCCCGCGTCTGGCGCAAGCGTTTCGGCGGCGGGATGCGTCAGGCCGGCATTCTCGCGGCAGCCGGACTCTGGGCCCTCGACCACCACATCGACCGCCTGTCGCTGGACCACGGGAGGGCGCGGCGCGCCGCCGAGGCGATGGCCGCCGCCGTGCCCGGCAGCGTCGACCTGTCGACCGTCGAGACCAACATCGTCATCGTCGACGTCGCGGTGGCCGGCTGGTCCGGGGCGGACTTCGTCGCGGCGGCGCTCGCTCGCGGGGTCCGGACCTACGCCGTCGGGCCGGGCGCGGTGCGGCTCGTCTGGCACCTCGAGGTCGACGACGACGCCACCGACCACGCGGTCGAGGTCCTCACGGCGTTGCTGGCCGAGGGGCCGGCGGCCTCCGTCTCCGCCTGAGACACATCCCCTCAGCGGGACGTATGCCGCTGAGCCGGCTTTCGTGGTCGCGCCGGCATCGCGGGTCGGCCGGCTCTCAGACCTCGTGGTGGAGGGTCTCGACGGGGAGCTCGCCGGGACGACGGCGCGCGAGCAGCTCGACGGCAAACATGGCAGCGAGCACGAGCCCGCCACCAAGGAGCATCCGCCCCGTGAGCGACTCGCCGCCGAGCCACACGGCGAAGAACGCCGCAAAGACCGGCTCCATGGTCATGATGATGGCGGCCCTGGTCGCCGACATGTGCGCCTGGGCCCAGGTCTGCGTCCAGAGGGCGAGGATGCTCGCGAACACGACCATGTAGAGGACCGAGGCCCACTGGCCGGGCGTCGCCGGCAGGACGATGCCACCGGGCAGGGCTCCCGCGGTGCAGAGGACCGCGATGACGACCATCTGCACGACGGACAGACCGGTGGCGATCTCATGGGAGCTGTGCCGGCCGAGGCCGACGATGTGGAGTGCGTAGAGAACTGCGGCGAGCAGGGTGATGGCCTCACCGACGCCGACCGAGAAGCCGCGCAACGACAGCAGCGCGAGGCCGGCCGTCGCCAGGGACACCGCCGCCCAGGTCGTGCCCGAGACCCGTTCGCGCAGGACCACTGCCGTGATGAGGGGGGTGAGCACGACGTAGGTGCCGGTGATGAAGCCGGAGACCGACGCGGGCGTCGTCGCGAGCCCCTGCGTCTGGAGGATCTGGGCGAGGCCGTAGAGCAGCCCGAGCACGACGCCGACGACGAGCTGCTCGCGGCGCAGGGCCCGGAGCGGCCGCCAGAAGAGCACGACCATGATCACCGCGGCGATGCTGAAGCGCACGGCGAGGAAGTCCACCGGCGGGACGTGCTCGACGAGGTCGCGGATGAGGAAGAAGGTCGACCCCCACACCGCGGTGAGGGCGACGAGCAGGAAGGTGGCGAGGCGCGACCGAGCGGCGGTGTGCACGGTCGGGTCAGACCACGGTCAGGATGATCGTGCTGCCCTTGGGGGCGGGCTGGTCGGCCGGGACGCTCTGGTCCCGGACCAGCTCGAAGAACGTGCCGAGCGGACGCCGGATCTCGATGGCGAAGCCGAGCTCCTTGAGAATCGCCTCGGCTTCCTGGACCGGCTTGCCGACGACATTGGGCACCGACACCATGACGGGTCCCTTGGAGACGACCACGGTCACCTCGTCGCCGCGGAAGAGCGTGCCCTTCGCGGGTTTCTGCGAGACGACCTGGCCGGCCGGGATGGTGTCGTGGTGGACGTCGTCGGCGCGGACCGGCTTGAGCCCGGCCTCCGTGAGCTTCGCGGCGGCCTGCTCGAAGGGCAGCTCGCGGACGTTCGGGACGGTGATCGGGCGTCGGCCGCGGGAGACGACGACCTCGACGACGGCCCCGCGCTTCACGTCGGTGCCGGCCGACGGTTTCTGCGAGATGATCACGCCCTTGGGCACCGTCTCGCTCCAGTCCTCCTTCGCCCTGCTCTTGAGGGTCAGCGGCGCGAGGACGTCGCGCAGGCCGGCGGCCTTGGACCCGACGAGCCGGGGGACCTCATAGCGCTCTGGTCCCTTCGACACGACGAGCAGGACGAGGGACTGCTTCGACACCTCGGTGCCGGCGGCGGGCTGGGCCGAGATGACCCGGCCTGACGCGACGGTCTCCGAGAACGCCTCGCTCGACTCGTAGCGCAACGCGGCCACGTCGAGCGCCGCTGCCGCGTCGTCGAGTGTCTGCGCCACGGTCACCGGCACGACCGTCGTGCCGCCGGGGCCGTCCGTGAACCACCACCACCCGCCGGCACCCGCTGCGAGCAACAGGGCTGCGACGAGCCAGGGCCAGCGGCGTCGGCGGGTGCGGGAGGACCGTCCGGACCTCGACGGACGCGAGTCGATCGCCTCGTGGGCGGTCAACGGCAGCGCCGCTGTGGTCTCACGCACCGGCGCGGACCGTTGGGCGGGCAGCTGAGCAGGCAGCTGGGCGGTCGCCGGGCGGGTCGCGTCGCCGAGCGGCGCGGCGAAGGTGAGCGGTGCCGTCACCGGTCGCCGGTCGAGCTCGCCCTCGGTGAGGTTGCGGCGCAGGATGCGCATGGCGGCCAGGAACTCGGCGGCGGAGGGGAAGCGGTCCTCCGGGTCGAGCGCCGTCGCCTGGGCGACCAGCTGGTCGAGGTCGGCGGAGACGGCGGAGACGATCGACGAGGGTCGCGGGACGCCGCCGTGGACGTGGCGGTAGGCGATCTGGATGGGCGAGTCGCCCGTGACGGCCTTGCGCCCGGTGAGCATCTCGAAGAGGAGCAGGCCTGCCGCGTACACATCACTGCGGGCGTCGGCTCCGCCGCCCTCGACCTGCTCGGGGGACAGGTAGGACACCGTCCCGAGCAGGACACCGGTCTGGTTGGCGGTCGCCTCGTTGGCGACGGCGCGGGCCAGCCCGAAGTCGGCGACCTTGACCTCACCGTCGTGCCGGACGATGACGTTCTCGGGCTTGACGTCACGGTGGACGAGCCCGGCGGTGTGGGCGGCACGGAGGGCCGCGAGCACCGGCTCGAGGATGGCGAGCGCCTCACGGGCGGTGAGCGGGGCCTCCTCGTGGATGACGTCGCGCAGCGTCTTGCCGTGGACGAGCTCCATCGCCAGGAACACGTCGCCGTCGTCCTCACCCTGGTCGTAGACGGCGACGACGTTCGGGTGGCTGAGGCGAGCGGCGGCTCGGGCCTCGCTCCGGAACCGCTCGACGAAGACCGCGTCGCGCGCGAGCCCGGGACGCATGATCTTGAGGGCGACCTCGCGGTCCAGGCGGGCGTCCATCGCGACGTAGACGGAGGCCATGCCTCCGTCTGCGAGATGGGAGAGGATGCGGTAGCGCCCGTCGATCACTTTGCCGACGAGTGCATCCGCCACGCTGGACGTCACGCAGGGCAGTTTACGGTGCCCCGTGGCCGAACCCGTGGAGGCGGGTTGGCTGCGGGTCTGTCGGAGATCACATTCGCCGCATGTGGGCCTTGACTGCGGCGACGTACTGCTTGGTGTCGGCGAACATCCCACGGGTGCGGACGGAGTGCAGGCCCTGGTAGTAGCCGCCGATGGCTTCCTCCAGGGAGTCGGAGCTGACCCGCAGGGCCCGGATGATGACGACACCGGCCGTGATGTTGTCCTGGGTGTCGAGCAGGTCGAGTCGGCGACCTGCCAGGGCGGAGGCCCAGTCGCCCGACGAGGGGATGACCTGCATGGTGCCGATGGCGTTGGCGACCGACACTGCCCGCTGGTTCCAGCCCGACTCCTGCCACGCGATGGCGAGGGCGATGCGAGGGTCGACCCCATGACGGATCGCCGTGCGACGGATCATCGAGGCGGTGTCGCTCCGGCTCGGGACGGCTGCCCTGGCAAGTGCGTCCCGGTTCTTCTTGGCGGCCGCGACCGTCGCATCCGAGTAGGTGTAGCCGGCGAAGGTGTTCTCGCTCGTCGGGACCGGCTTGCCTGCCGACTTCGGGACGACTGGGGCCGGTTTGCCGGGAAGCGCGATGCGCTGACCGGGGTGGATCAGGCGTGGATTCGCCAGCCGGTTGGCCGAGAGGAGCTTCGTCAGGGAGATGCGGTGTGCCGCAGCGATGCTGCTCATCGTGTCGCCGGGGCGGACGACGTAGCGGCGGGCGGTGCTGCGACCTGCGGCGGCGGACGTGGCCGGCTGGGTGGAGCCGGTCCGTGCCCGGGTGGTCGCGGCCCCGGACCCGGGCACGAGGAGGCGCTGGCCCGGGTGGATCACGGAACCTCCGGCTGCGAGCCGGTTCTTGGAGACGAGGGCGCCCGGGGTGGTGCGGTGCGCCAGCGCGAGGTCCCAGATGGTGTCGCCCGGCCGGACGATGATGGTCCGCCAGGTGCGAGCCGCCTGCTCGGCAAAGAGGGCGTGGGCAGGGGGTGCGAGCTGTGCGACGTCGGCGGTGAGCATGGAGTCCTTTCCTTGCCCCGAATGGTGGAGGGCGGCCGGAAGGGGAGGCCGGGGAGCGATGTCGGAGGTGCAGAGCGAGAGCGCCCAGAGATCTCTGGGTCGCATGTTTCTGGTGTGACAGGAGTGACGCTACCCGAAGAATTGACGGTTAAAGCAAAAACACATTCGTGTAATTCGAGCAGCTCCCCGCGGGGTGGCAGACTCGACCCGTGACTGAGCAGCATGCAGCTTCGCCCGAGCCGAGCCCCGAGGAGCACGAGGAGACCGACGGCCGAGCCGTGCTCGAGTCGCTGGTGGGGGAGTGGTTCACCGTCCCCGAGGCGGCCGAGCGTCTGGGCGTAGCGCTGTCGCGTATCCGGCAGATGATCGCGGACCGCGAGGTGCTGGCCTCGCGCGTGGGCGAGCGGCGAGTGGTCGCGGTTCCGGCGAAGTTCTTCACCGAGGACGGTCCGCGTTCCGAGCTCAAGGGCACGTTCACCGTCCTCGCCGACAGCGGCCTGACCGACGACGAGATCATCGACTGGCTCTTCACCCCCGACCCCACGTTGCCGGTTCCCGGGGCTCCCATCGACTCCCTGCGGGCGGGACACAAGACCGAGGTCAGGCGCCGGGCCCAGGAGCTCGCCTTCTGACAGCGACGCGAGCGCCGCGGTCCTGAGCAGGCTCAGGCGTGGCGTGTCGTCGAGGCGTCCACGAGCTCGTCGAGCACCGTGAGGGCGGCCAGATCCAGGGGCCCGCCGTGCGGGCTCGACGCCCTGGCGCGGCCCACGGCCTCGTGCGCCTCGGCAGCGCGCTGCCGAATCATCTCCTCGACCTGCTCGACGGCTCCAGAGTCGGCGAAGATGCCCCGGAGCCGGAAGACCCCGGACTCGTCGAGATCCTCACGGCCGAGCAGGGCCTCGATCACGGCGCGATCCTGGTCCCCCGCGAGCTCGAGGGCGAGTGCGACCAGCACCGTGCGCTTGCCCTCGCGCAGGTCGTCACCGGCAGGCTTCCCGGTCGCCTCCGGGTCCCCGTAGACACCCAGCAGGTCGTCGCGCAGCTGGAACGCCTCCCCGAGCGCGAGGCCGTAGGCGGACAGGTCGGCCAGGGCTTCCTCGGCGGCGCCTCCCACCCGCGCCCCGATGAGCAGCGGGTGCTCGATCGTGTACTTGGCGCTCTTGTAGCGAATCACGTTGCGGGCTGAGGCGATCCGCGCGTCGAGGTCGAGCCCCTCCCAGCCGCGCGCAGACTCGAGCAGGTCGAGGAACTGTCCTCCCATGAGCTGGGTCCGCATCAGGTCGAAGGTGCCTCGTCCGCGGGCCAGCTCACTGGCCGGCAACCCGCACGTCGAGTACATCTCGTCGCACCAGGTGAGGCACAGGTCCCCGGCGAGGATCGCGGCACCCTCGCCGAACCGGCTGCCGTCCCCGGACCAGCCGCGCGAGCGGTGGAGGTCGGCGACCGCGCGGTGCGCGGACGGCATCCCGCGACGGGTGTCGCTCCGGTCCATCACGTCGTCATGCAGCAGGGCGGCCGCCTGGAAGAACTCCATGCTGGCGGAGAGCCGGACGAGGGCCTCGGAGTCGGGGCCACCGGCGGCGCGGTAGCCCCAGTAGAGGAAGCTCGCCCGCAGCCCCTTGCCCCCGGTCAGCAGGCGGGAGACCGAGTCCACGAGGGGGGTGATGTCGTCACCGATCTCGGCCAGGGCGGTGCCCGCCTGCCCGATGTGCGCGTCTAGCGCCTGCTGCACCCGGCGGCGCAGGGCGTCGCGGTCGGTGGGGCTGGTCACGCACGTCCTCCATCGTTCGGCGCGCGGACTGCCCCGCACGTCGCCGTCAGCCTACGCGGCCGCCCGCCCGATCCGTGGCACGGGTCAGCCTCAGGTGGCCCTCCCCATCTATGGTGGCGGGATGGCACACGGCACGGCTTCCTCCATGACCCGCGCAGAGCGCTTCACGCGGTCCATCGTCGCGATGGTCAAGGCGCCGACGCCCACCTTCAGCTTCGAGTTCTTCCCGCCGAAGGACGATGCCGCGGCCGAGCAGCTGTGGGGGGCCATTCGCAGCCTGGAGAAGGTGTCACCCGGCTTCGTCTCGATCACCTACGGGGCGGGCGGCAGCACGCGGGACCGCACCGTGCGGCTCACCGAGCGCGTGCTGGAGGAGACGTCCCTCACACCGATGGCACACCTCACCTGTGTCGGCCACTCGGTGGCTGAGCTGCGCCAGGTGGTGGGCCACTACGCCGCTGCCGGCGTCCGCAACATCCTCGCCCTGCGCGGCGACCCGCAGGGCGGGCTGGGCCGGCCCTGGGTGGCCCACCCGGAGGGCCTCGACCACGCCGAGGAGCTGGTCGGCCTCATCAAGGGCCTGGGCGACTTCACCGTCGGCGTCGCGGCCTTCCCGGACGGGCACCCCGAGTCGCGGAGCCTGGAGGACGACGTCGAGACGCTGCTGCGCAAGGAGCGCGAGGGGGCCGAGTTCGCGATCACCCAGATGGTCTTCGACGTCGACAACTACCTGAGGCTGCGCGATGCGCTGGCACGTCGCGGTTCGGACCTGCCGGTGATCCCTGGCCTCATGCCCATCACCAATGCCCGCCAGGTGGTGCGAATGGCAGAGCTCGCCGGCCAGCCGATGCCCACGGCGGTCACCAGCCGTCTCGAGCGCCACGGAGACGACGCCGAGGCGGTGCGCCAGGAGGGTCTCGCGATCGCGACCGAGGCGGCCCGGCGGATGCTCGACGAGGGCGCGCCCGGCATCCACTTCATCACCATGAACCGGTCGTCGGCGACGCTGGAGGTCTTCGACAACCTCTGAGCCACAACGGGTCCGCGCGTGCGCGCGGGCTGGCCCAGCGGCATACGAAAGGCCGATCCGCGAGCGGACGGCACCCCTGCAACCCTCCGTTCGCGGACCGGCCCCGCGGTGTCACTCTGCCGGGGCAGAGGCGGCGCGGCCTGAGCACGCGTACTCAGTTTCCTCCGTACAGGCAGTATGCCGCCGGGCGGGCTCCGATGGGGCCGGAGGGGGCGGAGGGCGGCTGGGTTCCCGCCGCCTCAGCGCACGGTGACGGACCGCCCCCGGGTGACCCGGACGAGCTCGTCGTGCGTGGTGGGGAAGACGGTGTGCGGGTGCCCGGCCGCAGCCCAGACGACCTCGTGCTCGGCGAGGGCGGCGTCCACCAGAGTGGTCACGTGGCCCGTGTGGGCCACGGGGGCCACGCCGCCGATGGCGAACCCGGTGCTCCTGCGCACGAAGGCTGCATCGGCCTTGTCGATGCTCGCGTAGCCGGTCGCCGCGGCCAGGTGCTCCGGGTCGACGCGGTGTCCACCGGAGGTGAGGACGAGCAAGGGCGTCTCGGTGCCGTCGGGCAGGGTCGCGACGAAGACGAGGGAGTTGGCGATCGCGGCGACGGACGTGCCCAGGGCCGCAGCGGCCTGCGCCGCGGTGCGGGCCGCGTCGTCGAGGACGACGATCTCGGCACTGACCCCCGCCTCCGTGAGGGCTCGTCGCACCCGGGCCACGGCCGGATGCGCCAGCAGGGGCGGGCTGGTCGCGACATCGGGAGTGGGGTCGGCCATGGGCTCACCGTAGCTTCCGGCGGCAGCCCAGGTCGGTTGCAGCTGTCAGTGGCGAGAGTTAGGCTGGCGGTATCGAACAAGTGTTCGACTCAAGGAGTGGTGGGTAGGTGGGAACCACTCCGCTCAAGTCCAAGTCAAGGTTCAAGTCGTCGGCAGGGTGTTCGGGCGTCCGCAGTGGAGCAGCGGTCGCCTGGGTCGTGTTCTCCCGCCTCGACGTGTGTCCCGAAAGGAGACGTGTCGTGGTGCGCAGGTTCAGTGATCCGGTCGAGGTTCGTGTCGGGGTGCCCGAGCAGCCCGAGGCGTTCATCTGGCGCGGGCGCCTCTACGTGGTGCGTCAGGTCCTCTCGCAGTGGCGGGAGCGGCGGGCGTGGTGGCGGGACGCGCTCGATGCCGAGGAGGCGACGGTGCGACCCGGTGCCGCCATTGCGGTGGCGGCGAGGGAGCAGCGGGTGTGGCGCGTCGAGGCGAGTCCGGGATGGTCCTTCGCGCCCGGGGTCTACGACCTTGCCCATGACGAGTCGGCCCCCCGTGACCGATGGTCCCTCATTCGCGTCGCTGACTGACAAGGAGCTCTGCGATGACTCTCGCGCCGAAGGGTGTGGCCGCTGTGGCTTCACCTTCAACTTCACCTTCAAGGATGATCGCCTCATCCTCACGCTCCGCCGCACGGTCAGCTGGAGCAGGCCGGGGAGGCCAGGAGCGGTCCGTCCCACCCGGCACGGTGCCCTTTCCCCGGCCGCCCGTCCCCCCGGCGGTGTTCGAGCTGCTCGCCCGAGCCAGGGGCACGCTGGAGGATGCCTGCCGCACGGCCGATGCCTCCGAGCGCTACCGCGACGCCCATCTGGGGGCGCTTCGCGCAGCCGCTGCCCTCGTGGCGGCCCGCACCACCCCGTCTCCACGGTCCCGGCCGCGCAGCGTCTGGCAGGTCCTCCCCGGGGTCGCTCCGGAGCTGAGCGAGTGGGCCGCCTTCTTCGCTGCGTGCTCCGCCCAGCGCTCGGTCATCGACCGGGGTGGCCGGATCCCCGCGCGGGAGGCCGACGACCTGCTTCGGCAGGCAGAGATGTTCCTCGAGATCGTCCAGAGCAGCCTCGGCGTGCCGATGACCGCGCCACTGCCCGAGCTCACCACGCCGCTCCGTGGGACCCGCCTCCTTCGATGAGCGACAGCTTCGTCCACCTGCACGTCGCATCGGCCTACTCGATGCGATACGGCACCGCCAAGCCGGAGCAGCTCGTCGAGCGGGCGGTGGCCTTCGGGCAGCCGGCGCTCGCCCTGACCGATCGGGACGGGCTCTACGGCGCGGTGAAGTTCGTCCGGGCCTGCATGGAGCGGGACCTCGACCCCATCCTCGGCGTTGACCTCGCCCTGGGCGCGGACCCGATCGAGCCG
>NZ_JAPFQL010000160.1 GCF_028446585.1 Intrasporangium calvum
TGTTGACCTCGTTCAGCACCGGACCCCCTTCCGTGACGAAGAAGTCGACGCGGGCCAAGCCCGAGCAGCCGAGGGCGCGGAAGGCGTTGATCGCGAGCACGCCAAGCCTGCGGGTCAGGGCCGCGCCCAGCGGAGCCGGGACGGTGAAGTGCGTGGCACCACTCGCGTACTTGGCTGCCTCGGTGAAGAACGGCTCGTCAGGGTCGCTGTCGATCAGGAGGGTCGGCCCGACGCGCAGCTCGCCGTCGGGCAGCTCGAGGACGGGCACGTCGACCTCGAGCCCGACGATCTCGGCCTCGACGAGCACCGCGTCGTCGCCGGCGGCGACGAGGGCGTCGCGCAGGCCGGCGCTGTCCGTGACACGGGTCACCCCGATGCTCGACCCGCCGTGGACCGGCTTGACGAAGAGCGGGGGCTCGACTCCCACTCCTGACAGCTCGCGGAGCAGGGCGCTGCGCTCTGCCGCCCGGGCGATGGCCGCCTTGACCCTCGCGCGATCGAGGAGGAGGCCGGGCGCGATGGGGATGCCGGCGCGCTCGGCGACCACCTTGGTCAGCGCCTTGTCGAGACAGACGGCGCTCGCTCGGACCCCGCTGCCGACGTAGGGCAGGTCGAGCATCTCGAGCAGGCCCTGGACCGTGCCATCCTCCCCGCCCGTCCCGTGCAGGGCCGGGACGACGACGTCGCAGGTCAGCAGGGTTGTGAGGGCGTTGACGCGTCCCTCGCCACGGGTCGTGTGCCACTCGCCGGCACGGTCGATGCGGATGGCGACGGCCTCGTGGCCGCGACGGCCCAGGGCGTCGAGGACGCCTGCCCCGCTCGCCAGCGACACCTCGTGCTCAGTGCTCGTGCCGCCGTGGATGACCCCGACCCTCATGCTGATGCCCTCTCGATCGCTGCTGCCTGGTTGACGTGGCGCCGGGTGACGCGAGCGCCGATGCCGGTGTAGATCTCGTGCTCGTTGGTGCCGGCCCACCTGGCCCAGTCCGCCGCAGTCGGCTCGCCCCGGTCGCCCTTGCCGAAGACGACCACCTCGTCGCCGACGGCCACCCGCTGCGGTCCTGCGTCGATGACGATCTGGTCCATCGAGACCCAGCCGATGAGAGGCGCGCGCCGGCCCCGGACCCAGACCTCGGCCCGGCCCGTCGCGGCGCGGGGGATGCCGTCTGCATAGCCGAGGGGGACGAGCGCGAGGTTGGTCCTGCGAGTCGTCCGGTGGAGGTGGTC
>NZ_JAPFQL010000161.1 GCF_028446585.1 Intrasporangium calvum
GACCATGTCCTTGTGGGACTTGGGCACCAGCGCGAGCAGGTTGCGGGCGAAGTGCACCCGGCAGCGCTGATGGGAGGCGCCGGCGAAGCAGCGGGTGATGGCCTTGACCAGGCCGGCGTGCTGGTCGGAGATCACCAGCTGCACCCCCGCGAGGCCCCTGTCGCGCAGCGAGGTGAGGAACGCGCGCCAGAACGTCTCGTCCTCGCTGTCGCCGACGTCCAGCCCGAGGATCTCCCGGCCGCCGTCCTCGGTGACGCCGGTGGCGACCACGACCGCCTGGGAGACAACCTGCCCGCGGCTCGCCTCCCGCACGTGCAGGTAGGTCGCGTCGAGGAACACGTACGGGAACCGGGTGTGCCCCAGGGTGCGGGTCCGGAACGCGGTGACGGCGGGCCCTGACCCTGGTTCTTGGACACGCTGAATCCAGCATGTGCTGGGGAAGCGAGATGATCCTGAACCATGGCCCGCAAGAATTACTCCGAGGAGTTTCGTCGGCAGGCCGTCGACTTGTATGAGTCCACTGCGGGTGCGACGGTGC
>NZ_JAPFQL010000162.1 GCF_028446585.1 Intrasporangium calvum
GCAACACCAAGGCCGTTGTCGCCAACGCCGCCGCGAGGACAGCCATCATCAGAGTCGTCAGGCGGGCCACCGGCACCTCCAACCGCCCCAGCGGATCCGGCTCCGCAGGCGAGTCTCGTCCGCGGTCGACGTGCAACCACACCGAGAAGGCCACCCCGGCGGTCGCGAACAGCCCGAACAGGGCCCAACCGAGCCAGCCCGGCAGCTGCAGAACGGCCACGACGTAGGCCAACATCGCCAGGCCGAACACCAGCTCACCTCCGCCTCGCACCACCCTGCCCAAGCCGCCCCACC
>NZ_JAPFQL010000163.1 GCF_028446585.1 Intrasporangium calvum
CGGTGGGGCGGCTTGGGCAGGGTGGTGCGAGGCGGAGGTGAGCTGGTGTTCGGCCTGGCGATGTTGGCCTACGTCGTGGCCGTTCTGCAGCTGCCGGGCTGGCTCGGTTGGGCCCTGTTCGGGCTGTTCGCGACCGCCGGGGTGGCCGTCTCGGTGTGGTTGCACGTCGACCGCGGACGAGACTCGCCTGCGGAGCCGGATCCGCTGGGGCGGTTGGAGGTGCCGGTGGCCCGCCTGACGACTCTGATGATGGCTGTCCTCGCGGCGGCGTTGGCGACAACGGCCTTGGTGTTGCTC
>NZ_JAPFQL010000017.1 GCF_028446585.1 Intrasporangium calvum
CGCTGGGCTCGCTCCCAGCCCAGGCGCAGCTCGGCTGGGGGGCTGAGACCCAGCCCAGCGGCATACGGCACGGTTGGGTGGAGGAGGCTCACTGGTGGCGGGCGCACGCCTTCCCGCACATGCGCCGGTGGGTGTCGCGGGCGTCAGCGCGGGAGGACGTCGCGCCGAAGTGGGCGCACCTCGTTCGCCCAGCGCACGACTTCGCCTGGTGATGGATGGGTGACTCACGAGGCCCGTTAGGCTGTGGCGCCAGTAGCCAGGAGGGAAACCCGATGTATCGCGTCATGACCATTTACGGCACCCGACCGGAAGCCATCAAGATGGCCCCGCTCGTCGGAGAGCTGCGGCGTCACGAGCAGATCGATCCGATTGTCGCTGTCACCGGACAGCACCGCGAGATGCTCGACCAAGTCAACGCCCTCTTCGGGATCGAGCCGACCCACGACCTCGACCTGATGACCCCCGGGGCAACGCTCGCGGAGATCACGTCGAAGACGATCCTCGCGACATCCCACCTGTTGCAGGACGTCCGCCCGGACGTCGTCGTCGTCCAGGGCGACACGACCACGGTGCTCGCCGCCGCTCTCTCGGCGTTCTACGAGAAGATCCCCGTGGTGCACCTCGAGGCCGGCCTGCGGACCGGCAACATCTACTCGCCGTTCCCCGAAGAGGTGAACCGCCGCCTGACCTCGCCGCTGGCGTCCCTGCACCTGGCTCCGACACCGACCTCGAAGGCCAACCTGCTGCGCGAGGGCATCGACGAGGCGGCGATCCCCGTCACCGGCAACACGGTCATCGACGCCCTCCAGTGGACGACGACGCAGCCCGTCACGTTCACCGACCCGCGCGTCGGCGAGATCGTGGAGGCGGCCAAGGCCGGGCGCAAGCTCCTGCTCGTCACCTCCCACCGCCGTGAGTCCTGGGGTGACCGGATGACGGAGTCGATGGGCGCCATCCGCGACCTCGCCGTCGCCAACCCCGACGTGCTTGTCCTGCTGCCCATGCACCGCAACCCCATCGTCCGTGACGTCATCGAGCCGATGCTCGGGCCTCTGGCGAACGTCACGCTGACCGAGCCGCTGGAGTATCACCAGTTCGCCCACGTGCTCGCAGCATCCAACGTGGTGCTCACCGACTCCGGCGGGGTCCAGGAGGAGGCGCCGAGCCTCGGCAAGCCGGTGCTCGTGATGCGGGACACGACCGAACGGCCGGAGGCGGTCGAGGCCGGGACGGTGCGGCTCGTCGGCACCGATGCGGAGGCGATCCGCGGGTCGGTCCAGCGGCTCTTCGACGACCAGGAGGCCTACGCCGAGATGGCCAACGCCGTCAACCCCTACGGAGACGGCAAGGCTGCGTCGCGCTGCGTCGCCGCCATCGGTGCGATGCTCGGCATCGGGGAGCGGGAGCCCGACTTCAGCAGCTGACCATCCTCGCATCGGAGGAGCACTTCGCCCCCGTCAGCCCACCCCCACTCATCGAAAGAGCAGTTCGCGACACGTCGCGAACTGCTCTTTCGATGAGGTGGCTCAGCGCCAGATGCCGCGCGTGTCGATGACCTTCTTGCCCTCGAGGTCACCCAGCGTGAGCCGCTTGAACGGCTGGTGATCGACGAGGAGCAGGACCACGTCTGCCTCCTGGACCGCGTGGGAAACCTCGTCCAGCGTCAGGTTGGCCCGCCCCTGCAGGGACTTCGGCAGCGTGGTCACGTGCGGTTCGACCGCCAGGACCGTCGCCGCGGGCAGCTGCGTCGAGAGCTGATCGGTGATGTGGAGGGCCGGCGACTCGCGCAGGTCATCGATGTCGGCCTTGAAGGCGAGCCCGAGGCAAGCGATCGTCGCTCCTTCCCCGTCAGGGCCCTTGCCCAGCTCGGCGAGGGCGGACGTGACCTTGCCGATGACCGTCTGCGGGCGGGCGTCGTTGGTCTCGCGCGCCGTCCGAATGAGTCTTGCGCGCTCGGGAGCCGCCGCGACGATGAACCACGGGTCGACCGCGATGCAGTGGCCACCGACGCCGGGGCCGGGGTTGAGGATGTTGACCCGCGGGTGGCGATTGGCCAGGCGAATGACCTCCCACACGTCCATGCCCAACTGCTCGCAGATCTCGGCCAGCTCGTTGGCGAAGGCGATGTTGACGTCGCGGAAGGAGTTCTCGGTCAACTTGGCCATCTCGGCCGTCGTCGCGTCCGTGAGGAGAATCTCGCCGGTCACGAAGGTGCGGTAGAGCTCCGCGGCCTTCTCGGCACAGGTCGGCGTGAGACCCCCGACGACGCGGTCGTTGCTGAAGATCTCGACCATGATCCGGCCGGGGAGGACGCGCTCGGGGCAGTGTGCCAAGTGCACGTCGGGGGCGTCGTGCTCGTGCGGGAAACGGAGGTCAGGTCGAAGCTCGGCCAGCCACTGGCTGATCTGCAGCGTGGTGCCGGGCGGCGAGGTGGACTCGAGGATGACGACCTCGCCACCCCTCAGCTGCGGCGCGATCGACTCCGTTGCGGAGCGGATGTAGGACAGGTCCGGCTCATGGTCCCCCTTGAACGGGGTCGGGACCGCGATGAGGTACACGGACGCCTGGGGGGTCTCGGTGCTGGCGCTCAGCAGGCCCTTGGCCACCGCCTCCTCGACGGCCTCGTCGAGGTCGGGCTCCACGATCGGCACACGGCCTGCGTTGATCTCGT
Organism: Intrasporangium calvum; assembly: GCF_028446585.1. Lineage (GTDB taxonomy): Bacteria > Actinomycetota > Actinomycetes > Actinomycetales > Dermatophilaceae > Intrasporangium > Intrasporangium calvum_A. The sequence continues at coordinate 2,672 of NZ_JAPFQL010000017.1, forward strand.
CGACGGTGTGCTGATTGACGTCGACACCCTTGAGGGTGAGACCTTGCCGAGTGAGCGCGGCGCAGGTCGGCAGGCCGATGTAGCCGAGGCCGATGACCGCAATTCCGTCATGGAACATGGACTGTGTCTCCGAGTGGTGGGGAAAAGGGCTGGTCAACTGTATCCGCCAGGAAGAGTGGGCCGGGTCGCGGTGCCCGCGTCGGGGCCTTGGCCGCCCGCCGTCCGGGCCTGCTGCATGACCTCCCGGACGGTGTCGACGAAGGTGCCTTTCATCGACCGCCAGTCGTGGTGCTCCCGGGCGTAGGCGTGCCCATGGGCACTCATCTGGAGCACCCGTTCGGGAGCGCGCCACAGGTCGATGACAGCGGCAGCCACGGCATCGGCATCGTCGAAGGGCACCACGACGCCACCGTGAGACGCCTCGACCAGCTCGCGGGCGAGGGGGAGCGGGGTCGTCACCACCGGCACGCCATGCGCGAGGTACTCGTACACCTTGGTGGGTGTCGAGTGCCGGTAGTTGGGTTCGTCGCGCAGCAGCGAGAGACCGGCAAGTGACCCAGAGACCATGCCGAGCGCCTCCTCGTTCGGGACGAAGCCATGCAGGCGCAGGTCACCTCTGGACTCTGCCTCCTCGAGGATGCGACGGCTCTCCTCGTCCCGCGGGGGGCCGATGATCTCGACGCGGACCGCATCGCCGGTGCGTTCGCGGATCAGCCGCCCGGCAGCGGCCATCACTCGGGCCCCGCGGGCGACGGTCACGGCACCCAGGTAGACCACCCGATCTCTTCCGGGCGGGGCCACGGCGTCGGGCACCATCGTGGTGTTGGGGATGACCGGGTGCTCACGTCGGAACCGGTCGCGATAGCCCGGCTCGGCCAGGAGCAGCGCATACCTGCGCTCGGCGGCACGCTCAATGAGTCGGACCGCTGCCGCGGCCGGTCGGCGCAGCAGCCCGGGAAGCCACGCCTTGACCTCGATCGCCGCCGCAGTGTCCTCGTGGACGTCCCAGATCAGCTGTGGGAAGCGACGGCCGGCCGTCGCGAGCAGCAGCTCCGGGTCATGGATGATGACCGCGGCATAGGACCCGCCGAGCCGCGACAGCAGCCCATGCGCGGCGCGCAGGGCCTTCAGGCGGCGTCGTCCCACGGCGCGCGGAACGTCGATGGTCGTCAGTCGCTCACGTGGCGTCGGCGTCACGCCGTAGTCGGAGAAAGGCGCCGCGTAGGTCACCGGGTGTCCGGCGTCGAGGAGCGCTTGGATCTCCCGGTAGCGGATCCGCGCATCTTCGGGATGGTGGACCACCGTGACCACGAGGACCGGTCCGGGGGCCGCCGCAGCCATCGCGTCGCTCACGAGTCTGTCGCCGAGGTCTGCTTGGACGACGGCTTCTTCTTCTGCGGGAAGGTCTTCTGGTAGGCCGTGACGACCTCTTCGGCTGGGCCGTCGGCGATCAGTCGCCCCTTCTCCATCCACAGCGCTCGAGTGCACATCTCCTTGACGGTGTTGTTGGAGTGGCTGACGAGGAACACGGTGCCGGCGTCCTTGCGGATCTGGGTGATTCGCTCGGAGCTGCGAGCCTTGAAGTCGGCGTCACCGGTGGCCAGCGCCTCGTCCACCATCAGGATGTCAGGGGTCTTGGCCGTGGAGATGGCGAAACGGAGGCGGGCCCCCATCCCTGAGGAATAGGCCTTCATCGGCATGTAGACGAAGTCGCCGATGCCCGAGAACTCGACGATGTCGTTGAACCGAGACCGGATCTCCTTCGCGGAGAGGCCGAGCGCCTGGCCGCCGATCATGATGTTTCGCTCGCCGGTGAGGTCACCGAGAAGCACGGCGTTGACGCCGAGCAGCGACGGCTCCCCGGAGAGCCACACCGACCCGGAGGTCGGGGGGATCAGGCCCGCGATGGCCCGCAGCAGGGTGCTCTTGCCGGATCCGTTGCGCCCGATGATCCCGATCGACTCGCCGACGTTGGCCACGAAAGAGACGTCCTTGACGGCGTGGACCTTCTGGACGTGCCCGAACTTCTCCTCACGTTGGCCGAGGAGTCGCTCGACCATGCCCAGGCCGCCTTCCTCCTCGCCAGCGGCGACGGCCCGCCCGCGCTTGGCGCCGAACACCTCGTAGACGATGTCGAGGTGCGACACGACGACGCTCGGCTTGGGCTCAGGATGCACGGCCATACCTCGCCTCCGCTCGCCAGAAGAAGAGGAAACCCGTTGTGGGTAGGACCAAGGCCCACGCGAGCGCGAGCAGCCAGTTGGACGGGGTGAGGGCGAATTCGGCCAGGAGTGCCTCGCGGGTGATGGTCAGGGGCAGTGACACGGGCTGGAACGCCATGACCGCGTGGACCACGGGGTGCCCGGCGTAGTGGTCGATGCTGAAGAAGACGCCGGAGATGTAGCGCAGGAGGCGGGTGAGCACTGGGATGAGGTTCCCCACGTCACGCGAGATTTCGACGATCCGGGCCAGGAAGAAGGTGATGCCGAGGACGTTGAGGAAGAGCAGTGCGACCGCGACAGGCAGCATCAACCACTCGAGCTGTGGACGCTCGCCCGTGACGAGCATCAGGAGCAGCAGCACGCCGAGGGCGGGCAGGACATGGATCAGCTGGGTCACTGTCACAGCGATGGGCAGCACGGCACGCGGGAAGCGCAGGGAGCGGACCAGCCCGATGTTGCTCGTGATCGCCTTGGCCCCGGAGGTCATGGACGAGGCAATGAAACTGAAGAGGAAGATGCCGATCGTGAGGAAGCCGATGTAGTTCTGGGTCCCTCGCCGGATGTCCAGCAGGACGCCGAAGATGAGGTAGTAGGAAGCGACGAGCAGCAGGGGGTTGAGCACGGCCCAGACCTGCCCGAGCAGGTACTTCTGGTGCGCGGCGTACGCCTGCGCGGAGGCGAGCGTCCAGATGAACTGGCGCTTGTGCCAGAGCTCCCGGAGATAGGCGAACAGCGGCGGCCGGACACCGATCTGCATGAGTCCGTGGCGCTCAGCGAGCGCCTGGGAATCCTCAGGGGAAAGGGGCTTCGGCTCGAGGCCGGCGGGGACAGCGGCGGGGGTAGGTGCAGTGTCGGTCACAGGCGCTGGATCCTTCCGGCCTCGGTGACAACGCCACGAGTGTCGAAGAATCGCTGAGCGGCTGCTGCGAGGGCGTTGACGTCGTAGTCACGGTGGTTCTGGACGAGAACCGTCAGGTCGGCCAGGGCGACCGCGGCCATGGGGTCGTCGACACGGGCTACGGCGTCGCCGAGCGCACGCCAGGTCTTGACCTTGGGATCGTGGAACTGCACCGTGGCTCCGTGCGCGACCAGTTGGCGGGCGAGGGGGACGGCAGGGCTCTCGCGTTCGTCCGCGATGTCGGGCTTGTAGGTCACCCCGAGCAACAGCACCGTTGAGCCGCGCAGAGCCTTGGCGTCCTCGTTGAGCGCATCCTGCACCCGGCGAACCACGTAGCTCGGCATCGCGGCGTTGATCTCCTGAGCCAGCTCCACGAAGCGGAACGGGTATCCCAGCCGAGCGCGGACGTTGTGGGACAGATAGTTGGGGTCGATGGGGATGCAGTGCCCCCCGACGCCTGGGCCCGGGTAGAACGCCTGGAAACCGAACGGCTTCGACTTCGCCGCCTCGATCACGTCCCAGAGGTCGATGTTGAGCTCGTGGCAGAACTGGGCCATCTCGTTGACGAGGGCGATGTTGATGTGGCGGTAGGTGTTCTCGAGCAACTTGGCCATCTCGGCCTCGCGCGTGCCCTTGGCCCGCACGACCGTATCGACGAACCTCCCGTAGAAGGCGGCGGCCGCCTCCGTGCAGGCGGCGGTGTGTCCGCCCACGACCTTCGGCGTGTTCGTCGCGCCGAAAAGGGGGTTGCCGGGGTCGATCCGCTCCGGTGAGAAGGCGAGGTGGAAGTCGGTGCCGGCGCTCAGTCCGCCAGCCTCCAGTGCGGGCCGGACCACCTCGTCGGTCGTGCCTGGGTAGGTGGTGGACTCAAGCACCACGAGCATCCCGGGACGGAGCTGGTTCGCGATCGTCTCCACCGCCGCTTCCACGGCGCTGAGGTCAGGCCCACCTTCCGTGGAGAGCGGCGTGGGCACGCTGATCACGATCGTCTCGGCACCGCCCAGCTCGGCGGGGTCGGTCGTCGCGCGGAAGCCCTCGCTGAGCATGTGTGCGACGTCTGCGTCGGACAGGTCGTCGACGTGGGACCGGCCAGAGTTCAACGAGGCGACCACGTCAGCGTTGATGTCGAACCCGAGGACACTCAGGCCCGCGTGGGAGGCCGCTTGCGCGAGGGGAAGGCCGACATAGCCGAGCCCGATCACGGCGGCGTCATGTGCCACGGGTTGCTCCCTCGTTCCGGTCGGGGGCCGTCCCCGTCAGGTTCAGAACCCGGGCGTAGAGATCTGCGTAGGTGAGCTCGGCAGCACCCCAGGTTCGGTTCTCATGGACCCAGCGTCTCGCAGACTGACCCATGCGTGTCCTAAGCGCTGGATCATACAGCAGCACCTTCAGCGCCTCCGCCCACGAGGCGGGGTCGTCAGGGGCCGCGACGAGGCCTCGTGAGGGCGGCTCACCCTCGGTCCGGAGGCCCTCGTCGGCTCCGACGAGCTCCACGAGCGGAGGGAGGTCGCTGACGACGACGGGCCGGGCGGTCGCCATCGCCTCGAGGGGCTTGAGTGGGGGAACCAGGCTGGTGACGGGAGTGCGACGCCGCGGCACGCAGAAGACGTCCAGCGCCGCGTGATGGTCACGTGCCGCAGCGTGCGGGACGCGTCCGGTGAAGACGGCGCGCCCGGGGTCCAGGCAGTCGTGGGCGATTCGCTCCAGGTCGCGCCGCGCGGGTCCGTCGCCGACGACGAGGACCACGAGCCCCGGATCATCGACGAGGGCCGCGGCGCGAAGCAGCACGTCGACACCCTCGTAGTCGTTGAGCGTGCTCACGAGGCCGACGACCAGCGCGTCCGGGGCGATGCCGAGGCGGCTGCGCAGTGCGGTCGCGTCGGGTGGCGGGGTGAGGTAGTCGGCGGACACCGCGTTGCCCACCACCGTCACCTTGTCCATCGGGATGCCTCGCGCGACGATGTCGGCGCGCATCGGCTCGGAAACCGTGACCACCGCCGCAGCAGCGCGCATGCAGGCGGTCTCGGCGGCGCGGGAGAGCCGGTAGAAGTCCGAGTCGGCCCGCCCACCCCTGCTCCGCCACGTCTCCTCGAGGAAGCCGCGCGCCTCGTAGATCACGGGGCGATCGAGCCTCAGGCCGGAGAGCAGGGCCGCTTGACCGTTCTCGTGGCGGCTGTGGGCGTGGAGCACGTCCACGTCGAGGCGCCGGGCCAGCCGGGTCAGGTGCTCGACATGGGCCTCGAGGCGGCGGTCTGCTCGTACGGGCACGCCACGCAGCGGGAGGAGTCGGTGGGTGGGCACCCCGTCGTGGTCGAAGTTTGCCGATCGAGAGACCCGTCCGGTGTCGACGGGAAAGCCGAGCCGCGTCACGACCCGAGCGTCCAGGCCTGCGGCACGCTGGGCGGCGGCGATGCCCTGGGTCCGGATCGTGTACCCGGCCTGGACCTCCGGCAGCGCATTGGTCACGACGTGCAGGACCGACGTGCCGGGCGGGAGGGGGTGTGGCGAGCCGACACTGGACGGCGCCGGCTGCGCGGGGAGCGCCTTGACCTGTCGCGCCTCGAGCACGGACAGCTGGCCGCGCAGGCTCGTCGCCAGCCGGCCTCGCCGCCCGCTCGCGCCGCGCTCCGCGAGCCCGACCGCTTCGCTCAGCGAGCCCTCGGACCATGCAGCGAGAGCGCTCAGCCGGAGGCGGGCCGGGTCCCTTTCAGGGAGGCGGTGCACCGCTGTGTCGGCGAGGTCGGGGCGGTCGAGCACGGCGGCGACGGCCGCCGCGGCGCGCAGCTGCCCGGGCGTGCCACTGCTGATGAGCGCCCGTAGTGCCTCCAGGGCCTCCTCGCGTCGTCCGGCCGCCGCGTCAGCGACCACGGCGAGGCCGGGGACATGGCCTCGGACACGGGAGGAGCGGACCAGCTCCCTGAGCGACGTGGGCCCGGCGCGCAGGACCACGGAAGCGGCCTTCCAGGGATCACGGCCAAGGTGCTGTGTGAGGACGGCCGCCAGTGCCGGCACGTTGGCGAGCAGGGCGGCGATCTCGACGGTGTGGTCCGCGTGCACGTCCGCGGACAGTCCGAGCCGGGGTCGCGCCATACGGGCATCTTGGCACAGGTCAGGAGCACCACCTGAGGGCTGTCACACTGGTACGCATGACCTCACGCGACACCAGTCTTCGACGTGACTGGAACCGAGCGATCAAGGTCGTGGGTGAGGCGATGACCGATCGTCGGGTCAGGAGTGACCTCCCGCGCAAGCTGCGCAAGGAGGTCCACCGCCGGGTCCCGGCGCTGCGGCCCAAGGTCAGACTGCGCACCTCCCTCCCGGTGTTCGACCTGCCCGACGGCCCCGTCGTCCGCCCGGAGATCCGGGCTGCCGTGATCCTCGACCCCTTCTCGTCGCTGGCCCTGCGGTACGAGTGGGACCAGGTCGAGGTGCGACCCGGCGAGTGGCGCGAGCAGATGAGCGAGCCCAGGTTGCCCGACCTGCTCTTCGTCGAGTCCGCCTGGCAGGGCAACGGCGGCTCGTGGCGGCTGGCGATGACGGCGACGGGAGCCATCCGGGACGAGCTGGAGGAGCTCGTCGAGTGGGCCCGCGAGCACGGCGTCCCGACGGTCTTCTGGAACAAGGAGGACCCACCCAACTACGAGCGGTTCATCGAGACGGCCCGCTGGTTCGACCACGTCCTCACGGTGGACGCCGACCGGCTGCCGGACTACCGCAGGGACCTGGGCCATGACCGGGTGGGCCTGCTTCCCTTCGGCGCGCAGCCGCGCCTGCACAACCCGGTGCTTCGGGATCATGGGCGACAGCACGAGGTCGCCTTTGCCGGCACCTACTTCACCGACAAGCACCCGGACCGGCGCGCGCAGGTGGAGACGGTGATCCGGCCGGCGCTGGCCCACGGCCTGCACGTCTACTCGAGGATGGCGCTCGAGGACAAGCGCTACCAGTTCCCGCCGGAGTTCCGTTCCAGCGTGGTGGGATCGCTCCCGTACGAGCGGATGCTTGCCGCCTACACGTCGTACAAGGTGTTCCTCAACGTCAACTCTGTGACGACCTCTCCCACCATGTGCGCCCGCCGTCTCTTCGAGCTGTCGGCGGCCCAGACTCCCGTCATCAGCGGGCCGGCGACCTCGATCGAGCCGTTCTTCGGTGACACGATCACGGTCTCGGAGAGCGCGGAGGAGACCGAGCGGGCCCTCACGGTCCTGCTGCGACACGCGGAGTACCGAGACCGGATCGCCCTGCGTGCGCACCGACGGGTGTTCGACGAGCACCTCTACCGTCACCGCGTCGCCGAGGTCCTCGCCCGCATCGGCCGCCCGGTCCCGGACATCGACCAGTCGATCAGCGCCGTTGTGCCGACCATGCGCCCGGAGCAGCTCGACAACGTCCTCGACTTCGTCGCGGCCCAGTCCCACGCGCAGGTCGAGCTCGTCCTCGTCACCCACGGCTTCGAGCACGATCCGGCCGACGTGGCGCGCCGCGCGAAGGATCGCGGCATCGAGACGCCCGTGCTGCGGCCTGCAGACTCGTCGCTCACACTCGGGGCGTGCATGAACCTCGGGGTGGAGGCGGCGTCGGGCCGCTACATCGCGAAGATGGATGACGACAACGTCTACGCCGAGCACTACCTGCGGGACCTCGTCCGCGCCTTCGAGTACACCGATGCGGTGGTGGTGGGCAAGTGGGCCCACTATGCCCACCTCACGGCGACCGGTGCGACCCTGTTGCGCTTCCCTGACGCGGAGCATCGCTACGTCAAGCTCGTCCAGGGCGGCACCATGATCCTGCCGCGGCAGGTCGCCGCCGCAGAGAAGTTCGATGACGTGCCCCGTCGGGTAGACACGACATTCCTGGACAAGGTGCGTGCCGCCGGAGGAAAGGTGTACTCGGCGGATCGCTTCAACTTCGTCTCCATCAGGTCCACGAGCCCTGACGGCCACACCTGGCCCATCACCGACATGGAACTGCTCGCTCGCCGTTCCACCCTGGCCTTCTACGGAGATGCAACCACTCAGGCGACTGTGTGACCATGGTCCGTCGTCACGACGCCCTGTTGACCCTTGCCCTGCCGAAAAGGAAAGCCTGCTCCGGATGACTTCTGCCGCCACGAAGCCACGTAACACCATGCGGGGGGACATCGAGGGCCTGCGATCGATCGCGGTGCTCTTCGTGCTGATCTACCACCTTGGCGTGGACCGGCTCTCCGGTGGGTTTGCGGGTGTTGACGTCTTCTTCGTCATCTCCGGGTTCCTCATCACGTCCGGTCTGCTGACGGAGGCGGAGCGCTCGGGGACCGTGTCGCTGCTGAGGTTCTATGCGCGGCGAGCCCGCCGTCTGCTGCCGGCCGCGACCGTGGTGCTCGTCGTCACCGCCTTGGTCGGGTGGCAGGTGATGCCGAAGAGCCAGTGGTCCGACCTGTCGACCGACGTCATCGCAGCCGCTCTCTACGTCGTCAACTGGGCTCTCGCGTTCCGGGCGGTGGACTACCTCGCGGAGGACGCCGCCGTCTCGCCGGTGCAGCACTACTGGTCCCTTTCGGTCGAGGAGCAGTTCTACGTCGTCATTCCGGTGATGATGCTCGTGCTGGCGTGGGTCGCCCGCCGGTTCGGCTTCAGCATCCGGCGCATCATCACCATCGCCTTGGCGGTGATCGTGGCCGTCTCCCTCATCTACTCGATCCGTCACACCGACTCCGCCCCGCAGACCGCGTACTTCTACTCGACGACCCGTGCCTGGGAGCTGGGGATCGGCTCCCTCCTGGCCTGTGCTGTACCACTGCTCAAGCGGATGGCCGATCGGACGGCCCTGCTCGTCGCTGCCGCGGGCCTCGCGCTCGTCATCGGTTCAGGACTCGTCATCTCGACCAAGACGCCGTGGCCGGGGTCAGCGGCACTGTTCCCGACGATTGGCACCGCAGCCGTCATCGCGGCTGGAGTGGCGAACCCCCTGACGCCCGTCGGTCGGCTGTTGTCGATCCGGCCGATGGTGTGGATCGGGGGACTCTCGTACTCCATCTACCTGTGGCACTGGCCGCTCATCATCCTCTCGGGCTATGTCGTGGACCTCACCCGGTGGCACAAGGTCCTCATCGCTGTGGCGTCGGTCGGCTTGGCCTGGCTCTCGAAGCATCTCATCGAGGACCCGATCCGGTTCGGCCCGCTGTTCGCACGCCGTACCGCCCCGACCCTGGCCATGGGGGCAGCCGGCATGGCGCTCTCACTCGTCGCGGCGTCAGTCGTCTACGCGCAGGCGCCGCGCTTGGAGCAACGACCTTCCGAAGCGCGGGGAGCCGTCGCACTGGGTCCGCCCGAGGAGAACGGCAGCGCTGCTGCAACGCCGGACCTGACTTCACAGATCACCCGTTCGGGCAAGCTCTACCCCGAACCGGCCCTGGCTCCGCAGGACATCCCTGCCTACTATGCCGACGAGTGCCAGGTGCAGGTGGGAGTGACGGACTTCGACCCCAGCTGCGTCTACGGGGACCCGAACGGCTCCATCACCGTTGCGCTGACGGGTGACTCGAAAATGGGCCAGTGGTTCGACGTCATCAATGCGGTCGCAAAGGATCAGGGCTGGCGTCTGGAGCTTTATCTGAAGAGCACGTGTGGGCTCAACCCCGAACAGCCTGCTGAGGACTGCCGCGCCTTCAACGTGAAGGTGATGGACTGGCTCACCAGCCCCGAGGGCAAGGTCGACATCATGATGACGTCCGCCGGGCGGGGATATGCCAGCAAGCTGGACGCCTATGTCGCAGGCTACGACGCCTACTGGAAGCGGCTCGAGGCCGTGGGGACAAGAGTGGTCGCCGTCAGCGACACCCCGGGCGCCGGATCGCCTCCACGATACGAATGTGCTGAGGAGAACCCGGACGACCTGCTCGAGTGTGCGTTCAGGGCCAGTGATGGTCAGGGCACCGCAGCTCTGCGCGAAGCCGCGCAGCTCGATCGAGAGCGAGTGTGGCTGGACCTCAACCCCTGGGTCTGCCCGGAGATCGGCGGGAAGTGCCCAGTGGCCGTTGGCGGGGTGCTGATCTACCGTCAGGGCAGCCACGTGACGAAGACTTACGCGGACACGATGCGCCCCATCATCGAGGACCTCTTGGCCAAGCGGGGACTGCTCACCCGCTGACCATCGCCGGGTTGTCACGAAGGCATCGCGCCGGACGCACGGCTCGGGTGAACGTCACCCACTCAGTCCTTGCTGGTTCGCCCTTGCGAGCACCACGGGCGATCCCACTGGTAGTCAAACGCCTTCTCGTAGTGCGGCAGGAACAGGACGAAGTATGGACTTCGGCCGGTCATCCCCCTCCACTGCCGGGCGATGAGACACCGGCGCTGCTCTGCCTTGGGTTCCGGGGATCCGGTGACCAGCTGCGCCTGGGCCGACTCCCACAGGGCGTACTGGTCCATCGCCCGCAGGGTCTGGACAGCGCTGACGTTGGTGGGCCAGACGAGGATCCCAACAAGCAGGGCGAGGGTTGCCGGCCCTGAGATGAGGACTGCGCGGCCAACCCGCGGTCGACCGGGAAGGGCCAGGGCGCCCAACGCCAGGACCCCGGCGAGGCAGGCCCAGATCCACGGAGTGCCCCGATAGGTGGAGCCCAGCGACGAGACGATCTGGGGTGACTGCACCGACACCGAGAGGATGACGGCGGCGGCAAGGGCCGAGGCGACGAGCGCCATGGCCAGAGCGAGCATGGGCTGGCGCTCGCCGGCAGCGAGACCGGACCACAGGTTCGTTCGGCGGGTCATCAGCAGCGAGAGCCCGATCGCCACGAGCAGGCCCCAAACCCAACCTGACCCGCCGAACGGCTGCGGTACCGGGAGCCCGACCCCGACGTCGTCGATCACCCGGGTGATCCCGACGCCCGGCAGGGCATTGATCAGTTGCAGGGCGGCCGTGCGGGGAACGGCGCCGGTGAGGTCGACCTCGAGCCCCACGTAGGTCACCTTGGTGGCCGCCTTGATCGCCTCTCGGCTCCACCAGACCGCCGCGAGCCATCCGCCGGCGAGGGAAGCGATGAGGACGATCCGGTGTCTCCACGGCGCCGGGCCCACCATGGCCAGGAGAAGAACGCTGAAGGGGGTGGCCGCCCAGTGCATCTCGTAGCTGAGCATGATGACAACGCCGAGGAGCGCCAGCCCCAGGGCGCCGACGACCTTGAAGACCGGTCCGCGACGACTCCAGGACCGAAGCGTCCACAGCGAGGCAGCGCCGGCGAGAAACATCAGGGTGATGCCTCCGATGCAGAGCACGACGAATGTCGTCCAGCCGTTGCGCGTGGGCGAGACCGTGGTGACGCCGAGGGCCACCAACGCCGCGAAGATGAGCACTGCAGTCCGGCGCAGGTGTGGGTCCAGGCGCTCGCCGTCGCGACGGCGGAGCTGGGCGAGCAGGAGAGCGAAGGACAGGACGGCCAGAACCAGCAGCAGGATCTTGACGATGCCGTGGACGACGAAGAGGGGTGTCCCGGTCGAGAACGCGAACTGCATGCCGAGGAAGTAGACGACGTGCTGGGCGAAGACCCCGACCGGGGCGATCCGCCCCGCAGCCATTCGCCACTCCATGTCGTCGATCGTCCAGGGGAGGACATTCAGGAGGTTGCCGTCCATCCGGTACGGCGCGGCCGGGTAGTGGTATCGCTCGTCGGACGTGACCGGAGCCAGGACCCACGGGAGCAGCAGGCCAAGGAAGCCGATGCCCAGAGTGACCCAGACGGTCCACGCGGGGAGGCGACGGAGCAACTGGTCCACCCGGGCAGCGTAGGCAGGGGGTGCCGACTCGGCAGGTGGGGAGCCGGTCATGCGCCCGTCAGCCGTGCATACGCGGCGTCCACGACCCGGACCACGTCGGACCAGTCCCGCTCTGCGAGGACCCAGTCGCGAGCCTGCGCTCCCAGCTGGGCCCGCAGCTCCGGCGAGTCGAGGTAACGGCGTAGCCGAGCGGCCAGGTCGGTGCTCGACCCCTTGTCGAAGACGAGGCCGCGCACGTCCGGCTCCACGATCTCGGTCAGGGCAGCGACGGACGAGGAGATGACCGCCTTGCCCATGGCCATGGCCTCGAAGGGCTTGATCGGCGAGATCAGCTCACACACGGGCAGCGGGAGCCGCGGGAAGGGGGTGATGTCGAAGATCGACAGGTAGCGAGGGACCTCGGCGTGAGGGACGCGGCCGGTGAAGGTCACGACGTCGGTCACGTCAAGGTCGACGGCGAGCTGGCGCAGGCGTCCCTCGAAGTGGCCGTCTCCGACGATGACGACACCAAAGTCCTGGCGCTCCCGCTTCAGCTCGGCAGCGGCCTCAAGGAGGAGGTTGAGCCCCTCGTAGTCCACCAGACCGCCGGCATAGCCGATGACCGTCCGCCCGGTCAGTCCGAGCTCCGCCTGCAGCGCCTCGTCGCGCGGGCGCGGCTCGAAGTCGGCGGTGTTGACGCCGTTGGGGAGCACCTCGATGCGGTCCGCCGGCCCGCCCCGCCGGATCATCTCCTCCCGCAGCGCCTCCGTGATCACGAAGGTGAGGTCGGCATTGGCGACGATGTGGTTCTCCAGCCCGGTGAGGTACTGATAAGCGTCCGTGTTGGCGAAACCGGGATGGCGCGAGACCTTCATCAGGTCCTCGAGGCCGCGCATCTCGTAGACGAAGGGGATGCCGAGTCGCCGGGCCGCAGCGAGCCCGGCCAGGCCATTGTTCTGAAAGCTCGAGGCGTGGATGAGGGCCACTCGACGGCTCCTGGCCTCAGCCTCGATGCGGTGGCTGAAGCGCTCGATATAGGAGCTCATCGGAGTCGTGGAATAGGTGCGCTCGCCGGGCTCGAGCAGCCGTCGGTATGTCACGCCGTCCACCACGTCGACGTCCGGTACGACCTTCGTCTCGGCCTTCGGCCAGCGGTCATAGGGGAAACCCAGGCGGGTCACGGCCTCGGCGTCCCACCCGAGCCGGCGGAGCCCCGACAGGATGCCGTGCGAGCGAGTGGCGTAGCCGCCGGACCAGTGCGGCAGCGACTGCGCGAGCACGGACAGGGTGGACCGCGGCTCCACCTCGTAGGACCGCTCCCGGGCGGGCTCCACCGGCCACCCGGCCCGGACGATCCCCAGCTTGTCCATGGCCTCGACGTGCGTGGCACGGGCGGCTCCGTGACCGGTGGCGGATCCGAACGCTGCCTCGGCGATCACGGCCGCCTCGCCGAGGTGCCCGGACTTGAGGGCACGGGCGGCGAGTCGCCGCAGGGTCGCGGCAAGGTCGCGCCGCACGGTGCGCCCTCGCACGACGTCGGCGAGCAGGACCCAGTCCTCCAGGTCGCTGGCCCGGAGGATCGCCCGCTCGCCACCGTCGGTGGCATCGCGCGCCTCGGAGCGAACGAGCTCGGCGAGCTCGGTGGGGGTGGCGTTCGCGGTGCGGCGCCTGAGGTTGTCCAACCGGATCAGCGCGCTCGTGGGCGGGGCATACGTCCAACTGCCGGCGTGGTCGAAGAACGCCTGTGCGACGTCCCGGTCCTCGGTGGTGAAGGCCTCCGCCAACTGGGCTGCCTCGTCGCGGTTGCGCGGCGTGACCGAGCACGCCTTCGACGCCACCTCGGCGAGGTCGTCGACTTCGCCGAGGGCGCTGGCAATGCCGGCGTGGGCGACGAGTGCGGGGACCGCAACGCGCGACCGGCTCGTGACCTCCCGGATGGCAGCCAGGGCCTCCGTGGATTGGCCGCTGGCCCAGAGTGCCTCGGCCCGGACGGCCGCCAGGCTCGAGGGCAGGCGGTCAGCCGGGCGCCGGTCGACCAGACGGAGGGCGTCCTGTGGGCGCCCGACCTTGATCAGGTGCCGCGCCCGCGCTGCCAGGGCGGCTCGGCCTGCACCGCCACCCTGACTGGGCAGGAACGCGATGGGGCCCAGCGGCGCGTGTCTAACGACCTTGCGTGCGTTGGTGATCGCCGATGACCGGAGGCTGGACTTGCTGGGCATGTGGTCCTTTCGAGAGCAGAGAGGTCACGCGGGGAGGGGGCGCCGACGCCCAGCGGCCGCCGAACTGGTCGGCCCCGAGGTCACACCGACACATGGGGTCGCGGGTCGCCGAAGAACTGCAGCCGGCCCCTCTTCGTCATGAAGGTGGAGTCCGCCACGGTCCACGTGTGGGCATGTCGATCCGTGCCGCGAATCGACACGAAGTTGAACCGGTCGGCGCTGTAGATGCCGATGCCCTCCGCCGTGGCTCGGTCGAGGATGTCGGAGTCGACGGCCCGCGGGATGTCGCTGAATCGCAGGTGGCGCACGACGTCACCGTCGAAGACCATGGAGCCACCCTGGATCCGGCGCTCTGGACGGTGCTCGGACTCGGGGTATCGCAGCACGACGGCGTTCGAGGACCGCAGCCAGACGTAGTGGCACCACTTGCCGACGATCCCGGCATCGGTGTAGGAGAACGCGTCGAGCAGGTCGCCGAGGTAGTGAACGCCATAGAAGTTGTCGTCGTCCATCTTGGCGACGTAGCGGCCGGAGGCCGCATCCACCCCGAGGTTCATGCAGGCCCCGAGGGTCAGCGACGGGTCCGCGTCGACGATGGCGAGATCGGCGATGCCGGCCTCGGCCGCTCGACGGCGCAGGTCGGCGTGGTCCAGCGTCAGCCCGTGCAGGACGAGGACGAGTTCGCGCTGCGCGTGGGCCTGTCTGCCGACGTTCGCGAAGATGTTGTCGACCTCGTGGGCCCGGTTGGTCGGGATGATCGCGGAGATGGTCCGTGCTGCCGACTCGGCCCCGGGCAGGCCGGCGCTCGCCACGACGGCGCGCGCGCGATGCGCCGCCGTGTGCGAGTGGAGGACGGCGCGTTGCAGGCGGAGGCCTTCGCGCGCCACCAGCTCGGTCTGCTCGATGCGCGCGACCAGCTCCCGGCGCAGGTGCTTGCCGTCCTCGACCCGGGGGACGAGCGCCGCGACGTCTGCCGGCAGCGCCGCGCTCAGGCCATCGATCCCGACGAGTGGGGTTGCGGAGGCGGCCGCGGCCATGGAGGTCCATCCCGAGTCGGTCGACACTCCGCTGAGGTCCACCGCCACACGGTGGCTACTGAGGTCCATCTCGACGAGGGACCACTCCCGGTTCTCGAGGGGGCGCTTCAGGGATCCCTGGACGTCGTCGAACCAGCTGCTCGACCGGCCGATGCCCTGGACGTACACGTCCCCGGACTTCATCGGCTGGATGGCGGCTCCGACGAGCTCGCCCAGTGCAGCGACCGCTACGCCCCCGTCCTGCTCCTCCACGACGACCGTCGCGGCGCGGCGGGCGTGCGGCGGGCCAGCCGGCCGGTGGCGTCGAGGCTGCGCGGCTGGTGCGAGGAGGTGAACGTGCTGTCC
This sequence comes from Intrasporangium calvum, assembly GCF_028446585.1. Taxonomy (GTDB): domain Bacteria; phylum Actinomycetota; class Actinomycetes; order Actinomycetales; family Dermatophilaceae; genus Intrasporangium; species Intrasporangium calvum_A. The sequence goes on from NZ_JAPFQL010000017.1 coordinate 18,128, forward strand.
GCTGCGAGTCGCCAGCTCGTCCCTCAGGGCCGCCGTCGCCGCTGCGAGGACGCTGACCTCCCCGAGCCACTCCCAGTCGGGGACTGGCCCCGCCGTGATCCAGAGGGCGACCGGGGTGCCGGCTGCGGCACTCTCGTGGACGAGAGCGGCCAGCTCCTCAGCGCCTCGGGTCCAGCCCGCCACGGCGCCGTTGCGCGCCTCGAGCAGCACCAGGTCGACTCCCTCCGGTCGCTCGGCAGCCGCGAGGTCCGTCTGGTGCCACTCGTCGGCCATGAGTCGACGGAGCCGGTCGCTCGCAACGACCCCGACCCGGGTGGGGAGCGGGGCGGGGCCCGAGACGACGGCTGGGGCGACGGGCGGGGAGTAGGGCCCGCCCTCTGCACCGCCCACCCGGGGTGCGCGCCCGGTCGCACCAGCGGAGCCAGGCCGCGTGGCCCGATCGGGGTCGATGAACCGTGCGACGCGACGGCGCAGTCCGGTCACTCGACGCGGAACGGGGCTGGGCATGCATGGTCTCCTCGAGGCGGGGTTCAGGTGGACGGGACCACAGTAGTCAAGGAGGGAGCCGACCGCTGACTCGAGCAGTCCATGCCGCTAGCGGCTCCCAACCGTCCCGCGGGTTTGAGTGTCTGTTCGTGCCAGGCAACACAGGGCGGGCTACTGCGGACGCGGCCGCTCGAGTGACGGGGGGCACGGAGCCAGCCCAGCGGCATACGACAAGAAAGGTTGAGTGGAATAGACTCAACTTTGATGAGGTTGCCCCTGATGGAACCGTCCCCGTCCAGGAGAACGCATGGATCTTCAGCTGACCAGCAAGGCTCAGGAGGCCTTCGCCCAGGCCGCGACGACCGCGGCCGCGAAGCACCACCCCAACATCGAGCCGGCCCACCTGCTCCTCGCGTTGGCAGCGCAGCCCGGCACGACCACGCCGACCCTGCTCGAGAAGGCGGGGTCCTCGGTCGCCGCCGCCACTGCCGCGGCCGAGAAGGAGATGGCGGCGTTCCCGCAGGTCACCGGGGGCGCGCAGCAACCGCAGCTCTCACGGACCGCCGCCGCCGCGCTGCAGCAGGCCCAGCAGTACATGACCGCGATGGGTGACACCTTCGTCTCCACCGACCACCTGCTGCTCGCGCTCGCGCGCACGGGCCAGTTTGCTCTCGATGCCGATGCCATCGAGGCAGCCATCCCGAAGCTTCGCGGTGGACGCAACGTCACGTCCGACAACCCCGAGGGGACCTACGAGGCGCTGGCGAAGTACGGCACCGACCTGACCGAGCGGGCTCGGGAGGGCAAGCTCGACCCGGTCATCGGCCGCGACGCCGAGATCCGCCGCGTCGTCCAGGTCCTCTCGCGCCGCACCAAGAACAACCCCGTCCTCATCGGGGAGCCGGGCGTCGGCAAGACCGCAGTCGTCGAGGGCCTGGCGCAGCGCATCGTCGAAGGCGACGTGCCCGAGAGCCTGCGCGACAAGACCCTCTACTCGCTCGACCTGGGCGCCATGCTCGCCGGCGCCAAGTACCGCGGCGAGTTCGAGGAGCGGCTCAAGGCCGTGCTCGAGGAGATCAAGGCTTCGGACGGGCAGATCGTCACCTTCATCGACGAGCTGCACACCGTCGTCGGCGCCGGTGCCGGCGGCGAGGGAGCAATGGACGCCGGCAACATGCTCAAGCCGATGCTCGCCCGTGGCGAGCTGCGCCTCGTCGGCGCCACGACGCTCGACGAGTATCGCAAGCACATCGAGAAGGACGCCGCCCTCGAGCGCCGCTTCCAGCAGGTCTTCGTCGGCGAGCCGTCCGTCGAGGACACCATCGCCATCCTCCGCGGCCTCAAGGAGCGCTACGAGGCGCACCACAAGGTGACCATCGCCGACGCCGCGCTCGTCGCAGCCTCGACCCTCTCCGACCGCTACATCACGGGGCGCAAGCTGCCCGACAAGGCCATCGACCTCATCGACGAGGCAGCCTCCCGGCTGCGCATGGAGATCGACAGCTCACCGGTCGAGGTCGACGAGCTGCGCCGTGCCGTCGACCGGCTCAAGATGGAGGAGTTCGCCCTCGAGCAGGAGCACGACGACGCATCTCGTGAGCGCCTGGAGCGGCTGCGCCGGGACCTCGCCGACCGCACCGAGGAGCTCGCGGCCCTGACCGCCCGGTGGGAGGCCGAGAAGTCCGGGCTCAACGCCGTCGGTGACATCAAGGCGCGGATCGACGACCTGCGCACGCAGGCCGACCGTCTCCAGCGTGAGGGCGACCTCGCGGGAGCGTCCAAGATCCTCTACGGCGACATCCCCACGCTCGAGAAGGAGCTGGCGGCGGCCCAGGAGCGCGAGGCCGCCACGATCGCCGGCAGCGAGGCGCCGATGGTCAAGGAGGAGGTGGGCGCCGACGACATCGCCGATGTCATCTCGGCCTGGACCGGCATCCCCGCCGGCCGGCTGCTCGAGGGCGAGACGGAGAAGCTGCTGCACATGGAGCAGCACGTCGGCGCGCGCCTCATCGGCCAGACCGAGGCCGTCCGCGCCGTCTCCGACGCGGTGCGCCGCACGCGGGCGGGCGTCTCCGACCCGGATCGCCCGACGGGTTCGTTCCTCTTCCTCGGACCGACCGGTGTGGGCAAGACCGAGCTGGCCAAGAGCCTCGCGGACTTCCTCTTCGACGACGAGCGGGCCATGGTCCGCATCGACATGTCGGAGTACTCCGAGCGGCACGCCGTGGCCCGCCTCATCGGGGCGCCTCCCGGCTACGTGGGCTACGAGGAGGGCGGCCAGCTCACCGAGGCCGTGCGGCGCCGACCCTACTCGGTGATCCTGCTCGATGAGGTCGAGAAGGCGCACCCGGAGACCTTCGACATCCTGCTCCAGGTGCTCGACGACGGGCGGCTCACCGACGGCCAGGGCCGGACGGTCGACTTCCGCAACGTCATCCTCGTCATGACGTCCAACCTGGGGTCGCAGTTCCTCGTCGACCCGCTGCTCTCGCCGGACGAGAAGCGCAACGAGGTCCTCGCGGTCGTCCGGAGCAGCTTCAAGCCGGAGTTCCTCAACCGGCTCGACGAGGTCGTGGTCTTCGACGCACTGAGCCGTGACGAGCTCGCGGACATCGTCGACCTGCAGGTGCGAGCCTTCGCGACGCGGCTCGCCGATCGGCGGATCACGCTCGAGGTGAAGGACGCTGCCCGCCACTGGCTCGCGGAGCGCGGCTACGACCCGGCCTATGGCGCCCGTCCGCTGCGTCGCCTGGTCCAGAAGGAGATCGGCGACCGCCTCGCCCGGGCCCTGCTGGCCGGCGAGGTCCGCGACGGCCAGACGGTCCATGTCGACGTCGACCCCTCCGGGGACACGCTCGTCCTCGGCTGATCGGTGAGTGCCGAACGCGCGGTATGTCGCGCGTTCGGCACTCATTCCGTATGCCGCTGGGCTCGGTCCTGCTCGAAGGGTGGCCCAGCGGCATACGGACGGATCCGGTCGTCACGCGAAGTGGGGCGTCGCGTGCCGGCGACGGGAGGCCAGGGCCGCTGCAGCGCCCGCGAGCGCCAGTCCGGCGGCGAGCCCGCCGCCGACCTGCAGGAGCTCGAGCGCGTTGTCGTCCACGGGGGTCTCGATGACTCGAATGGGCCCGGACGGCGCCGGGACCGGTTCGCCCGGGTCGGGGCGAGCGCTGGCCGGCCCCGCCAAGGCCAGGCCGAGGGTCGCGGCCGCCGCCAGGGTGCAGGCTCCGCGCTGAAGGGTGCTGTGGTGGTTCATGGTCCGCTTCCTCTCCGAGATCTGTCGCTGACGCGGTGTGGACGAGATGTCCACGGGACCGGTCTGCCAGATGCCGGTAACAGCGCGCCGCTCGGCCGGTATCAGCCAGGTATCAGGCCCGTTGACTGCATGTGGGGGCGGGAGGATATTCGCGAACATGCGGGTGGGGGTTCTCGGACCCGTCGAGGTGGACGGGGGAGCGGTCGCACTGGGTCCACGCGATCGCGTGGTCCTGGCTGTCCTCGCGACCCGGCCCGGTCAGCACGTGACAGCGGACAGCATCGCCGAGGCACTCTGGGCCGAGGCGCTCCCCGCCTCGTGGACCAAGGTCGTGCAGGGGTGCGTCTCGCGGCTGCGCAAGGCACTCGGGGCCGCCGCGATCGAGACGACCGCAGCCGGCTACCGGCTGCGACTGCACCGCGACGACCTCGACCACATGCGGTTCGAGCACCACGTCGGCCGGGGGCGTGAGCTCCTCGCCACGGGCGAGCCGGACCGAGCGCTCTACCTCCTGGACCAGGCCCTCGCCCTGTGGCGTGGGGACCCCTTCGCCGACCTGACCGAGTGGGAGCCAGGGCGCACCGAGGCCGAGCGCCTCATCGAGCTGTTTCGCGACGCGGAGGAGCTGCGCGCCGAGGCCGCCCTCCAGTCGGGCCGGCACCACGACGTGCTGCCCGACCTGAAGCGTCTCGTCGCAGAGCAGCCAACCCGGGAGCGGCGATGGGGGCTGCTGGCGTTGGCCCAGTACCACGCCGGGCAGCAAGCCGACGCCCTCCAGACGCTCGGGCGCGCCAAGGCGGTCCTGCTCAACGAGCTCGGGCTCGACCCGGGGCCGGGGCTCGCAACTCTGGAGGAGTCGATCCTGCGGCAGGACTCGTCGCTGGTGGCCCAGTCTGCGTTCGCGCCGGTGAGCGCCACCTGTCCCTACCTGGGACTGCTGCCCTACGGCCTCGGCGACGCCTCGGCGTTCTTCGGGCGCGAGGCCGACACGGAGGCCGCGCTCCGGCGGCTCGACCAGGTCGGCGTCCTGGCCGTCGTGGGTCCGTCCGGTTCGGGCAAGTCCTCGCTCATCCGGGCCGGCGTCGCCGCCGCCCTGGAGCGTGACGGCCGGCGGGTAGCGGTGCTGACGCCGGGGCAGCTGCCACTGGCGGCGCTCGACGCGGCACGGCCCCAAGCGGCCGACGTGCTCGTCGTGGACCAGTGCGAGGAGGCGCTCGCGCTCTCGGAGGACTCAGGCGAGCGCGCCGACTTCTTCGACCGTCTTGTCGACTTCGCGGCCAGGTCCGGCGCCCAGCTGGTCATCTCCCTCCGCGCCGACCGGTTCGGCGACCTGTCCATCCACACCGAGTTCGCGCGGCTCGTCGAGCGGGGTCTCTATCTCCTCGGGCCGCTGCGGGAAGCGGACCTGCGCCGGGCCATCGAGGGTCCCGCCGCACAGGCCGGGCTGCGCATCGAGGCCGGTCTCGTCGACCTCCTCGTGCGCGAGGTCCTCGGTGAGTCCGGCGCGCTGCCGCTGCTGTCCCACGTGCTCCGCCAGACGTGGAAGCGACGCGAGGGCAACACCCTGACCGTGGCTGGATACACCGCCACGGGCGGGATCCGCGGCGCGGTCTCCCAGTCGGCCGAGGGGCTCTTCCGCGGGCTGACCGGGGCGCAGCAGACGATGGTGCGTGACCTCATGGTCCGGCTCGTCGCAGCCGACGATGCGGGCGCGCCGATCCGCCAACGTGTCCCGCGCCGGAGCGTCCTGACGAACCAGGCACGTCAGGAGGTGGCCGAGCGGCTCATCGCTGCGCGGCTCCTCAGCAGCGACGGCGACACCCTCGAGGTGGCCCACGAGTCGCTGGCCGTCGCGTGGCCGCGGCTGCGCGGATGGCTCGACGACGATGTCGACGGGTTGCGGATCATGCGACACCTCGCCGTGGCAGCAGAGACCTGGGACGAGCTCGGCCGCCCCGAGAGCGAACTCTATCGAGGGGTACGGCTGGCGCGGTCCGTGGAGTGGCGGGACCGGTCACAGCCGACGCTGACGCCGGTCGAGGACGACTTCCTCGCCGCCTCGACCGCGCTGGCCGACCGTGAGGCGCACGCTGCCGAGGAGCAGGCGCGCCGGGACCATCGCTCCAACCAGCGCCTGCGCCTGGCGCTCGCCGCCACGGCTGCTGTCCTCGCCGTGGCCGTCGTCGCGGGCGTCGCGGCGTTCACCTCCGCGGGGCGGGCGAACAGGACCGCGCTGCGATCCGACTCGGAACGCCTCGGCGCGGAGTCGGCTCGAGTCAAGGAGGTGGACCTCGCGCTGCTGCTGGCCGCCGCCGGGCTGCGGCTGCAGGACACGGCGGAGTCGCGCACCAACCTGATCGAAGCTCTGAGCAGGGTTCCCGACCTGGACCTGGCCACCCACGCACCGGCCTTCGCCATGGCCGTCCTGCCAAGCGGCGGGATCGTGCTCTCTCACGGCAACAACGGCATCCACATCCACGATCCCGCGACGCTGGGCGTCACCGGACGCAACGAGTCGGTGAAGGGACCGCACGTCGTCGCCAGCGCGAGGGGCGATCTGATCGCGGCCTCAGTCTTCTCGGATGCGTCGACGCCGCCTGTCCTGCTCCTCCGGCCCGACGGCACGCGTGAAGCGGCCCAGCTGGAGGGTTTCCCGAAGAGCCCCGTCGTGTGGCAGAGCCTGTCGTTCGACCCCACCGGCCGGTGGATGTCGGTCGGAGTGAACCCCACCGGCGCGCACCCGGGCATGGTTCTCGTCTGGGACGTCGGGCGCCGCGACCGGCCGGTCCTCAGGTTGAAGACCAGCCACTTCCTGAGGCCGATCGTGTCCGGTGACGGCCGTACGCTCTACAGCACTGACGGCAGCTCGCTCCTCGTCACGAACGTGCCCGATGGGAGACCACGTAAAACCGTCACTGCCGCGGACCTCGGGGTCCGTTCCTTGACCGGGCAGCTGCTGCTCACCCCCGACTCGCGCACCCTCGTCACCGGTGGTGGTCCGGAAGCGGTCGTGATCGACACGGGGACCCTCCGGCCCACCGCCCACCTCTACGACGGTCAGGCCAGTTCCGAGGACCTGTCGCTCTCACGCGACGGTCGCCGCTTGGCCGTCGTCGGCGACCGCGTCATCGTGTGGGACCTGAGCGGACCGGTCCCGCAAGTCGTCGCCAACGCCGGGGTGTCCGGCGACACCGCCGGGCTCAGCCCGGATGGCAGCACCCTTTTCGTCAGCGCGGATGACAACCTCCTCAGGCTCGACCTGACCGGTGAACATGGCTTCATTCCTGTCGCTGGCGGTAGCCCGCTCGGCCGAAATGCAACCGCTTCGATCGACCGCGCCGGCACCAAGGTGGCCTACCAGTCGCCGGTGTCGCCGGCCACCCTCCAGATCCGGGATGTCCGAACAGGGCGGCTGGGTCCGCTCGTCGACATGCACATGGAGCCGATGTCCTGGACGGAGGTGCGCTGGAGCCCGGACGGCCGGCTGGTCTCGAGCACCACCGGCGGGCCCGACGCGGGCCTGTGGGACGCCGTCACGGGCAAGCAGCTGGCCAAGGCCTCCTTCACCGAGGGCGCCAAGCCCACGATGTTCACGCCCGACGGAGGTGCCCTTCTCGTCGGGACGGGCGACAGCCGGCTCCATGTGCTCGGTGTGCCAGACCTCGAGCCGCTGCGCGCACCCATCAACGTGGGCGTCGGAGAGCTGGAGTACCTCATCCTCAGCCCCAACGGGCGAGAGGTGATCGCCGTGGGCGACGAGGCCAGCGTGGTCGACTACCGCTCTGGGACCGTCGAGGGCCGCGTGGGCACGGAGGACGAAACGCCGGTTTCTGGCGCGTTCTCACCGGACGGCGAACGTCTCTTCCTCACCTTCGCGTCCGGTGGCGTGGGCCTGCTCGATGCCGAGACGAAGTCATACCTGTCCGTGCCGGACCGTGTCCGGTTGCTCGGTGCCTTCGAGCCGGTCTGGAGTCGCGACGGTTCGTTGGTCGCAGCCACGATCTCTGACGGCGTCGGGGTCTGGGACGGGCAGACGGGCGAGTTCATCGGGTCGGTCTCGGGCGTGACGGGCTCGCTGGCGTTCACCGACGAGGGGGTGATCGCCATCGCCGAGAACGAGGGCGTCATTCGCAGCTGGGATCCCCGACCGAGTGCCTGGGTGGCCGCTGCCTGCCGGATGGCCGGCCGAGACCTCACCGAGGCCGAGTGGCGCAGCTACCTGCCCGACCGGCAGTACGACGCCGTCTGCTCGTGAACGTCACGCACCGCGCTCAGCCCACGTCGGGTCGGGAGCGAGCCCAGCGGCATACGGAATCTGCGATGGTGCCCTGGAGGACGAAGAACTCGGCTTCCCAACCGAACTCACGGGCCCCCGCGACGTTGGCAGGGTGGTCGTCCGTGCGCACCCGCTCCACCGTCTCGTCGATCGGGGTGCCACGGTGGGCGCGCCACGCGGCAGATCGCTCCGAACCACCCCTGAAGTGTCACTCTGCCGGGCCGGCGCCGGGCCGGTGGCGCGGCGTCGTGTGCGACCAGTGGGCCGTCCCCTCGGACACGCTGCCCTCCGCGCGGCCGGTCACCACGTCGGCGACCGAGGGCGACACCCGCTGGTGGTGCACCTCCTCGAGCCGGGCGACCTCGCGTTCGCGCGCGTCGAGCTCCTGCGCCCACGCGTCGAGGTGGCTCTCTCGGTTGCGCAGGTCCTCGTCGCGGAGTGACGCCTCCTCGAAACGTCGCTCCTGCTCGAGGTGGTCGGCCTCGGCGGCGCGTTCGAGCTCGACGAGCCGCTCCGCCTCGCGCTCGTCGCGGCGGAAGCGGCCCCGGCGCCGGGCTGCGGCTGCAACCAGGGCCCAGCCGAGGGCGAACAGGAGCATCGCGGCCGCTCCGAGCAGCAACAGCTCGAGGGGTTGGGCGTCGCGACTGAAGCCGAGCGCCTCCAGGGTGACCGTGCCGGTCTCGTCCCGGACGCCGAGGTAGGCGGCCGTTCCCAGGCCGACTCCGAGCAGCAACAGCGCGAGGCCGAGCAGGACCATGTGAACTCCTTCGTCGCGAACGCCGCGCCGACTTGCCGAGCTGCCGAGCGCCGCGCCCTGGGCTTCCTGCGATCCGTCGAGGCTATCCCTACCTGCTCACCGCATCTCGGCCACCCCGCGGGTTAGCCTGACGCCCATGCGCACCAAGCCGAAGCTGGCCGCCGCCGTCCTGTCCGTCCTCGCCGCCCTCGCCGTCACCGGGCTCGCCGCGTGCACGAGCGACGAAGGCAGCGACCCAGGACCCACCGCCCCGACCGCGGCCCAGCGCCTCGCCGCCGCCAAGGCCAAGCTCGACGCGGCTCCCTCGGTGCACCTGGCGCTCAACAGCTCCGGCGTGCCGAAGGACGCGAACGGCGTGCTGTCGGGCGACGGTTGGGGCACCCACCCGCCGGCCTTCAAGGGCACGCTCAAGGGCCGCTTCTCGGGAATCCCCGCGGACGTCGAGATCGTCTCCGTCGGCGGGGAGGTCTGGGCCAAGCTGCCGCTCATCCCGGGCATGAACAAGCTCAACCCCGAGACGTTCGGCGTGCCGGACCCGGCCATGCTCTTCTCGACCGACCAGGGCCTCTCGTCGCTGCTGACGGCCACCCAGAGCCCGGTCGAGGGCGACAAGACGCGCAACGGCGCCGAGGTGCTCACGACGATCACCGGCACGCTGCCCGGGAGCAACGTCGTCGACCTCTTCCTCATCGGTGACCGCAACGGCTCCTTCCAGACGTCCTACGGACTCACCGACGACAACGAGCTGCGCCAGGTCGCGCTGAGCGGCCCGTTCTTCGGGGTGGGGACGTCCTCGACCTACACGGTGACCCTCGACCAGTACGGCACCCCCGTCACGATCACGAAGCCCTGACCCGCGTGGCTCCCGTGGCCGCGTCCCGGCGGCACGCCCTGCTCGCGGTGGCCAGCGCCGGGGTGGCGTTGGCGGCTGCCGACACCTACGTCGTCGTCCTCGCTCTGACGGACATGATGGAGGGCGTCGGCCTCGGCGTGAACGCCCTCCAACGGGCCACCCCGATCATCTCCGGCTTCCTGCTGGGCTACATCGCGGTGCTGCCCCTCATCGGGCGCCTCTCCGACCTGCTCGATCGGCAGCGGGTGCTCCTCGGGTGCCTTGTCGTCTTCGTCGTCGGGTCCGGGGTGACGGCGCTCGCGACCGACCTCGGCGTCCTCGTCAGCGGCCGGGTCCTGCAGGGGATCGGCGGCGGCGGACTTGTCCCCGCGACCCTCGCGCTCGTCGCCGACCTGTGGCCGCCGGAGCGGCGGGGCACGCCGCTGGGCATGGTCGGCGCGGTCCAGGAGCTCGGCTCGGTGCTGGGGCCGGTCCTCGGCGCGGTGATCCTCGCGTGGTCGGGGTGGCGAGCCATCTTCTGGGTCAACGTCATTGCCGGCCTCATGCTGTATGCCGCTGTGCGCGCTCTCGGATCCCGTTCCCTCCCAGCCCTCCCGCCCCCGCGTCACTCGAGTGGCCCCGGTGTGCACAGGCCAGGTGTGGATGACGGGGCCACTCGAGTCGCTCGGGGGCGGAGGGTGCTGGCGTGGGGGCTGGCGGCCCTCGGGTTGGGGCTGGCCTGGCTCACCCTGGCGCGACCGGTCGCGCTCGTCACCGACGTGACGCTCGGCCTGCCCTTCGTCCCCCTCACGGGCAGCTCGCCCCTGATGACGCCGATCGGTGTCGCCGCGCTCGTGCTGCTCGCCCTGCTGGCCGTCGTGACGGCCCCACGCTGGTGGGCCGTGCTGCGGCGGGTGGACCTCTTCGGGGCGGTGCTCGTGGCCGTGGCCCTCGGCAGCCTGGTTCTCACCTTCGCGTCGTCGGACCCGGAGCGCGAGGTCGTCGGGCCGTGGGGCTACGCACTCCTGCCGGTCGGGGCCGCCGCCCTGGGGATCCTGCTGTGGTGGCATCGCCGGGCCGCCGACCCCCTCATCCCACGCCGGGTCGTCGGTGGGCGAGGACTGCGGTCACTGCTCGTGAGCCTGCTCGTCGGGGCGGCCCTCGTCGCGGTCGTCGTGGATGTGCCGGTGCTGGCCCGGATCAGCGAGGGCTACGACGCGACCGGCGCCGCGCTGGTGCTCGTGCGGTTCCTGCTGGCGGTCCCGGTGGGGGCGCTCCTCGGCGGTTGGCTGCTCCATCGCATCGGCGACGGCGTCGTCTCCGGCGTGGGCCTGCTCGGGGCCGCGGGCGGGATGTTCGTCATGTCGACGTGGACGGTGGCCTCGCTCCAGGACCCGGTGTCAACGACGATCGTCCTCGCTGTCGTCGGTCTCGGCATCGGCCTGGCGCTGGCGCCCGTCAACAACGCCGCGCTCGCCGACTCGCCGTCCCATGCCCACGGCGTCGCCAGCGCTCTCGTCGTGGTGGCCCGGATGGTCGGCATGGTCGTGGGGCTGGCGCTGCTCACCTCGATCGGGCTGAACCGCTACTTCGCGGCGGTCCGGCAACTGCCGGACCCGTTCGACACCGAGGCCCTCGTCGCGGCGGGTGTGGTGCAGGTGCAGACCGTCTTCTTCGGCGGGGCGATAGCGGCCCTGGTCGGCGGGCTGGTGGCCTTCACCCTGGGCACCCGGCGCGCCGCCGTCGAGGTCGCGGACGAGCCTCGCTTCGTCGGCCTCTGAGGGCCCGACCAACCCTAACCACGGAACCAGGGAGCCAGGGAGCCGCGGAACCGGGGCCAAGCGCCCACCTCTGACCCGCGCCGAGGAGTGCGCACTTATCGTTGGCGGCCCCCTTCACAGCAGTAGTGCGCGGCATAGCGCGCACATCTGCTGTGGACCCTGCCACGAACCACAAGTGCGCACTCCTGATGCCACTCGGCGCAGGCGCACACCCGCGCCGGTTGTCCACAGGGACGGGCATCAGCCGCGCGCGCTGATGGCCGAGTCGCCGACGATGGGGGTCATGCTTGAGCTGCTCCAACTGGCCCGCAACGACGTCATCAGCGCGGCGGCGGCCCGCAAAGCGGGCTTTGGCCCGGAGGCCCTGGATCGGTTGGTCCGCTCGGGTGAGCTCCACCGCTTGGTGCGGGGCTACTACTCGGTGCGCGAGCCGAGGGACGACGAGGACCGCCACTGGCTCAGGGCCTCCGCGGCGTTCCACCGGGCGAACCAGACGGCAATGATCAGCCACCAGTCAGCCCTGATCGGACATGGACTTCCGCTCTACCAGGCTGATCTGACGACGGTCCATCTGACCAAGAAGCGAGGAGGTACGACTCGTCTCGTTCCCCAAGTGATGATGCATCGTGCGGTGAAGGGGCTAGCTGGTGGTTCTGACCGTGTCTCGCCCGGCGCAGCCATTGTCCAAGCGGGGCTCATCGCCACCCCGCTCAGCTCGTTGGTGGCCGCTGATGCAGCCGTCAGAAAGCAGCGCGCTACCCGTCAGGAGATCGAAGCCGCTGCTGAGCTCTTCGGGAGATACACCGGGGTGGGCCCGGTGCGCGCCATCCTTCGTGAGATCGATGGACGCCATGAGTCGCCCGGCGAGACCATCGCAGCCCACCGGCTGGGGGCGCTGGGCTGGGACACGGAGCCGCAGTTCCGGATCGAGACGGATCGAGGCGTCTTCTTCGCCGACCTGCGCGTCGTCGGGCACCGAGTCCTCGTGGAGTTCGACGGGAAGGTGAAGTACACCGACCGGCAGGTGAACTTCGCCGAGAAGCAGCGGGAGGACGCCATCCGGCGCAAGGACTGGAGACTCGTGCGCTTCACCTGGTCGGAGCTCGACGACGTGGGACTGATGAGTCAACGCGTAGCCCAGGCCATCGCCGACAGCCGTCGTTAGAACTGCGCACTTGTGGCCTGCGGCCGTGGCTGTGGCAGAGGTGCCCGCCCCAGCACGCACTTGTGCCATTTCGACGCACACCAAGGAGCAGTGCGCATTCCTCGGGGCGCCCGGATCTCTCGGCGAGTCAGTCGGCGATCTCGAAGACCACCGGCGCGTGGTCGCTGGCGCCCTTGCCCTTGCGCTCCTCCCGGTCGATCGCTGCCCCCGTCACGCGCGCGGCCAGCGCCGGCGAGCACAGAGCGAAGTCGATCCGCATCCCGCGGCCCTTCTGGAACCGCAGCTGCACGTAGTCCCAGTAGGTGTAGACACCCGGGCCCGGACAGTGCGGCCGGACGACGTCCGCGAAGCCGGCGTCGACCACGGCCTGGAACGCCGCTCGCTCCCGTGGCGACGTGTGCGTGCGACCCTCGTAGAACGGCACGCTCCACACGTCCTCGTCGAACGGTGCGATGTTCCAGTCGCCGAGGAGCGCGATCGGCGCGGACGGCTCGGCGGCGAGCCACCCGCGACCGGCGTCCGCGAGCGCGCCCAGCCAGTCGAGCTTGTAGAGCAGGTGCGGGTCCTCCAGCGTGCGGCCGTTGGGGATGTAGAGAGACCAGATCCGCACGCCACCGCAGACCGCCCCGATGGCGCGGGCCTCGGCGGCGACGGGGTCGCCCCAGCCCGGCATCCCGTCGAAACCGATCTGCACGTCCTCGATCCCGACCCGCGACACGATGGCGACGCCGTTCCACTGCGACAGCCCGTGGTGGGCCACCTCGTAGCCCAGCTCGCGGAACCGCTCGTGCGGGAACTGGTCCTCGCGGGCCTTGGTCTCCTGCATGGCGAGGACGTCGACGTCGCTTCTGACGAGCCAGTCGGTGACCCGGTCGACGCGGGAGCGGATGGAGTTGACGTTCCAGGTGGCGATGCGCACGGTTCCACACCCTAGCCAGCGACTCCGACACCCTCTCGCCGCCGGTGGGGGACCATGGGTCATGCGCCCCGACCGGTTGACCGTCCTCGAGCACCTCGGCCTGACCTTCGACGTCACGGACGCCGGCCCGGTCGACGGGCCCCCGGCGGTCCTGCTGCACGGGTTCCCCGAGGACCGTTCGAGCTGGGACGCGGTCAGCAGCTGTCTGCACGCCGCCGGCCTGCGCACCCTCGCACCGGACCAGCGCGGCTACAGCCCGGGCGCCCGGCCCGCGGGCACGGCCGCGTATCGCCTCGAGCACCTCGTCGGCGACGTGCTCGCTCTCATCGACGCAGCCGGGGTGGAGCAGGTCCACCTCGTGGGCCACGACTGGGGTGGCGCCGTCGCCTGGCTGACGGCGGCCCACCACCCTGACCGGGTCGCGTCGCTGACCGTCCTGTCCACTCCGCACCCGGCTGCCCTGTCCCGATCGATGCGCCACGTCGACCAGCTGGGCCGGTCCTGGTACATCGCCGCCTTCCAGGTCCCGTTCCTGCCGGAGCGGGTCTTCGCCGCCGGGTTTCGCTCGCTGCTCGTCGGGTCAGGGCTGCCGCTCGAGGTGGCCGAGCGCCATGCGACCCGGCTGGCGCGGCCGGAAGCGCTGCGTGGCCCGATCAACTGGTACAGGGCCATGCGGTCGTCCGATCTGCCTGCCCGCCGGGTGACGGTGCCGGCGACCTACGTCTGGGGGTCGCGCGACGTGGCGCTCGGCCGTCGCGCTGCGGAGCTGACCCGGGAGCACGTGACGGGGCCGTACGAGTTCGTCGAGCTGGATGCCTCCCACTGGTTGCCGGAGACCGAGCCCGACGCGTGCGCCGCCGCGATCGTGCGCCGGGTCAGCAGCGTCTGAACGACGCCGCGCGCCTAGGGTGGGCGCCATGACCCAGCGCCCCATCGCCCTCGTCACCGGCGCGAGTGCCGGCATCGGCCGCGAGTTCGCCAGCCAGCTCGCGCAACGCGGGCACGACCTCGTCCTCGTCGCCCGCGACGCCAGCCGGCTCGAAGTGGTCGCCGCAGAACTCAAGCAGTCGTATGCCGCTGAGTCCGAGATCCTCGTCGCCGACCTCACCGATCGGCGGGCTCTCCAGACAGTCTCCGACCGGCTGGCTGACGACGCACGTCCCGTCGACGTGGTCGTCAACAACGCCGGCTTCGCCCTTCGCCGCAGCTTCCTGCGCAGCGAGATCGCCGAGGAGGAGGCGTCGCTCGACGTGCTCGTCCGTGCGGTCCTCGTGCTCTCGCACGCGGCCGGCCGCGCCATGCGCGAGCGGCGCCGCGGCACCATCATCAACGTGTCATCGGTGGCCGGCTTCATCTCCTCGGGCACCTACTCCGCGGCCAAGGCCTGGGTGACGTCCTTCACCGAGGGTCTCGCGCTCGAGCTGCAGGGCTCGGGAGTCAGGGTGACGGCACTGTGCCCGGGCTTCACCCACACGGAGTTCCAGCAGCGCGCCGGAATCTCCAAGCCGGGACCCGACTTCATCTGGCTGGACCCCGCGGACCTCGTCCGTGACTGCCTCCGGGACGTCGACAAGGGGCGCGTCGTGTCGGTGCCCGGCCTGCAGTACAAGGCCTTGGTCAGCCTCCTCGGCGTCCTGCCGCGGCCGCTGATCCGCAAGGCCGGCCAGGTGGCCCGGCGCCGACGCTGACGGACGCTGCGTCGGGAAGCGAGCCCAGCGGCATACGATGAAGCCTTGTGACTGCGCCACAGACTGACGTTGCCTCTGCCCGTGCCCGACTCCTCGAGCTGATCAAGGAGCGCGCCATCGTCCACGGGCGCGTGACGCTCAGCTCTGGCAAGGAGGCGGACTACTACGTCGACCTGCGGCGCATCTCGCTCGACGGGGAGGCCGCCCCGCTCGTCGGCATCGTCATGCGCGACCTCACGCAGGACCTCGACTACTCCGCGGTCGGCGGGCTGACGCTCGGTGCCGACCCCGTGGCCACGTCGATGCTGCACGCCGCGGCGGCGGCAGGCGAGCGCCTCGACGCCTTCGTCGTGCGCAAGGCGGGCAAGGCGCACGGCCTCCAGCAGCGCATCGAGGGCCCGGCGATCGCCGGACGCGACGTCCTGGTCGTGGAGGACACGACGACGACCGGCAACTCGCCGCTCGAGGCCGTGGCTGCGGTGCGCGAGGCGGGCGCCCGGCCGGTGGCGGTCGCGACGATCGCGGACCGCGCGACGGGTGCCGGCGAGCGGATCCGCGAGGAGGCCGGCGTCGACTACCGGTTCGTCTACACCCTCGAGGACCTCGGCCTCGCCTGAGCGAGCGGGGCGCCTCGTCAGTCGAGCACCTCGAGCATGAGGTCGAGTGGATCGCCCTCCTCGAGGTCGTGGGCAGCTCGCACCTTCTTCTTCACCGGCAGGACGTAGCTGCCGCTCCTGGAGTCCGGGAAGACGGAGGTCTCCCACACCGTCACGGGTCCGGGGCCGTCGAGGTGGACCCGTACCCGCACCGAGCCGAAGCCCCGGGCGGGGCGCGGACGCTCCCGGATCGTCTCCGCCGCGTCCTCGGGAAGCGTGACGAAGAACCAGCTGTCCTGGGCTTGCCACCGCCACAGGGGTGCGGTGAAGCGGCACGACTCCATGACCGCAACCTAGGTGGCAGCGCCGACAGCGCAACCCGCGGGCGGAGACGGGCGTCGGTCTAGGATCGGGAGCACTGACCACTGACCTGGGGAGAGCCCATGCCCACCGTCGTCTGGATCCTGCTCGGCCTCGTCGTCCTCCTCGTCATCTGGGGCGTCACCGCCTACAACGGCCTCATCGCGCTGCGCAACAAGGTGGAGGAGGGGTGGCGCCAGATCGACGTCGAGCTCAAGCGCCGCCACGACCTCATCCCCAACCTCGTCGAGACGGTCAAGGGCTACGCCACCCACGAGCGGGCCACGCTCGAGGAGGTCATGCGAGCCCGGTCCGCTGCGATGGCAGGCGGCCAGACCCCGGCGCAGGCCGCGCAGTCCGAGGGGATGCTGAGCCAGGCGCTCGGCCGGCTCATCGCGGTCAGCGAGGCCTACCCCGACCTCAAGGCCAACCAGAACTTCCAAGCCCTGCAGACCGAGCTGACCAGCACCGAGGACCGCATCGCCAGCTCGCGGCGCTACTACAACGCCCTCGTGCGCGACCTCAACACCAAGGTCGAGTCGGTGCCCACGAACTTCATCGCGAACGCCGCCGGCATCAAGCGGGCCGAGTACTTCGAGACGTCCGCGGTGGAGGCCCAGGTGCCCAACGTCAGCTTCGGCAACCAGGCGCCGGGCACCTTCGGCGGGGCTCCCACGCCGCCCATCGTCGGCGGCCCCTCGACCCAGCCGGGCGCCGTGAGCGGGCCGAGCACGCAGCCGGGCCAGAGCCAGAGCGCCAGCGGACTGCCGCAGGCCCAGGCACCGGACCCCACCGTGGACCGCCACAGCCCGGACGAGTGATCCGGCGTGGTCCGGCGTTTCACCGTCCCCGGCATCGACGAGGTCGCCAGTAGGCTCCCGGTCGACCGGCTGCGGCCCCCCGTCACCATCCCGATCAAGCGACCGCCGGGCCTCCCGCCGAAGCTGCCACCCTGGTTCTTCCGCGAGATCGCCTACTTCTCCTACGCGATCCCCACGACCGGCCCCGTGGACGGTGAGACCACCGCACAGGAGGACATCTTCACCGTGTCGGTGCTGACCGGGACGGTGCGACGGATCACCGACGACCGGTCCCTGCCCGAGATGAAGAGCGACCGTGATCCGGCGTGGTCACCGTCGCACACCACACTCGCGATCCACACGGCGTCCGGGGGCGAGCCGTCCCGGATCGCCATCCTCGACCGGGCCACGGGAGCGGTCCTCCAGAACCTCGTCCCCGGGCACAGCCCCGAGTGGCTGGACGATGACACGATCCTCTATCTGGACATCGTCGACCCCGGGACCGAGATCGCCCGGGCCGACGTGTTCTGCGTCGATACCGCGACCGTCACGGTCACCCGGATCACGGACGTGGGCGTGGGCGGATCGGTCGGCAGCCTCTCGTGGCACCCCAGTGCCGGCCTCGCCGTGGGCTACGCGGAAGAGTCCGGTCCGAGCCCGCGCTACTCCGTCGCGGTCATCCCGGCGGCCGCGGTGGGAATGGCTCGGTCGAGCGGCACGCCCGTGGCTCGAGCCGGCTTCACCTTCGTGACGCCGGCCGAGACCCGGGCCGCGACTCCGGACTGGTCGCCCAGCGGGGACCGGATCGCCGTGTCGACGTGGACCGACGGCTCCCCGAGCCGGGTGGGGATCCTCACTGTCGCCACGTCCTCGCTCGACCTCGTCCCCGGACCCGGCCCGAGCGAGCCGACGCTCAACGACTACGGGCCGGTGTTCTCCCGGGACGGGCGGCTGCTCGCCTTCACCCGGGGCCAGGAGGACGAGTGGTCCGAGATCTGGCTCCACACCATCGCGTCCGGCCACAACCGACAGCTCACCGATGACGGGCGCACCCGCTTCAAGGGGTCCCTCGACTGGTGACGGTGGCTCAGCCGCGCCTTCCCTCGTCGCCGTCGACGACCTCCTCGACGATCTCCTCGGCGGCCTCGCCGAGCTCGCGGGCGATCGCGTTGGCCTGACGGCGGTGCTTGACGTATTCGAACACCACGGGGAGCACCGAGACGCCCACGATGAGCAGGATGGCCAGCTCCAGGCTGTCCTGCAGCGCCGGGAAGGACTTGCCGAGGAAATAGCCGACGAGCGTCAGGCCGGCGGCCCAGAGCACGGCACCCACCGCACTCCACGTGAAGAACCGGCGCCGGTCCATGCGGCTCACGCCGGCGACCACCGTGATGAAGGTCCGCACGATGGGCACGAACCGGCCGATGACGAGCGCCTTGTTGCCGTGCTTGTCGAAGAACGCCGTCGTCTGGTCGAAGTACTTCTTCTTGAGGATCCGTCCGTCCCGCTCGTAGAGCGGCGTGCCGATCGCGCGTCCGATCTCGTAGCCGACGACGTTCCCCGCGAACGCGGCGACGCAGAGGGCGACCAGGGCGACGCCGAGGTTGACGTGGACCTGTCCCGTCGCGATGAAGAGGCCGACGGCGAAGAGCAGGGAGTCGCCGGGCAGGATGGGGAAGAGCAGGCCGCATTCGACGAAGACGATGGCGAGCGAGATCCAGAAGAAGGCCTCGCCGTACTGGGCGAGCAGGTAGGCGGGGTCCATCCAGTCGGGGCCCAGGGTAGCGACGGCATGCATGGGCACAAGGGTACGGTGCGACGCCGGAGGCCCCGACCATGCCGAGGCCCCCGCGGCTGACCACCTAGCCTGTCGTCGTGACCGAGGATCGAGAGCACGACGTCGGGGTCGGCCCCTGGGTGGGCCCGTGGCCGGAGGGCGACCACTGGGACCCTGAGCTGCTCGAGCAGGGCGACCGCCGCAACGTCGTGGACGCCTATCGCTACTGGCGGCACGAGGCGATCGTCGCCGACCTCGACACGCGGCGACACGAGTTCCACGTCGCGGTCGAGAACTGGGGCCACGACTTCAACATCGGCTCGGTGATCCGCACCGCCAATGCGTTCAACGCACGCGCCTTCCACATCGTCGGGAGACGCCGGTGGAACCGGCGCGGCGCCATGGTGACGGACCGCTACCAGCACGAGCACCACCACGCCGACGCCGTGGCCTTCGCCGAGTGGGCCCGTCGTGAGGATCTGGCCGTTGTCGGCATCGACAACCTCCCCGGCTCGGTTTCGCTCGAGACCTACGACCTGCCGCGGCGGTGCGTCCTCGTCTTCGGCCAGGAGGGGCCGGGTCTCTCGGCGTCCATGCGGGCCGAGTGCGAGGTGGTGCTGCACATCGAGCAGTTCGGTTCGACCCGCTCGATCAATGCTGGCGCTGCTGCTGCGATCGCGATGCACGCCTGGGTGCGTCGTCACATCTTCGGCCAGCAGCCCTGACCCCTCAACGCAACACGCCCGGCGCCCCGGAACTCACCGTGTTGCAGCAGGGGTGAGTTGCGAGGCGCCGGGCGTGTTGCGGGGGTAGCGGGTCAGTTGCCGTAGAGCGCCCGCGCGCCGGCGGCGTCGGAGGACGTCATGGACAGGTCGCTGGACGTGCCGTTGCACTGCGGGTAGTGCATGATCGACGCCGAGTCGTAGGGCGTCAGGGGGCGCCAGTTGTTGTCCTCGAAGCACGTCCCGGACTCCGGCCGCGTGTGCTCGTGCCGGAAACCAAGGGTGTGGCCCAGCTCGTGGCCCATGATGTTGGCCGGCGTCCACGATCCCGCGGTCCAGATGGAGTCGTCGACGAGGACGTTGCGCGACCGCTTCGGCGTGCTCGGGAAGAACGCGCGGGCGATGTACTGCGTCGTCTGCACGGGCTCGACGGAGAACACGACGTTGTTGTTGCGCGTCGTGCAGGCGCCGTCCTGGCTCGGGACGTAGACGTAGTTGATGGCGGAAGAGGCGTTCTCCCACAACGCGGTGCCGGCCTGCATGGCGGCCACCACATCGGCGTGCCGCGAGCCGAACTTCGTGCTGACGCAGTAGGTGAGGTTGCCGACCTGGGCCTGCGACCACTTGTCGTCCCGGCCCTGGACCGTGTTGACGATGAGGCCGTCCTCGTCGATGTGCCGCGGCGTGGCCAGCATGTCGTCGTAGAACTGGCGCAGCTCACCGTCGCTGTCCATTGCCTCGTCACCGTTGACGACGTAGACCTGCCCGTCGTGGTAGGTCTCGTCGACGAACTCGCGGTACGTCGGGATCGAGCCGGTCTCGTCGGCGAGGGGTGCGGCGGTCGCGCTGACGGCTCCGCCGACGGCGAACGCGGCGGCGACGGCGACCGTCAGAGTCCGGGTGGTGTTGACGCGCATGGGCTGTTTCGCTCCTGGGGTAAAGGATGCCGACCAAGGGTGTGGCGGCCAGTGGGCAACGCTAGAAGCGACGGCGGCCCAAGACTTTCCGGTGTTTCTCCGATTTCCTTAAAGATCCGTCAGCGTGACGTCAGGAGTTGGTAAAGACGGTGCCTCGAGGTGCCGCGCGGGGCGTTGACCGGGCTCCCGATGCCGTCGACGATGGAGGTCCAGCCGACACGGACGTCGGCGCCGACGGAGAGGACCCGATCATGGCGGCACACACCTACGGCATCAGCGAGATCGTCGGCACGTCAGAGAGCTCGATCGACGACGCCATCGCGGGGGCCATCGCTCGCGCCAACAAGACGATGCGTGGGTTGGACTGGTTCGAGGTCGTCAACGTCCGGGGGCACTTGGAGGACGGCCGGATCGCCCACTACCAGGTCACGGTCAAGGTCGGTTTCCGTATCGAGGACTGAGGCTCTGCCCGCTCTCCACGAGGGCGAGGAAGCCCCCCAGCTCGAGCAGCTCGGGGACAGTGCGCGGCAGGTAGTGGGTGAGCTCGGGGGAGTGGATCACCACGGCCAACCACTTGGCCCGTGAGACGGCGACGTTGAGCCGGTTGCGGTTGAGGAGGAAGCCCATCCCCCGGGCCGCTTCCTTGGGAGACGATGCCGCCAGCGAGACGATGGTGACGGGCGCCTGCTGCCCTTGGAACTTGTCGACGGTGCCCACCCGGACACCCTGGTGTCCTCGAGCGGCGAGGGTCTGTCGGATCAGGGCGACCTGGGCGTTGTAGGGCGCCACGACGAGGATGTCGCGTTGGCCCGACGGCCGGGTCGCCCCGTCCTCCGTCCACGGGGTGCCGAGGAGACGGTCGACCTGGTCAGCGACGGCGTCGGCCTCCTCTGCGGACCTCGTGCGGTTCCCGCTGTGCGGCACGTGGAGCACGGCCACACCGGGCGAGACGCCGGCCAGCTCGCGGCTCGGGGCGCTCGAGGTCAGGCGACCCTCGTAGGAGAGGTGGGAGACGGGCGCGCACACCTGCTCGCACATGCGGTGCGATGTCGCGAGGAAGTACCCGAGTTCGGCTGGGAGGGTGCGGTGCTCGCCCATCAGCCAGCCGAGTGCCGACTCGTTCACCGGCTCGGGGTGCCGGCCCTGGGAGACCTGTGGCAGCTGCTGCGGGTCGCCGAGGAGGAGCAGGTTGCGCCCGGCGGTGCTCACGGCGACGGTGTTGGCGAGGGAGAACTGGCCGGCCTCGTCGACGACGACGAGGTCGAAGGCGCCGGCGAGCGTCTCGGCAGTGAACGTCCACGCGGTGCCGCCGAGCACGCAGCCACGGCCGTGCGTGCGGTGCTCGGCAACCCAGGCGGCCCGGCCGGCCCCGGTGTTGGTCACGTCGACCCAGGGCTGGCGGTCCGACTTGCGGCTGCTCTTGCCGACCACTGAGGGCTCGAGCCCGTGCTCCACGATCCCGTCGAGGAGGTGCTCCACCACGGCGTGGGACTGGGCCACCACGGCAACGCGCCAGTGGTGCCGTCGGACGAGGTCACGGATCACCTGGGCCGCGGTCCACGACTTGCCACTGCCGGGAGGCCCTTGGATGGCGAGATAGGACCCGTCGAGCAGCAGGGCCGCCCGGGTGACGACGTCGACGGGGTCGTCATCGACGCCCAGTGGCGGCAGCGCGGCACCGCCCGACAGCCGTGGGGGACGGGCCGTCAGCAGGTCCCACGCGGCGTGGACCGGGTCGTCGGCCGAGACGAGGGCGGCGTCGGCGCAGCGATGCAGCGCCTGCTCGATGACCTTGGTCGGCACGGAGGTGGGGGTCAGCGCCACCGGCAGCACGGTGCATTCCTCGCCCGGGCCGCACGTCTCCTCGACCTCGAGAACGCCGGGGTCGTCGAGGTCCGGCACGAAGACGGTGAGCTCTCTTGTCTGCCAGGCGTACTGGTCGTGCCCTTGCATCCCCGGTGGCGCGGGCAGCGCATAGGCGGCATAGGCGGTCGGGGGCGTGGCGCTGCCCGGCCCCCACGCGCCCGTCAGGCGCACGGTGCGGCGCGGATTGCGCTGCCGACCTGTGGTGGCCCAGTCGCGCACGATCTCGCCACCGCTGACGACGAAGATGTCGCGGTTCTCGCCCCACTCGGCGACGTCGGTGTTGAGCCGGCTGAAGTGGTCCCACCAGAAGGGCAGGTCCTCGCGCCGGTGGTAGCCGACGGAGGCACCGAGGAGGCGCCACGCCCGTGCCGACTCGGGGCCGGTCCCGGCCCGCTCGTCGAGCGCGGCCGTGAGGCGCGCTCGCTCGAGCGCCAGCGGTGACTCGGACGACCCGGCATCGTCCGCCTCGCCGTCACTCACTGCGCCGGCGGGGACGCCCACCTCGTCGAGCAGCCAGTCGCGCAGCCGCTGCGTGGAGAGGCAGTCGTAGGCGTTGTACTCCTCGAGCTCCTTGAGCCGTCTGGAGGCCGACTCCTCGTCGCCGTGCTCGCGGTCCAGCCGGAAGAGGTGGTACTCGGCGATGGAGACGTCACCCTTCTGCACGTCTCCCGCGCGCAGCTCCTCACCCATGTAGAGCGGCTCGAGCTTCTTGATGGAGTAGGAGGGCTGGGAGACGACCACGGCGCGGCGCACCACGGAGTAGAGGTCGACGAAGACCCTGCTCCGGAGCAGGTCGTCGAGCTCGGCCTCGAGCAGGCCGTAACGACCCGCCAGAC
>NZ_JAPFQL010000018.1 GCF_028446585.1 Intrasporangium calvum
GCCCCGCCGCAGCGGGGCCCCTTCGTCGTCCCACGGACCCAGGGCCGGTCAGCCCTGGTCGTAGGTCAGGCCGAAGCCATACGGGAAGAGTGCCCCGTCGGCCGTCTCGTCATAGCCCGGGAGGTCGCTCTTCTGCTCCTGCACTGCGGCTCGGGTCCCGGCCAGGGCGAAAGGCAGCCGGCCCTGCGGTGCGAAGTCACCGGACAGCACGTCCATCAGGGCCGTGTCGCTCATCCCGAAGCCGGCCACGATGGCGCCCGCGTCCCGCAGCCCGCTCGCGTCGTCGAGGACGAAGGGCTGGCGGAAGTAGACGTGCAGGACGACCTTGTCGGGGTCGCCGACCTCGGCCATCACCTGCTGGATCGTGCTGAGCGACGGGACGACCTGCCAGGACTCGGACGTCTCCATGCCGCTGAAGTCCAGGATGCCCGACTCCCACGGGTAGGAGCCGCCGAAGCGCAGGCCGCTGTCGGTGCACGCGGTCGCCCCGTAGGACACGCAGGCGTCGGACTCGCCGTAGGGGCTCTCCCCGTCCAGGCCCGCCGTCCCCGGCATGACGATGGGGTTGACGTGGTCGGGGTTGAGCCCGGTCGCCGGGTCGTTGCTGCGGTAGGCGGACGTGTTCTTGTTCTTCGCGGTCATCGAGATGATGACGTAGTCCGCCCCGGCAGCGCTCGGGCGAGGCGTGCCGGCCGGAACGTTGCCGTTGATGACCTCGTAGCCGTGGCCGGCCACGGTCTCCTCCTTGAAGTCGCCGAGGATGTAGACCTTCGACCCCGGCTTGAGCGGGAGCACCTTGCCGCCGTCGGCGGCCTCGTTGTTCTGCAGGAGAACGGCGGACTTCCGCTGGAGGTCGAGGCCGACCTCCCGGTTCGCCGCGTTGCCGACCGTGGCCGTCGCGACCGCCTCGTCGACGTAGGGGTCCTCGAACAGGCCCATCCGGAAGAGCGGCTCGAGCAGGCGCGCCGCGGCAAGGTCCACGCGCTCGTTCGTGACGAGACCGGCCCCGACGAGGTCGGTGATCGTCTTGACGTCGTGGAATCCGGAGAGGGTGTCGGTGCCGCCGTTGATCGCGGCGGCCACGCGCTCCGGGACGGTCGCGGTCTCGAGGCCCCAGGCCCGGTCGTTGATGATCCCGGTGTCGGAGTTGACGTAGCCCTTGAAGCCGAGCCGGTCCCGCAGCAGGTCGTTGACGATCTGCGACGAGAAGGCCATCCCCGTCTGGTCGTAGGTGACGCCGTCATGGGTGACTCCCATGGGCACGCCGTAGTACGGCATGATCGCCGCGACGCCGGCGTTGATCGCCGCCTCGAACGGCTTGAGGTGGTAGCCGAAGCCGCCACCCGGGTAGACCTGCGTCTTGCCGAAGGCGTAGTGCGGGTCGAGGCCGAGCTCCTGCGGGCCCCCGCCCGGGAAGTGCTTGAGCGTCAAGGCGACGTCGGAGTCCCGGGTGAGCGCGGTGCCGTCGGCACCCACCGGGCCCTGCAGCGTGCCGACGAGGGTCTCCATGATGTTGGCCGCCAGGTCGGCGTCCTCGGTGAACGTCTCGTGGGTGCGGTACCACCTCGGCTCGGTGGACAGGTCCGCCATGTAGCCGTACATGCCCCGCAGGCCGATCGAGGACCACTCCTGGCCCATGACCTCGGCGAAGCGCTCGACCACGGCCATGTCCCCGATGGTCGGGACGGAGCCGGTCCGCACCGCCTCCTCGCCCAGCGCAGCGGCGGCGATCCCGGCCTCCTTCGGGAAGGCGGAGAACGCGCCGGCGGACTCGTTGATCCCGGCTCGGGCGTCGGGGTCGATGTGGTTGCGGGCGTTCGACTTGAAGAGCGACGGGATCCCCAGACGGGTCGCCTCGCTCAGCTCCTGGACGCTGTTGGTGAACTTCGCCGCCTCGGCGGGCGTCACCGAGATGCGGGTGCCGAAGCCGCCGGTCTCCGCGGTGCAGAGCGCCTGGTCCGGGCTCGTGACGGTGTTGCGGAAGACGAAGCGGTGCATCTTCTGCACGTCGATGTAGTTCGCGGCCACCGCGGGCACGGTCCCCCGCTCCCCCGTCCCGACGTCGCAGGACGCGTTGAGCGTGTCGATGAGCATGAGGCCGGCCTTCTCCTCGAGCGTCATCCGCCCGACGAGGTCAGCCACCCGGTCGGCGACCGGCTTGCGCCAGTCCTCGTAGGTGTCGAGGCGGCCGTTGTCGTTGAGGTCCTTGAACGTGCGGCCCTTGACGGTGATCAGGTCCTTGGCGCGCGCCTCGAGGACCGGAGGGCGACCGTGGTTGCCCTCGTCAGCCGCGGCGGCCTCGGGAGCCGCTGTCGCCCCCAGGCCCCCGGCCAGGGTCACGGCCAAGGTCAGGGCCAGGGTCAGGGGCAACGCAGCAGCGACGCCGAGCAGGCCGCGACGACGTCGCGTACGCGGAAGTGTCTTCATCAATCCTGGTTCCTCTTTGAACTCGAAGGGAGGCATATCGGACGGGAGGGTGGGCACACCGTCGCGCTCCCCTCGCCGACATCCCAACGAGTTGCCATGAGTTGCAACGCCCCTCGCAGGCCGCCGACGTCGGCAACCGTCGGCAACTGGTGGCAAGCCCTTTCCACCGGCCGCTCGTTCTGCCTGAATCGGAGCAACGCGCCCGGCCCGGCGGCCCCGCCGAGCCGGCCCAGCGGCATACGACCGCTTGACCTCCCCCTTCTCCGCAAAGGAACCCCGTGAGCACCTCCGCGACAGCGAACATCGGCGTCATCGGCCTCGCCGTGATGGGCAGCAACCTGGCCCGCAACCTCGCCCGGCACGGGCACACCGTCGCGGTCTTCAACCGGACCCACGCCCGCACGCTCGCCCACCTGGAGGCGCACCGCGCGGAGGGGGCGTTCGTCGGGGCGGAGACGGTCGAGGAGTTCGTCGACTCCCTGATCCGCCCGCGGCGCGTCATCATCATGGTGCAGGCCGGCCCGGGCACCGACGCCGTCATCGACCAGCTCGCACCCCTGCTCGAGGAGGGCGACATCATCGTCGACGGCGGCAACGCCCACTTCGAGGACACCCGCCGCCGCGAGGCGCGCCTGCGCGAGATCGGCCTCCAATTCGTCGGCACCGGGATCTCCGGCGGCGAGGTCGGCGCGCTCGAGGGTCCGTCGATCATGCCGGGCGGCTCCGCGGAGTCCTACGCGGCGCTCGGCCCGATCCTCGAGTCGATCGCCGCCCAGGTCGACGGCGAGCCGTGCTGCGCCCACCTGGGCCCCGACGGCGCCGGCCACTTCGTCAAGATGGTCCACAACGGCATCGAGTACGCCGACATGCAGTTCATCGCCGAGGCCTACGACGTGCTCAGCGCTGCGGGGCTGACGGCCGCGGAGGCCGCCGAGGTGTTCCGCGAGTGGAACACCGGAGAGCTCGACTCCTTCCTCATCGAGATCACCGCCGAGGTGCTCGACCAGGTCGACGCGACAACGGGCCGCCCCCTCGTCGAGCTGATCGTCGACGCCGCCGAGCAGAAGGGCACCGGGCGATGGACGGTCCAGACCGCGCTCGAGCTCGGCGTGCCGGTGTCGACGATCGCTGAGTCGGTCTTCGCCCGGTCCGCGTCAGGCGACCGGACCGTGCGGGAGGCGTCGCGTGGGGTGCTCACCGGGCCGGACCGCACGCTGCCCGCCGTCGATCGGCAGCAGCTCGTCGACGACGTGCGCGACGCGCTGTGGTCGTCGAAGGTGGTCGCCTACGCCCAGGGACTGGAGCAGATCCGCAAGGCGAGCGACGAGTACCACTGGGGCGTCGACATCGCGACGGTGGCGCGCCTCTGGCGGGGCGGCTGCATCATCCGCGCCCGGCTGCTCAAGCAGATCAGCGAGGAGTACGCCGTCGGCCGGCTCGCCACGCTCCTCGTCGCCCCGAGCATCCAGGCCGGGCTGGCCGAGCGGCAGGGCGCGTGGCGGCGAGTGGTCGCAGCGGCCGCGACTGCGGGCGTCCCGGTGCCGGGCTTCTCGAGTGCGCTCGCCTACTACGACACGGTGCGGGCGGAGCGGCTGCCGGCCGCTCTCGTCCAGGGGCTGCGGGACAACTTCGGCGCCCACACGTATGGGCGCATCGACCGCGAGGGCGCCTTCCACACGCTGTGGTCCGCCGACCGGAGCGAGGTCCAGCTCTGAGCCCGTCAATGGGTCAGACTGGCCTCATGGACGTCCACGCGCCGCTGCCCGCCTCGCTAGCCGGGTCGGCTGCCGCCGTGGGTCGCACCCTCGTCGACCGTATGCCGCTGGGCTCGGTCGGGCGCCTCGGCGTCGCCTTCTCGGGGGGTGTCGACTCAGGCCTCCTCCTCGCGCTCGCCGTCCGGACGCTCGGGGCCGACCGAGTGCTCGCGGTCATCGGGGTGTCGCCGAGCCTGGCCCGCGACGAGCTGCACGGCGCCCGGGACGTGGCGGCCGCGATCGGGGCGCCCGTCGTCGAGGTCGCGACCCACGAGGGCGACCACCCCATGTATCGCGCCAACGGCCCTGACCGGTGCTTCTTCTGCAAGGACGAGCTCTTCAGCCGGATCTCGGACGAGGTGGCGGGCCGGCACGGGCTCGTCGCCGTCGCCTACGGCGAGAATGCCGACGACGCGCGGCGCCCGGACCGGCCGGGGTCCCGCGCGGCGACGAACCACGACGTGCTCCGCCCCCTGGCCGACGCCGGGCTGGGCAAGTCGGACGTGCGGGCGCTGGCCCGGGCGTTGCGCCTGCCCAACGCGGACAAGCCCGCGGCACCGTGCCTCGCCTCGCGGATCCCGCACTTCAGCGAGGTCGATCCCGTGAAGCTCGGCCAGGTGGAGAGCTTCGAGCGGGAGCTGCGTCGGCTGGGGTTCGCCGACTGCCGGGTCCGGCACCACGGCGAGGTGGCGCGGGTGGAGCTGGCCGACGTCGACCTGGCACGTGCGCTGGAGCCCGACACTCGGGCGGCGCTGCACGCGGCCGGTGTGGCTGCGGGTTTCCGGTTCGTCGCGGTCGACGTCATGGGCATCCAGTCCGGCGCCTTCACCTTGCCGCTCGTGCAGGTCGACCATGGGTGACTCCGAGTCCCTTGGCCTGCACGGGATTGCAGAGCTGGACCTGGGCCGGGCCGCCAGGCGCGGCTATCCCGAGGCCATCTACTGCGCAGGCAAGTCCGCGGCCCAGGTAGGTGCAATCGCCCTGGCGGTCAAGGACGCTCACGAAGCCGGGACGACGAGCGGGACGGTGCTCTTCACCCGAGCGGCCGCCGAGCACGCCGAGGCCGTCCTCGGCGTGCTGCCGGACGCGGTCCACGACGAGATCGGACGGATCCTCGCCTGGCCGCCGCGCGCGCCCGAGCCGACCGGTGGGCTCGTCGCGGTGCTGTGCGCAGGCACCTCCGACCTGCCCGTGGCTCGGGAGGCGGTCTTCACGCTGACCTACCTGGGGCGCCCGACCGAGCTCGTCGTCGACATCGGCGTGGCCGGGATCCACCGGGTCCTCGCCCGACAGGACCTCATCGACGCCGCGCGGGCCATCGTCGTCGTGGCCGGAATGGACGGCGCGCTGCCCTCGGTGGTGGCCGGCCTGGCGCACTCGCCGGTCGTCGCGGTCCCCACCTCGGTGGGTTACGGCGCGGCATTCGAGGGGCTCGCTCCCCTGCTCTCGATGCTCAACGCCTGCTCGCCCGGCGTCGGGGTCGTCAACATCGACAACGGCTACGGCGCAGGGCACCTCGCCGCGCAGATCGCCGCGCCACTCCCCGCGACCTGAGCCTCAGCGCTGCGCCAGGCCGCGGGCGCTCGCCGTCGGGAGGGGCGCCCCCGGCACGAGCCCTGCCGCTGCCGCTGCCGCGACGGCGGCGTCGAGGACGATCCCGACCGGCCGGTCCAGCGCCCCGCCTGCGGCCTCGACGTCCGCGAACTCGGGGGTGGCCTGGACGACCCTGCCCGCGCGGTGCGCGACCTTGATGCCGATCCGCTGCCCGTCGACGTCGACCGCGACCCACTGCCGCGGAAGGGCCCATCGGTCCACCGCGGTGCCTCGCACCCCGATCGTGCTCGTCGCCTCGAGGACGAGGTCACGGAGGCGTTCGGCGTCGTCGGGGGCGCACAGGACGGACAGCGTGTGGGCCGGGCGGCCCTTCTTCATCAGGATCGGCGCCAGCCAGGCATCGGCCGCCCCCGCCGCGAGGAGCGCGTCGAGCACGGAGGGCCACACCCGCGGGTCGAGGTCGTCGACGTTCGCCTCGAGCACGACCATGCTCGTGTGCTCGAGATCGCCTGTCGGAGAACCGGACTGGGGTGCCGGTGGAGTGGAGAGCCGGCCGAGAACGACCCGGACGACGTTGGCCCGGCCCGGGACGTCCCTGGTGCCGGCACCGACGCCCACTGCGGACACCGCCATCCGCGGCAGCGGTCCCTGGCTCGCCGCGAGGGTGGTGAGCAGGGCGACCCCCGTCGGCGTCGCCAGCTCTCCGTCACCGACGGCGTCGACCGTCCATCCCGTGACGAGCCCCAGCACGGCAGGCACGGGGACCGGCATCCGTCCGTGGGCTCCCTGCACCGTCCCGGACCCGACGCCGATGACGCTCGTCACGACGTCAGTCACGGCGAGGTCCTCGAGCGCGGCGCAGACCCCGACGACGTCCGCGATCGAGTCCCACGCCCCGACCTCGTGGAAGTGCACCTCCTCGACCGGCACGCCGTGCACGTCCGCCTCGGCCCGAGCCAGGGCGGCGAAGGCGGCGTGGGCCCGGCGGGCGATCGGCGCCGGGAGCTCCGCGCCGAGGACGAGCTGCTCGACCTCCGCCCAGCTGCGGTGCGGCTGGTCCTCGCTCGTGGGCTGCACATCGACCTTGAGGGCCCGCATGCCCGCGCGACGGGTCTCGGCCACGCCGAGTCGCACCAGGCCGGGCACGACCGCGTCCACGGCGGCCTGCACCCGCTCGAGCGACGCACCGGCGTCGAGGAGGGCGCCGAGCAGCATGTCACCCGCCACCCCCGATGAGGCATCGATCCAGAGCGTGGCCGCGCGGTCGGGGTGCTCGGTGGACATGCGAGTCAGGCTAGGCCCTCCGCGCGCCTCCACCCTCCCGGGCACGCCCGTCCCCTGCCCATCCCCCTGCCCATCCCCCTGCCCATCCCCCGGCACCTGCACGCGGCAAGGGGGTGTGTTGCAGGCGGAGGAGGGGGCGCGGACCGCGCGGGTGGGCTGGGAGCCGGCCCAGCGGCATACGGAAGCGGCGACTCAGCGCTGCGTCGTGTCGGTCACCTCGCCGACGAGCTCCTCGAGGACGTCCTCGAGGAAGACGACGCCGGTGACGACGCCGGCGTCGTCGATGGTCCGGGCCAGGTGGGCACCGGTGAGCTGCATCGTCGCGAGGACGTCCTCGACCTCGTCCTCGTCGCGCACCGTCGCCAGCCGGCGCACCCGCTTGGGCGGGATCGGCAGGTCATGGCGCTCGTCGTCCGCGTAGAGGATGTCCTTGAGGTGGACGTACCCGGCGAGGTCCCCGGCCGCGTCGACGAGGGGGTAGCGGGAGAAGCCCTGCCGGGCGACGAGCTGCTCGATCTGCGCCGGCGTCACCCCCAGCTGGACCGTCGTCAGCGCGTCGAGGCCCACCGCGACGTCGCGTGCCAGCTTGTCGGAGAACTCCAGCGTCTTGGCGACGAGCCCGTGGCGTTCCTTGGCGATGAGGCCCTCACGGTGGGACTCCCCGACGATGTGCGCCACCTCCTCCGCCGTGTAGGCGGACGAGATCTCGTCCCTGGGCTCGATCCCGAAGAGCCGGACGAGCGCCTTGGCCACCGCCTCCATGGCGAAGACGATGGGGCGCAACGTCCGCGTCACCAGGTAGAGCGCCGGGACCAGGACGATCGCCGCCCGCTCCGGACCGGCGATGGCGAGGTTCTTCGGGATCATCTCGCCGACGACGACGTGCAGGTACGACACGATGAGCAGGGCGACCGCCAAGGCCACGCCGCCCGCCCAGGCCTCGGGGAGCCCCCAAGCAGCGAAGACCGGCTCGAGCAGGTCGTGCAGCGCCGCCTCGGCCAGCGCGCCGAGACCGACCGAGCACACCGTGATGCCGAGCTGCGCCGTCGCGAGCATCGAGCCCAGCCGTTCGAGCGCCTCGAGGCTGGTGGCCGCCCGCTTGCTGCCCGCGTCGGCCAGCGGCTCCAGGCTCGAGCGCCGCACGGCCATCGCCGCGAACTCGGCGCCGACGAAGAAGGCGTTGGCGAGGAGCAGGAAGAGTGAGACGACATAGACCCACGCGTCACCCATGCCGCACCTCCGGGTCCGCGGCCGGGGAGGGCGGGGAGGGCGGCCCTGCTGCCCGCTCCTGCTCCGGCTCCGGCGCCGGCTCCGGCACCGGCACGAAACGGAGGCGGTCGACGCGCCGTCGGGCCATCCCCGTCACGTGGATCCGCCACCCGGGCACCTCCACCACGTCCCCCACGACGGGCACCCGACCGAGGATCGCCATCACGAACCCGCCGACGGTCTCGTAGGTCGCGCCGTCCGGGACGTCCACGTCGAAGGCCTCGCGGATCTCGTCCGGTCGCCACAGGCCCGGCACCGTCCACGACCCGTCGGTCAGCTCCCGGCCGCTCTGGCGACGGCGATCGTGCTCGTCCGCGACCTCGCCGACGATCTCCTCCACCACGTCCTCGAGGGTGACGATCCCGGACGTCCCGCCGTACTCGTCGACGACCACGGCCATCTGGAAGCCACCCTGACGCAGCTGCCGCAGCAGAGGCTCGAGCTGGATGGTCTCGGGGACGACCAGGCGGTCCGACATGAGCGCGGACACCGGGACGTCCTTGCGGCGCTCGTGTGGGACAGCCATGGCCCGCTTGACATGGACGACCCCGTCCACGTCGTCCCAGTCGGTGCCGAGAACAGGGAAACGGGAGTGGCCCGTGCGCCGCGACAGCCGGAGGACGTCGTCGGCCGACTCGTCGCGGTGAATCCCCGCACACCTGACCCGTGGGGTCATGACGTCGTCCGCGGTGCGCTCGCCGAACCCCAACGTCCGGGTGAGCAGGCGCGCCGTCGTCACCTCGAGGGTGCCGGCCTCCGCCGACCGTTGGACGAGGCTCGCGAGCTCCTGAGGGGTGCGAGCGCCCGACAGCTCTTCCTGGGGCTCGATCCCGACGAACCGCAGGAACGCGTTGGCCGAGCCGTTGAGGACGAGGATGAGCGGCTTGGCGATGGTGGCGAAGACGCGGACGGGCAGGGCCACCACCTTCGCCGTCCCCAGCGGGGCCGAGATCCCGAGGAACTGCGGCAGCAGCTCGCCCAGGACCATCGACAGCACGGTGGCCAGAACGAGCGCCACACCGCTCGAGACGGGCGCGACGGCCGAGGGCGCCAGCCCCAGGCTGCCGAGCGGCCCAGCGAGCAGGCGGCCGATCGAGGGCTGCGCCAGGTAGCCGACGACCAGCGTGGTGATCGTGATGCCGACCTGGGCTGCGGAGAGCTGGGTGGACAGCTGCTTCAGGGACTGCAGGACGACCCGGGCTCGTGCATCGCCGCCGTCGATGGCGCGCTGGACCGTCGGACGATCCAGGGCCACCAGGGAGAACTCGGCCGCGACGAAGACCGCGGTGCCCGCGGTGAGCAGGACGGCCGCGACCAGCAGCAACCACTCCGTCACCGCAACCTCCCCTCGACCGTCACGAGCCCCTCCTGGGCGCCCACTATATGGAGGTACCGTCCTGCTGGGCATGGAGGGCGAGGCCTCGTCGGCGTGGTGTGGTTGAGTTGGTGCGCACATCAGGTTTGCGCCCTTCGGGGGCCTTGAAGGAGGCGTCAGTGACAGCCGCATCGGCCGGGACACCCAGTCAGTCCGCCCTGGGCGGCCCCACCCCGGCGGTCGACCCCACGAGAGGCCGGATCGAGGTCCGCGGGCTGACGAAGCGGTTCGGCCGGTTCACCGCCGTCGACCACCTCGACCTCGACGTCGTGCCCGGACGGATCACCGGCTTCCTCGGCCCCAACGGCGCCGGCAAGACGACGACCCTGCGCATGCTCCTCGGGCTGATCCGTCCGACTGCGGGCACCGCCACCATCGAGGGCCGCCGCTACCACGACATCCCCAACCCGCTCACCGTCGTCGGCTCGGCGCTCGAGGCGACCAACTTCCACCCGGGCCGGAGCGGTCGCAACCACCTTCGCGTGCTGGCGGACGCCGCCGGGATCGACCGGCGGCGCGTGGACGAGATGCTGGAGCTGGTGGGGATCCCGGCCGCAGCGAGCAAGCGTGCCGGCGGCTACTCGATGGGGATGCGGCAGCGGCTGGGGCTCGCCGGGGCCCTGCTCGGCGACCCGCGCGTCATCATCCTGGACGAGCCGGCCAACGGCCTCGACCCGGACGGGATCCGGTGGCTGCGCGGCTTCCTCCGGCACCTGGCCTCCGAGGGTCGCACCCTGCTCATCTCGAGCCACCTCCTGTCCGAGGTCGAGCAGACCGTCGACGACGTCGTCATCATCGCCAACGGCAAGCGGGTCGCGCAGGGCACTGTCGACGAGCTGCGCGGCGACCCGACCGCCTTCGTCCGCACGTCCGATCCCGACCGGCTCGCGAGCACGCTCGCCGGACGCGGCCTGAGCGTGGCCCGCCGGGACGGCGGTCTCAGGGTGACGACGAACGACCTGGCCATGGTGGGAGACCTGGCCCACGCTGCGGACATCGCCATCCACGAGCTGCGCTCGGAGAAGACCCACCTCGAGGAGCTCTACTTCACGCTCACGGACCAGGACCAGTACCGCAACCGCAACCTCGGGGATGCAGAAGGCACGGGTCCCGGCGGCCCGGTGGACCGAGAGCTCGGCCAGCTGCCCCCGCCCACCGGGAGACCGGTGGAGCGCCCCCAGCCGCCGGACCCCGACGGCGCGAGCGGCGAGACGGGCCGGGACGGCACCACCGTCGGCGACTCGGCCCCGACCCGGACGGCGCGACAGGAGAACGGGTCATGAGCAAGGCCATCAAGGCAGAGTTCCGCAAGTTCTTCACCACGCGGCTTTGGTGGGGCATGCTCATCGCGATCGTCGTCGCCGGGGCCGCGCTCGCTGCCCTCTTCGCGTTGCTCTTCACCAGTGACACCGTCATGCGAGGCGACGGGATGGGAGTCCCGACCAGCGACGCCGACCTGGCGCGGACGGCGTTCACCAGTGGCATCGGCGTCGGCTACCTGCTCACCCTCGCCATCGGCGTCATGACCGTCGGCGCGGAGTACCGGCACAAGACCATCACCGCGACCTTCCTGGCCGAGCCGAAACGAAGCGTCGTCATGGGGGCCAAGACGATCCTGCTCCTCGTGGTCGGCGCGATGTACGGCGCAGCGTCGCTCCTCGCGTCAGTGGCCACAGGGGCCGCGATTCTCTCGTCCCGCGGCCACGAGCCCTTCGCCGACCCCGAGATCTGGCGCACGCTCGCCCTCTCGCTGCTCGTGCTCGGCCTGTGGGCTCTCATCGGCCTCGGGGTCGGCATCCTCATCCCCAACCAGGTCGCCGCCCTGCTCATCGCCGTCGGCGTCGCCTGGATCGTCGAGCCGATCGTCGGCGCGGTGCTCCCGCTGAGCGAGATCGGCGGCAGCATCGCCCGCTACCTGCCGTCGCAGGCGACCAACGCCACCCTCGACATCCAGACCGTCGGTTTCGGCGGGCCCGTCACCGACCAGCTGCCCTGGTGGGGCGGGGCTCTCGTCCTCACCGGCTACGCCGTGGTGATGGCCCTCATCGGCACGCTCCGGACGGTCCGCTCCGACATCTCCTGAGGCCTCCATCGGCGGCTTTCGCCATTCAGACGTCTGTCGGGCCCCGGAAGGGTTGCGGCTAGGCTGACCCTGTACTTCGCATTGACGCACCCCAGGCAACGAAAGAGGCGCATTCGCCGTGTCTGATCAGTCCACGTCCGGTGACCCGATGGCAACCTTCGGACCGAACGAATGGCTCGTAGACGAGCTGTACCAGCAGTACCTGACTGACAAGAACTCGGTGGACCGAGCCTGGTGGGAGTTCTTCGAGGACTACAGTCCGCACGACGCGGACGCGCGCCGAGACGCAGCCCGGGCCAACGGCGCTCCCCCGGCCACGGCCGGCACGACGCCGGCCGCCAAGGCGCAGCCCGCACCAGCCGCGAAGGCCGCGCCCGCAGCGGCCACACCCGCCCCGGCGCCGAACTCACAGCCTGCCCCGGCGAAGCCGGCTGCCGCCCCGGCGAAGCCGGCAGCCTCCCAGCCCACGACGGACGCGAAGGCCGTCAAGGCTGAGCCGAGCGCCCCGGCCTCGCCGAGCGCCCCCGGCGCCGACGGCGTCCCGCCGAAGCCCCGGGACATCCCCGCCGTCAAGGAGACCGGGCCGGTCAACGAGGACGTCCTCACGCCGCTGCGGGGCGCACCGGCGCGCGTCGTCGCCAACATGGAGACCTCCCTGGAGATCCCCACGGCCACGAGCGTGCGCGCCGTCCCGGCGAAGCTGCTCATCGACAACCGTGTCGTGATCAACAACCACCTCGCCCGTTCCCGGGGCGGCAAGGTCAGCTTCACGCACATCATCGGCTACGCCATGGTGAAGGCCCTGGCCGTCATGCCCGAGATGAACTACAGCTACGCGGAGAAGGACGGCAAGCCGGCCGTCCTTCAGCCGGCCCACGTCAACTTCGGGCTGGCCATCGACCTGCAGAAGCCCGACGGCTCGCGCACCCTCGTCGTCCCGTCGATCAAGTCGGCGGAGGAGATGGACTTCGTCCACTTCTGGACCGCCTACGAGGACATGGTCAAGAAGGCGCGCAACAACAAGCTGACCGTCGAGGACTTCCAGGGCACGTCGATCTCACTGACCAACCCCGGCGGGATCGGCACGGTCCACTCCGTGCCGCGCCTCATGAAGGGCCAGGGCACCATCATCGGCGTCGGCGCGCTGGACTACCCGGCCGAGTGGCAGGGCGCGAGCACCGAGACGCTCAACCGCAACGCCGTCAGCAAGATCCTCACCCTCACGTCGACCTACGACCACCGGATCATCCAGGGTGCCGTGAGCGGAGACTTCCTCCGCGTCATCCACGAGCTGCTCCTCGGTGGCAACCGCTTCTACGACGAGATCTTCGAGTCGCTGCGCATCCCCTACGAGCCGGTCCGCTGGGTGCAGGACATCGACTCCTCGCACGATGACGACATCAACAAGGTCGCCCGGGTGCAGGAGCTCATCCATGCCTACCGCGTCCGCGGCCACCTCATGGCCGACACCGACCCGCTCGAGTACAAGCAGCGCAGGCACCACGACCTCGACGTCACGACCCACGGCCTGACCCTCTGGGACCTCGACCGCACCTTCGCCACCGGCGGCTTCGGCGGCGCCCCGTTCCTCAAGCTGCGCAAGATCCTCGGCATCCTGCGCGACTCGTACTGCCGCACCGTCGGCATCGAGTACATGCACATCCAGGACCCGGACCAGCGCAAGTGGATCCAGGACAAGATGGAGGTGCCCTACAAGAAGATCTCGCGCGAGGAGCAGCTGCGGATCATGCGGCGGCTCAACGCCGCCGAGGCCTTCGAGACGTTCCTCCAGACCAAGTTCGTCGGCCAGAAGCGCTTCTCGCTCGAGGGTGGCGAGTCGGTCATCGCCCTGCTGGACCGCATCCTCTGGCGGGCTGCCGGCGACGACCTCGACGAGGTCTGCATCGGTATGCCGCACCGCGGACGCCTCAACGTGCTCGCCAACATCGCCGGCAAGTCCTATGGCCAGATCTTCCGCGAGTTCGAGGGCAAGCAGGACCCGCAGTCGGTGCAGGGCTCCGGTGACGTGAAGTACCACCTCGGCACCGAGGGCGAGTTCCACACCGAGGACGGCAAGAGCACCAAGGTCTATCTCGCGGCCAACCCCTCGCACCTCGAGGCCGTCAACCCGGTCCTCGAGGGGATCGTCCGGGCCAAGCAGGACCGGCTCAACCTGGCCGGCGAGTCCTTCCCGGTGCTGCCCGTCCTCCTGCACGGTGACGCCGCCTTCGCCGGTCAGGGGGTCGTCGCCGAGACCCTCAACCTCTCGCAGCTGCGCGGCTACCGGACCGGCGGCACGATCCACATCGTCATCAACAACCAGGTCGGCTTCACCACCTCCCCCAGCTCGTCCCGCTCGTCCGTCTACTCGACGGACGTGGCCAGGATGATCCAGGCGCCGATCTTCCACGTCAACGGCGACGACCCGGAGGCCTGCGTGCGGGTCGCCGAGCTGGCCTACGAGTTCCGCCAGGAGTTCAACAAGGACGTCGTCGTCGACATGGTGTGCTACCGCCGACGCGGGCACAACGAGGGCGACGACCCGTCGATGACCCAGCCGCTGATGTACAACCTGATCGAGGCCAAGCGCTCGGTCCGCAAGCTCTACACCGAGTCGCTCATCGGCCGCGGCGACATCAGCGTGGAGGACGCAGAGGCGGCCCTGCGTGACTACCAGCAGCAGCTCGAGCGAGTCTTCATCGAGACCCGGGAGGCGGCCAAGGAGCAGCCCACACACGCGGCCACTCCTGCGGACCCCGACACCGAGGTGCCCGACAACGCCGGTCTGGAGAAGCCCACCGCCCAGGTGCTCGACGACCGTGCACCCCATCGGTCCTCCTCCAAGACGGGTGTGCCGGCGGAGACCATCGCTCAGATCGGCCAGGTGTTCGGCAGCCCGCCGGCCGGCTTCACGGTTCACCCCAAGCTCAAGCAGCTGATGGACCGTCGCGTGCAGATGGTCCACGAGGGTGGCATCGACTGGCCGATGGCCGAGCTGCTGGCCTTCGGCACCCTCCTCAAGGAGGGGACGCCGATCCGTCTCGCCGGCCAGGACAGCCGCCGCGGCACCTTCGTCCAGCGGCACGCCGTGCTCATCGACAAGAACACCGCGGAGGAGTGGACCCCGCTCCTCTACCTCGGCGAGGGCCAGGCCCGCTTCTGGGTCTACGACTCGCTGCTGTCCGAGTACGCCGCGATGGGCTTCGAGTACGGCTACTCGGTGGAGCGCCCGGACGCCCTCGTGCTCTGGGAGGCGCAGTTCGGCGACTTCGCCAACGGCGCGCAGACCATCGTCGACGAGTTCATCAGCAGCTCCGAGCAGAAGTGGGGGCAGCGCAGCTCTGTCGTCCTGCTCCTGCCGCATGGCTATGAGGGACAGGGGCCGGACCACAGCTCGGCGCGCATCGAGCGCTACCTGCAGCTCTGCGCCGAGAACAACATGACGGTCGCCTACCCGTCGACGGCGGCCAGCTACTTCCACCTGCTGAGGCGCCAGGCCTACGCGCGACCCCGCACCCCCCTCGTCGTCTTCACGCCGAAGTCGATGCTGCGCAGCAAGGCCGCCGCGAGTGACGTCGAGGCCTTCACGCAGGGCGGCTTCCAGCCGGTCCTGGCCGATCACCAGGGCGTCACCGACAACGTCGACCGCGTCCTGTTCGCCTCCGGCAAGGTCGTCCACGAGCTCGACGCCGAGCGGGCCAAGCGCGAGGACAGGTCTACCGCGATCGTCCGGGTGGAGCAGCTCTATCCGATCCCGGTCGACGAGATCCGCGAAGCAGCAGCGCGCTACCCCGGCGCCGAGCTGGTGTGGGTCCAGGACGAGCCGCGCAACCAGGGCGCCTGGCCGCTCATGGCCCAGTGGCTGCACGAGGACCTCTCCGCGGTCGGTGAGACCCGCCCGTGGCGAGTGGTGGCGCGCAAGGCTTCCGCGTCCCCGGCGACCGGCTCCACGAAGAAGCACGCCGCCGAGCAGGCCGAGCTGATGGACCAGGCGTTCGGCCGGACCCAGGCAGGCTGACCGGCCCACTACCGCTGGTCAACGGCACGTCGGCCGGCGCTCACCGCCCTGCGCGGTGGGCGCCGGCACCGGCCGAGCCTCCGCCGCGGCACGAAGCCCACGCGATAATCTCCGAGGGTGTATTTCACGGACCGCGGCATCGAGGAGCTCGCCAGTCGACGCGGCGAGGAAGAAGTCAGCCTGGACTGGCTCGCCGACCAGCTGAGGACCTTCGTCGACCTCAATCCCGAGTTCGAGGTGCCCATCGAACGCCTGGCGACCTGGCTGGCCCGACTCGACGACGAGGACTGACGACGTGACCGACTCCGCCAACGGCTCCGACAACGGCTCCGACAGGCAGCCCTACGGCGTCGGACCGGCCTACCCTTCCGCGCACACCCGCTTCGACGACGCCGCCTCGGCCCAACGGCCCTTCCGCGGACCCGCTGCCGAGTCGAGCGCCCCGGAGGAGCCGCCCGCTCCCGCCGAGGATCCGGCTGCGTCCAGTGAGCCGCCCCGGGAGCCGTACTTCGCCCCCAGCACCGATTTCACGGTGGCCGAGGGCGTCCGCGACGTCGGCATGGTCTTCGTCGGCGCCTCGACGACGGCGGGCTACGGAGACCCGAAGGGACTGGGCTGGGTCGGGCGGGTCGTCGCCCGGACCCAGCACCCGGACGTCGACCTCACCGCCTACAACCTCGGTATCCGCGGCAGCACGTCGGGTGACGTCGTCGCCCGGTGGTCGGCAGAGTCGCAGCCGCGCTGGAAGGGCCGATCGGAGCGTCGCCTCGTGCTCTCCTTCGGCACCGACGACATCCTGAGTGGGATGACCATGGCCCGGTCCCGTCTCAACCTTGCCAACGTCATCGACGAGGCCACGAGCGCCGGCATCGGCGTCTTCGTCGTGGGCCTGACGCCCTCCCTCGATGGCGAGCTCAACCGGCGCATCGAGGCGCTGGCCGAGGCCCAGGCCGACGTGTGCTCCAGACGAGGCGTCACCTACGTCGACTGCTTCCGGCCGCTCGCGAGCCACGACCAGTGGATGGCGGACCTGGCCGCCAGCCCGGACCGCGCCCACCCCGGCCAGGCCGGCTACGGCCTGATCGCCTGGCTCGTCCTGCACAACGGCTGGAACGACTGGCTGTCTCTGCGCTGAGGGGCGGAGGCCGGCGTCGGGCTGGGGAGAGGGGCCCGACCGGCTGGACCCGCCGTGGCCTTCGTCACAGTAGAGCCGGCTGGCTCCTCAGCCTCGCGGCTCTGGCTCCCCCGGCAGCCGTGCCGGGGCCGGCGCTGCCGCCACGGCGGCCACCAGGCAGGCGCCCGACAGCAGTGCCAGCCCGATGGCGAGCAGGGTCTGCTCGGACTGGTGCAGGGACCACGCGACCGGCAGCAGGAGGGCGTTCCAGACGAGGGTGGGCGTCCGGGGCCAGCTCTGCCCGCGCAGCCACCCACGAGCCACGAACAGCATGGCGATTCCGAAGATGAGGATGAGTGCCCCGGACGTGGCTGCGGTCGTCAGCGAGTCGGCGGCGCCGACCGCCATCTCGTAGCCGTAGAAGCCCGCGAGCAGCAGGAGGACCGACCCCTGGACCAGCATCAGCGCTCCGGCCGCTATGGGGGCCCGGGCCTTGCCGCGGGCGGCGACGAGTCGCTGGTCGGGCGGGGTCGGACGGGGCTCGTCGGTCACCGTTCGAGCCTAGTCGCCCGCTCTGATCAGCGCGGTCCGCCGGTGCCGGGAGGACCGCTACCGGCCAAGTCCACGCTGAGGGGGTATGGATCTGAACGCGAAGTGCAGATAAGATCAAGCCTTGGTGTGATCTGCGCCCAAAGCCTTGATGCACCCCATGGGCTCTCGGCACACTGGTTGACGATCCGAGACGCGTACGGAACCCTTTCGTGCGCGTCTCCGTTGGTCAGGGGAGCGTGATCTCCGGTCACACCGGCACGGTCACACCGACACCAACGACCAATGGCTCCGACAACGACGCTGGCGCCCGAGAACCGCACCACCAGCAACCCCCGCGTGGTGCCGAACGACATGATGAAGGAGCACGAGCCACATGGATTGGCGCGACCGCGCTGCCTGTCTGGATGCCGACCCGGAACTCTTCTTTCCCATCGGCAACACTGGTCCGGCCATCCTGCAGATCGAAGAGGCGAAGGCCGTGTGCCGGACCTGTCCGGTCATCGACACCTGCCTCAAGTGGGCCCTCGAGACCGGTCAGGACGCCGGTGTCTGGGGTGGCCTCAGTGAGGACGAGCGCCGCGCCCTGAAGCGCCGCAACGCGAGGGCCCGCCGCGCTGGCTGACCCGACGACTCATGTGAGCCCGGTGACCCCGCGGTCACCGGGCCTTCATGTGTCCGGCTCAGTCCTTCCGGTGGCTAGTTCGGTGGCTAGTTCGGTGGCTAGTTCGGTGGCCGCAGGCTCCCAGTGAACCTGGCCCGGGTCCCCTTCGGGCTCGCCGGCTCCCAGGTGATGCGACCCTGCAGGTCGGCGACGAGCGACTGGACGATCTGCGTGCCGAGCCCTGAGCCGGGCGGCCGCGCAGGGTCGATCCCCTCACCGTCGTCGATGACCGAGACGATGACCATGGCCCGGCCTCGCTCGTCGCTGAGCCGCTCGATGGTGACGGAGACCGTGCCGCCGCGCTCACCGAGCCCGTGCTCGATGGCGTTCTGCACCAGCTCGCTCATGATCATCGCCAGAGCGGTCGCGTCCTCGGCCCTCAGCCGACCGAAGGACCCCTCGAACCGGGTCTCGATCGGCGCGCCGTTGGACGACACCTCGACGATGGCCTGGAGGCCGCGCTTGGCGATGGTGTCGAAGTCGACGGATTCGTCGAAACCCTGGCTGAGCTGGTCGTGCACCATGGCGATCGTCCCGACACGCCGCTCAGCCTCCTCGAGCGCCGTCCTCGCCTCGCCCTCGGGCACGCGACGGGCCTGCAGACGCAGCAGGGCGGCGACCGACTGGAGGTTGTTCTTGACCCGGTGATGGATCTCCCGGATCGTCGCTTCCTTGGTCATCAGCTCGCGCTCGCGCCGCCGCAGCTCGCCGACGTCGCGCAGCAGGACGAGGGCACCGAACCGCTGCCCGGCCTCGGTCAGCGGGATCGCCCGCATGGAGACGGTGGTGCCGCCTCCGACGACCTCGGTGCGCCAGGGTTGGCGGCCGGTCACGACGAGCGGTAGGCCCTCGTCCACCGTGTGCGACTCGCGGATGTTGTCCGTGACGACCTGCGCGAGGCTCGCGCCGACGACCTCGCCGAGGTGGCCGAGCCGGTGCAGGGCGGACACGGCGTTGGGACTGGCGTAGGTGACGACCCCGTCGATGTCGAGCCGGATCACGCCGTCCCCGACCCTGGGGGCGCCGCGTCGCAGCCCGGTCGGTGCGGCGCTGTGGGGGAACTCGCCGGCTGACACCATGCGGCAGAGGGCGTCCGCCGTGGCGAGGTAGGTGATCTCGAGGCGGCTCGGAGTCCGGGTCGTCCACAGGTTGGTGTGGCGCGTGACGACGGCAACGACCCGGCCGTCGCGCACGACGGGGATGTACTCCTCGCGGACCGACTGCTGCCCCGAGTCCGTCGGGACCTCGACCTGGCGCACCCGAAGAATGCGCTGCTCGTCGGCTGCCTCCGAGAGGAGCGGACCGGCGTGGTCGTCGTCGGCCCGCCGGCCGACCTGGTCGTCGACGTAGACCAGGTGCCCGGTGGTCGGTCGGACGTGGGCTACCGCCTCCCAGGTGTCGTCCAGCGCACGCACCCAGAGGATGAGGTCGGCGAAGGACAGGTCGGCGATGAGCTGCCAGTCCCCGACGAGCAGATGGAGCCACTCCACGTCATGCTCGCCGAGCACGGTCCGACGCCGGAGGAGCTCGCTCAGGGTTGCCACAAGGATGAGCCTATGCGGCCCGGTCGGCCGGACCGTCGCCCGCCCGCCTGACGGCGCGGGAAGAAAGCCGCTTCCGTATGCCGCTGAGCTGGGCCTCGTCTCCCTCTCACCGGGGGCGCGGGGCCGGGTGAGAGGGAGACTGTGACGCTGGGTCAGCTCAACTGCTCGACGAGGTGTCGGCCGGCTTGGCCGCCGCCGTTCGCTTCGTCGTCGCGGCACGCGTGCCGCGTGGTCCGGGGCTCGCCTTCGTCGTCTTGGTCCCGGTCGTCTTGGTCCCGGTCGTCTTGGTCCCGGTCGTCTTGGTCCCGGTCGTCTTGGTCCCTGCCGCCTTGGCCTCGCGGCTGCCTCCCTTGGCGGCCACCCGCTG
Source organism: Intrasporangium calvum (assembly GCF_028446585.1). Classification (GTDB taxonomy): domain Bacteria; phylum Actinomycetota; class Actinomycetes; order Actinomycetales; family Dermatophilaceae; genus Intrasporangium; species Intrasporangium calvum_A. The sequence goes on from NZ_JAPFQL010000018.1 coordinate 20,003, forward strand.
CTCGGCCCCTCCGTCGTCAGCAGGGTGATCGGGCGTGGTGCTGGAGGCGGCCGGCTTGGTGACGGTGCGCAGGGTGCGCAGCGCGACGGACAGCGCGGCGATGCCGGCATACGACATCCGCTCGATGCCGCCAAGGGCCGCCCTTGCCCTCGTCAACGCATCGGCGTTGAGCTCGGACCACTGGGCGAGCCGCACCTCGGCAGGGGTTCCGGGCTTGCTGACGTCGAGCACCGACCGGGTCAGTACCTCGAGGACGGCGTAGAGGTCGTCCCGCAGGGCGCCGCGGGCCATGGCGTCCCAGCGGTTCTCTCGGGGCAGCGAGGTGACGCGGTTGAGCATGGCGTCGATGGAGAAGGTGTCGGAGGTGAGGAAGTACACCGCCGCAACCGCGTCGAGGCTCTCGCCGGTGTCGGTGGCGATCTCGATGCAGTCGAGCAGTGAGTAGGAGTCGAGCAGCGAGGCGGCCGAGAGCGCGAGGTCCTCGGGGACGCCCTTGCCCTCGAACTCCTGGGCCCGAGCACGCAGGCGGTCCTGCTCCCGACCCTGCAGCAGCTCGTGCATCCGCCCACCGAGGGCGGCGATGCCCGGCTGGAACCGGGCGATCTCCGCGGCGATGTCGAGAGTGGCGGGCCTCGTCGTGAGGAACCACCGCACGGCCCGGTCGAGGAGCCGGCGGAACTCGAGGTAGAGGCTGGTCTGCGCCGCGGTGGTGACGACGTTGTCGGTCGCCTCGACCCGCGTGACGTAGCCGGCGAGGTCGAAGATCTCGCGGCAGACGACGTAGGCGCGGGCCACCTGCTCCGGCGACGCCCCGGTCTCCTCCACGGCCCGGTAGGTGAAGGTGATCCCACCACGGTTGACCATGCTGTTGGCCACGGAGTTCGTGATGATCTCGCGGCGCAGCGGGTGGGCCGCGATCTGGTCGGCGAACTTCTTGCGCAGCGGCGTCGGGAAGTACTCGGCCAGCGTCGAGCCGAACCACGGGTCGTCCGGGAGCGACGAGGTGATGAGCTGGTTCTTCAGGTAGAGCTTCGAGTAGGCCACGAGGACCGAGAACTCGGGCGACGTGAGGCCATGGCCGTCCTTGTGGCGGCGGGCGATCTCGGCGTCGCTCGGGAGGAACTCGAGGGCGCGGTCGAGGTCACCGTGCTCCTCGAGGAACTGGATGAGCCGCTCGTGGACCGGCAGCATCCCGTGCTGCTGGGCGCGAGCGTTGCCGAGCAGCACGTTCTGCTCGTAGTTGTCGCGCAGCACCTGCTCCGCCACCTCGTCGGTCATCGAGGCGAGCAGCGCATTGCGGCGCTTCATCGTCATCTCGCCGGAACGGGTGAGCTCGGTGAGCAGGATCTTGATGTTGACCTCGTGGTCCGAGGTGTCGACGCCGGCGCTGTTGTCGATGGCGTCGGTGTTGATCCGGACGCCCGCGAGGGCTGCCTCGATCCGACCCAGCTGGCTGGCGCCGAGGTTGCCGCCCTCCCCCACGACCTTGCACCGCAGGTCGGCGCCGTTGACGCGGATGGCGTCATTGGCCCGGTCGCCGATCTCGGAGTTCGTCTCTCCGGAGGCCTTGACGTAGGTGCCGATCCCGCCGTTCCACAGCAGGTCCACCGGCGCGAGCAGGATGGCCTTCATCAGCTCGGCGGGGGTCAGGCTCTTGGTCTGGGGACGCAGGCCCAGCGCCTGCGCCATCTGCGGCGTCACCGGGACCGACTTCAGGGACCGGTCGAACACGCCGCCGCCCTTGGAGATCAGGCTCTTGTCGTAGTCCGCCCACGACGAGCCGGCCAGGTCGAAGAGGCGCCGACGCTCGGCGTACGAGGTGGCCTCGTCCGGGTTGGGGTCGACGAAGATGTGGCGGTGGTCGAAGGCGGCCACGAGGCGGATGTGCTCCGAGAGGAGCATGCCGTTGCCGAAGACGTCGCCACTCATGTCGCCGACGCCGACGACGGTGAAGGGCTGCGACTGGGTGTCGACGCCCATCTCGCGGAAGTGTCGCTTGACCGACTCCCACGCGCCACGGGCGGTGATGCCCATGCCCTTGTGGTCATAGCCGGCCGAGCCACCGGACGCGAACGCGTCGTCGAGCCAGAAGCCGTAGTCGGCCGAGATGCCGTTGGCGATGTCGGAGAACTTGGCCGTGCCCTTGTCCGCGGCGACCACGAGGTAGCTGTCGTCGTCGTCATGGCGCACGACCCGCTCCGGCGGGACGACCGCACCGGACACGAGGTTGTCGGTCACGTCGAGCAGGCCGGAGATGAACATTCGGTAGGAGGCGATGCCCTCGTCGAGCCAGGCGCCCCGATCGACGGCCGGGTTGGGCAGCTGCTTGGGATAGAAGCCGCCCTTGGAGCCGGTGGGCACGATGACGGCGTTCTTGACCATCTGGGCCTTGACGAGCCCGAGCACCTCGGTGCGGAAGTCCTCGCGCCGGTCGGACCAGCGCAGCCCGCCACGCGCGACCTTGCCGAAGCGCAGGTGGACGCCCTCGACCCGGGGGCTGTAGACCCAGATCTCGAACATCGGGCGCGGCGCCGGCAGGTCCGGGATCCGCTTCGGGTCCAGCTTGATCGCGACGTACGGCTTCGCGGCGCCGTTGTCGCCCACCTGGTAGAAGTTCGTGCGCAGGCTGGCCCGGATGACGCCGAGCAGCGCGCGGATGATCCGGTCGTGGTCGAGGCTGGCGACGTCGTCGAGCGCCTCGCGGATCTTGGCGACGTGGGCCTTGGCGCGGGTCTCCCGCTTGCCCCGGCCGGCCTCCGTGTCGGGGAAGCGGTCCGGGTCGAACCGGGTCTCGAAGAGCTCGACGAGGCGTCGCGCCACTTCGGGGTGGGCGACGAGGGCCGACTCGACGTACTCCTGCGAGAAGGTCGACCCGGACTGGCGCAGGTACTTCGCGACGGCCCGCAGGATCACGACCTGGCGCGACGTGAGACCGGCGACGAGGACGAGGGCGTTGAAGCCGTCAGACTCCGTCTCACCGGCCCACACGGCCCGGAAGGCCTCCTCGAACCTCGCCTTGACGTCGGCTGCAGCGGCGCCCTCGGCCCACCGGCCGCCCTCGACCCGCAGGCCGAAGTCGTAGATGTGCAGCTCGCCGCCGTCGGGACCGTGGACCTCGTAGGGGCGCTCGTCGGTGACCTCGGCCCCGAGGTGGGTGAAGAGCGGCAGGACCTGGGTCAGGGACAGCCGTCCGCGCCGATAGAGCTTGAGGCGACGCTCCTGCGGGTCCTTCGAGTTGGGGTCCCGGTAGAGGTGCAGCGCCGTCGCGGACGGACCCTCTCCGAGTGCCTCGACCCGGTCGAGGTCCTCGGCGGCGATGTCGACCCCGAAGTCCTCCTTGTAGGCCTCGGGAAGCGCCTTGGCGTACTCCGCCATGGCCCGGGCGGTGGCCTCGGCATCCCGCCGGCGGCCGAGCTCCTCGACGAGGTCCTCGTCCCAGGTCCGCGTCGCGTCGACGACCCGCTGCTCCAGCGCACCGGCGTCCACCTCGGGGATCTCGACGCCCGAGGGCATCCGGACCACGAAGTGGAGCCGGGCCAGGGTCGACTCGCTCACCCGGGTGGTGAAGTCGATCGTCTCGCCTCCGAACGCGTCCAGCAGGACCGCCTGGATCTTGAGCCGGACGGTGGTGTTGTAGCGGTCCCGAGGGAGATACACCAGGCACGACATGAACCGGCCGAACTCGTCACGCCGGAGGAACAGCTTGGTCTTCCTGCGCTCCTGGATGTGCAGCACCGACGTGGCGATCTCGGCGAGCTGCGCGGCGCTCGTCTGGAACAGCTCGTCGCGCGGGTAGGTCTCGAGGATCTGGAGGATGTCCTTGCCCGAGTGGCTCTCCGGGGTCAGCCCGGTGAGTCGGAGCACCTCCTGGGCGCGGACGTCGAGGAGCGGGATGTCGTGGATCGTGTCGTTGTAGGCCGGCGACGCGTAGAGCCCGAGGAACCGCTGCTCGCCGACACACTCGCCACGGGCGTTGAACCGCTTGATCGAGATGTAGTCGAGGTAGACGTCGCGGTGCACGGTCGCCCGGGAGTTCGCCTTGGTGATGATGAGGATCGTCGAGTCGCGAGCGGCCCGGCTGGCGGCCGGGGTCAGCACGATGCCGGTGCCGGCTTGCGGCCGGTCATACCGGAGCAGGCCGAGACCGGTCCCCGGGACCTGACGGGAGACGTCCTTGCCGTCCTCCCGGGTGAGGGAGTACTCGCGGTAGCCGAGGAAGGTGAAGTTGTTGTGGGCGAGCCACTCGAGGAAGCGGCCCGCCTCCCGCGCCTCGTGGGGGCTCGTGCCGGGGGGCGTCGCGGCCTTGAGGTCGCTGGCGATGGTGAGGGCGTGGGCCCGCATCTTGGGCCAGTCCTCGACGGCGTCCCGCACGTTCTGCAGGACGTGACGCAGGCGCTCCTCGACGTCGGGGATCGCGGAGGCGGGCAACCGGTCGATCTCCAGGTGCATCCACGACTCGCGGACCTGGGCGACGCCGTCGGGGATGTCGGTCGTCGCATCGGTCACGATGTCGACGAGCTCGCCGGTCACGGTCCGGGTGACGTTCATCTGCGGGTGGACGATGATGTGGACCCCGCGGTCGAAGCCGCCGAGGGCGGCGACGACGGAGTCGACGAGGAAGGGCATGTCGTCGACGACGATGTCGACGCTCGTGTACTTGACGTCGTGACCCGCGGCGTCGACGTCGGTGTTGACCACGCGGACGTTGAACGTGCCGACGGGCCGGTGGGCGGCGAACTCCTTGTGCCCCAAGGCGATCGCGGCGAGCTCGGCGGGGTCACGAGCGACGAGGTCCTCGGTCGCGACGAGTCGGTAGTACGCCTTGAGGAAGGCCTGGGACCCGTCCTGGGGGGCGGATCTCGCCTTGGCCCTGCCGCGGGTGCGACCGGCCGGTGCACCCTTGGGGCTGGTGGCGGTCAGGGCCGCCGCAGCGGCCTGGAGAACGTCGATCCGGGACTGCTCGAGTGGCGCAGACATGCGATGCTCTTGTTCCTCATCAATGGCCCGTGCGCGTCACACCGTCGTGCGCGCATCTCATGATGTGAGCCTATATCCGCCGATGGCGGCACCCGAACCGCCCTGACCACATCGGAGCGGGCGCCCGGGTGACCGGTGGAGAACTGCGGCGCCCCTCGCCGCCGAGTCCCTACAGTGGAGCCATGACCGGGATGACCGGCTCCGGCCGCCACGCCGCTGCCCCAGGCGCAGCAGGCGATGCAGCGACGCTGCGCACCCTCGACCGGGGACGGCGCGTCACGGCGGACCTGGCCGACCAGCTGCTGACCCACCTTCCCGACGTGGGGGACATCACCACGCAGCGGGCTCTGGACAGCTGGGTCGAGCAGGCCGCCGACACGCTCCGTGCCCTCTCCGAGGCCCTGGAGGAGCGGCTCATCGAGGTGGGGAGCAGCTCCGGTGGGCCCGTCACGGTCAGCGCCCCGGCCGCCGCCGGTCGGCCCGTTGCCACTGACGGCTCGAGCCGCGCCGTGCGGGCAGCAGGGCGGGACCGCGCATGACGGGCCTCGGCGACCCGGGCTCCACGTCGGCCCTCGGCGGTGCCCTGCGCCAGCAGGCGATCACCCTGACCGACCTGGTCGTGGACCTGGCCGAGGCTGCTGAGCGCGCGACCAGGGCGGGCCGACCCGACCCGACCGGCCGGGAGCGCGAGCTCCTCTCCCGGACCGCTCGCGAGCTGGACGCGGTCGGCGCAGCGCTGCAGTCCTTCACCTCGACCGTCCTCGACGGTTCGGCGCGCACCCGGGAGCTGACGGCCGAGGCGCACCGGGCCCACCTGCTCGTCGACGGCAGCCTCGTGGTCGAGCCCGCCGGGCCGAGCCGGGTCGACCCCACCGCGCGGCTCAGGGCGAAGGAGCGGCTGCAGGAGCTGCTCAACCGCGTCACCGCCGCCGAGGGCAAGGAGCTGGGCCGGGTCGCCCGTGAGCTCGAGCGCTCCGGTCCGGCCCTCGCCGGCATCAGCGAACGCTCGCGGCTCGGGTCCTGACCGGCCGCAGCGCGGGCGCGTGCCTTAGCGTTGGGGCCATGCGGATCACCGAGACGATCACCTACCACGCGCCGGTCGAGGTGGTCTATGCGATGAAGACCAACCCTGAGTTCCAGGAGCGCAAGTGCGCCGACTCGGGGGCACTGCAGCACGACGTGGCCGTGCGCGAGCAGGGGGAGGGGGCGGTCGTCGTGACCCGCCGGGACCTGTCCACCGACGGGCTGCCCGACTTCGTCAAGTCCATCGTGGGTGCGCACCTGTCCGTCACCGAGACCTACCAGTGGGACGGGCCCGCGGCCGACGGCTCCCGTGAAGGCACCCTGACGGTCGAGGCCGCAGGCGCGCCGGTGGCGATGCGGGGCACCGTGCGCATGACCCCCGAGTCGGGGGCGACTCATCTGACCATCGACGGGGACCTCAAGGCCAGCGTGCCGCTCGTCGGCGGCCGCATCGAGAAGGCGGCCGCGCCCGCCTTCATCGAGGCGCTGCGCAGCGAGCACGAGTCCGGCCGTCGGTGGCTGGACGAGCACCGCTGAGCGGCCGCCCGGCCGCAGGTTGCATCCGCGCCGCCCCGAGCCCAGCGGCATACGACTGCTCTCGTATGCCGCTGGGCTGGCTGGCGAGGGACCGTCGCCTCCCGACGTGGCGGGTTCTCCCGTCGGCGCCCTAGCCCATGTGGGGGTAGCGGTGGTCCGTCGGGGGCACGAAGGTCTCCTTGATCGAGCGCACGCTCGTCCAACGCAGGAGGTTCTGCGCCGCGCCGGCCTTGTCGTTCGTGCCTGACGCGCGGCCGCCGCCGAAGGGCTGCTGGCCGACGACGGCTCCGGTCGGCTTGTCGTTGATGTAGAAGTTGCCGGCCGCGAAGCGCAACCGCTCGGTGGCATCGGCGATGACGTGCCGGTCCTGGGCGATGATCGAGCCCGTCAGGGCATAGGGCGCGACCCGCTCCATCTGTCCGAGGACCCGGTCGTAGTCACCGTCGTCGAAGACGTGGACCGCGAGGATCGGCCCGAAGTACTCGGTGGTGTAGCACTCGTCGTCGGGGTCGGACGCCACCCAGATCGTCGGCCGGATGAACCAGCCCTCCGAGTCGTCGTAGGTGCCGCCGGCGATGACCTCGACGCCGTCGGTCGCGTGGGCCCGGTCGATCGCGGACTTGTGCTTGGCGAAGGCCCGGTCGTCGATGACCGCGCCGATGAAGTTGCGGAAGTCGGTGATGTCGCCCTGGGCCAGGCCGTCGGTGATCGAGACGAGGTCGTCCTTGATCAGCTTCCAGACGGACACGGGGACGTACGCGCGAGAGGCCGCGGAGCACTTCTGGCCCTGGTACTCGAACGCGCCGCGGATCATCGCCGTGCGCAGCACCGCCGGGTCGGCGCTCGGGTGGGCGAGGATGAAGTCCTTGCCGCCTGTCTCCCCGACGAGGCGCGGATAGGTCCGGTAGCGGTCCAGGTTGCTCGCGACCTCCTTCCAGAGGTGCTGGAACGTCGGTGTGGACCCGGTGAAGTGGATCCCGGCCAGGTCCGGATCGGTCAGCGTCACCTTCGAGACCTCGGCGCCATGACCGGTCAGCATGTTGATGACCCCCGGGGGCAGTCCCGCCTCCCCGAGCAGGTCCATGATCACCGTGGCCGCCCGCTGCTGAGTCGGGGCCGGCTTCCAGACGACGGTGTTGCCCATCAGTGCCGGCGCAGTCGGCAGGTTGCCGGCGATCGAGGTGAAGTTGAACGGCGTGATCGCGTAGACGAACCCCTCGAGGGAGCGGTAGTCGGAGCGGTTCCACACCCCCTTGCTGTTGAGCGGCGGCTGCTGCTCGAGGATCTGGCGCGCGAAGTGGACGTTGATCCGCCAGAAGTCGATCAGCTCGCAGGCTGCGTCGATCTCCGCCTGGTAGGCCGTCTTGGACTGGCCGAGCATCGTCGCGGCGTTGAGCCGGGCCCGCCACGGGCCTGCGAGCAGCTCGGCCGCCTTGAGCAGGATCGCCGCCCGATCGTCGAAGGACAGCGCGCGCCACTCCGGGGCGGCGGCCTTCGCGGCGTCCACGGCCCGCTGGGCGTCCTCCCTCGTCGCACCGCGGAGGGTGCCGAGCACCTTGGCGTTGGCGTGCGGCTGGCGCACCGAGATCTCCTCACCACCGCCCATGACCCGCTCGCCTCCGATGACGTGCGGCAGCTCCACCGGCGAGGAGGCGAGCTCCTTCAGGGCCGCCTCCAGCCCGGAGCGCTCCGGCGAACCGGGCGCGTAGTCGAGCACCGGCTCGTTGACCGGTGCAGGCACATGGGTCACTGCGTCCATCGAGACTCCTGCTGTGTGCGTCGGCGCCGTCTGACGGCGATGGGATGGTCGCCTCGTGGGCGACCATCCCATCGTTCCACGCCCCCGCTCGGACGGATCGGGAGGCGGTGGGTCAGCGCAGCACCGTGATCCCCCACGGGTAGCGGTAGAGCTCGCCACGGCTGGCCAGGACGGCACCGCGCACGTGGCAGTACACCCCCGCGGCAAAGGCGGCCAGCCACAGGATGATGGCGATCGGGATGCCGATCAGCGTGATGAAGAAGATCCAGCCGACGATGGTCACCGCCCAGATCACGAGGTTGAAGTTGAAGGCGCCCGCTGCCGACTGGCGCACGAACGCGCTCTTGTCCCGGTAGAGCGCCCAGATGACGAGGGGCCCCACGAAGGAGAGCCAACCGACGGACACGACCGCGGCGACGATGGTGGAAATGTGACCGAGGACCGCCCACGTGCGCTCGTCATCGGTGACTGCGACAGCGTCGCGGCTCGGGTCTGGCTGGTACGGGTACGTCATGACGCCAGTCTGAGGCCCGGGATCCCCTTCCGCGATGCAGGTCCTCCCTGACCGCACCCTGACGCCACCCTGAGCCGACGGCCCACTCGGCGTCACGCCGATGCGACGGCTCCGACCGTGTCGGCGGGGTCGGCGGAGTCGGCGACCTGGCTGCCCGCAGCATCGATGCCCAAGGCCTGGAGCAGCGTGCGGGCCATGACCTGGTGACCCCGCGCGCTCGGGTGGACGGCATCATCAAGCCAGTCGGCCGGAGCGACCTCCACGCCAGCGGCCGTCGCGGCCCGCTCCCACGCAGCCGCATGGTCCACCAGAACCACCCCCAGGGACTCCGCCACCTCGCGCACCGCCGCCGCGTAGCCCGCCATGAGCTCGGGTGTGCGCACCGCCTCGGCGAGCACGGGGGGCGGCGTCTGCAGCACGACCGTGGCCCCCACGTCCCGCCCCGCCTGGACGATCTGGTCCAGGCGGAACCGGAAGCCTCGCACGCCTTCGTCGGCGTCGAGCATGTCGTTCGTGCCGTACATGACGAAGAGCACGTCCGGGGCGAAACGGGCGGCGCGCCAGTGGAACTCGCCCAGGACATCCTGTGCCGTGCTCCCGGACACACCAGAGTTGATCACGGCATCACCGAGGCGCCCCAGCTCGCCGCGAACCCGCTCTGCGAACAGCTCGACGAAGCTGCGCCGGCCGTGGGTGTGAACCACTCCCTGGGTGATGCTGTCGCCGATGAAGGTCCACGTCACCGGCGGCCCGCCGAGCACCTCTCGCAAGCGCTCTGCGTCGCGGCGGGCGTACTCATCGGCAGTGAAGTCCATTGACGCACGGTAACAAGGGCCCGCTGCCGCCGGTCCAGCCCCGCCCACGGGCTGGACAAGCACCCGGAGCCACCCTGAATGGGACGGACGGAAGGGCTGGATCGGCGGCGGGGCGCGGACCGAGCCCAGCGGCATACGACGTCTCAGGCGACGCTGCTCTCCTCCGCTCGCGGCAGGACGCGCACCTGCGGCCGCTCCCCGGCGTGGAGCGAGGGTTCGACCGGCAGGCGGGCGGCGAAGCGAGCCACCGCTCCCCCGACCGCGGGGTCGGCGAGCAGCCTGCGGTGGCCCAACCCGGACGTGGAGTAGAGCTGGCCGTCCGGCCACTGGGCGACCAGGCGAGCCGACGGGCCGTGGGCCGTCTCACGATCCACGAGGTCGTGCACCACGAGCAGGTCCGGCCGATGCTCCAGCTCGCGGCTGAGGTGCGCCACGTCGAGCACGATGACGGGATAGCCGGTGCGTCGCTCCGCTCGAGCCACGAGCCGTCGCTCGGTGCGCCGCCCGAATCGCAGCGTCGCGCGCAAGCGGGCCAGGAAGTCCGGCACGCCCTCCACGGGGGCGATGAGCACCAGGCGCTCGGTGGAGAGCCAACCGTCACGCAGCGCGAGCAGCGTGGACAGGGCCCCGAGAGAGTGCGCGACGACCGCTCTCGCCGGGCCGAAGCGCGCAGCGACGGCGTCGAGCGACCGCCCGAGCTCAACGGCATCGCTCGTGCCTGAGCCATGCTCACCGGGGTCCGATCGCCCGTGGCTCAGGCCGTCGAAGGCGACGACCTGGAGGCCCTGGTGCAGCAGATGCCTGACGAGGGGCTGGAGCTGCTCGGCGTGGCCGCTCCACCCGTGGACGAGGTAGACGACCGGCCCCTCGCCCCAGGTCCATCCCCGGATCGCCCTGCGCCGAAGCTGCACCTCGAAGGGGCTGCCGAGCAGCTCACGGACGTCGCCCGGTGCGGACTGGTCCACGCGGGCCGGGGGCGGGAGGCGGAACCACAGGCGGTAGGCCCAGGCCGCGGCGACGGGCGGGGAGACGAGGTCCACGGCTCGGAAGGCCACGGAAGCCAGGGTCAAGGAAACTGAACGATCGGTCGTGCTTTTTTGTGCGGATGACTGTGCCATTGCTGCTCCTGGGTGAAGGTCCGGACCGGGTCCGGCGTGTGGAGGTGCTGCCGCCCGTCAGGTGGCCTGGGCCCGACAGCTGTCGAGCAGTCGCTCGAAGGAGCGCCGGGCGAGCTCGTCGGCGCGCCGGTCGCGCATCAGCCGGCGGGCATGGTGGTGGGCCAGGAGGATCCCCTCGAGCTCGTAGGCCACGAGGGCTGGGTCCACGTCGGTCCGGAAGTGCCCCTCCGCCACCGCCGTGCGGACGACGAGCGCGATGGACTCCTCCTTGTCGCGCTCGGCCCGGACCAGCTCGTCGCGCACCGGGCCCTCCTGGTCATCGAACTCGCTCGCAGCGTTGACGAAGATGCAGCCCCCGCTGAAACGCCCCGTCTGCCACGCGAGCCAGTGCTCGAAGAAGGCGCGCAGGCGCGGCTCGCCACGCGGTGCCTTGACCGCGGGCCGCAGCACATGGTCGGTGAACAGGTCACGGGCGTGCCGAAGGACCTCGACCTGCAGGGACTCCTTGGACAGGAAGTGGGCATAGAGGCCGCTCTTGGACAGGTTGGTCGCGGCCGCCAGCGTGCCGATGGTCAGACCGCCGAGCCCGACTCGAGAGGCCAGCTCACTGGCCTCGCCGAGGATGACCACCTTGGTCTGCTCGCCCTTGCTCACCTCATCATAAAAGCACGATCGTTCGTCTGAGCGCAAGAGCTCAGGACGGTGCGCGCCCGGTCGCCTGCGGCGGCAGGCCGATCCACTCGTGCAGCTGCTCGCGCCACACCGCCAGGCTGTCCGGGACGAATGCGTCCGGCTCCCGGTCGATCCGTCCGACGACCTCGGCCAGCGGCACCCACTCCCCCCACGCCACCTCCTCGGGCTGCCAGCGCACGGGTCCGGACCACTGCACGACGAAGCGGTGGGCGTGATACCTCGTGTGCCGGGCCGCGTAGGGGACGGCTCCGAGCGGCACCAGCGACCCGCCCCCGTCCGGGACGCGAATGCCGAGCTCCTCCTCCAGCTCCCGGACCGCGCCGGCCGCGGGATCCTCCCCCGCGAGGACGACCCCGCCCGCCGCCACGTCGAGCAGGCCGGGAAAGAGGTCCTTGGTCTCGGTGCGTCGGTGCACGTAGATGCGACCTGCGCCCTGCCGCACCACGATGGAAGAGGCTGCGTGCCAGAGGTTCTCGCGACGCACGACCGAACGAGGCGCGGCCCCGACCACCGCACCCTCAGGGTCGTAGACAGCGACCCGCTCGTCGGGAACGCCGGTCAACTCAGCAGCCTGCGCACCTCGTCGAGCTCCGTCACGTCATACCAGAGCAGCTCGTCACCACCGCTCGACTCTCCTTGGCCCTCGTCCTCGTCCACGTGGAAGCTTGCCACGCGGTTCACGGGGACGGCACGGACCAGGTGGACCGCCGTCACGGAGGCGCCGTCCCGAGGCGAGAGCCAGCCCGGGTCTGCGTCCGCTGCCGCGACGACGCGGCGGTGTCCCCGCCGTGCCCGAGCGGAGGCCGCAGCGGCCACGGCATCGGAGAACGCGGCGTACTCGAGCTCCTCGAGGTCAAGGCCCGGAGCCCGGCCGCGGAGCGCGTCGGTGACGGCGAAGGCCGGCCGCGGGTCCGCCTCCGACGCGTCGAGGGAGCCCGTCGTGGCGAGGGCATCCAGCTCGCGCCGTCCGATCGGCAGATAGATGCGCACCACGGGCATCAGGACTCCCTCCCACTGCGTAGCTCGGCCAAGGACTCGACGATGGAGGCGCCCAGCTCGTCGACATCGGACATGGCGTCACGGTCGGCGTTGAGTCCGTAGTAGACGCCACCGTGGTAGGACGTGATGCCGATGGACAGGGCCTGACCGCGGGCCAGGGGCGTGACCGGGTAGGTGGAGAGCATCTCCGCGTCACCGGCATAGAGCGGGGACTGCGGCCCAGGAACATTGGTGATCATGACGTTGTAGAGCCGCCGCGACACCGCCGAGCCGAGGCGCGCGCCGAGCGCGTGCAGGGTCGGCGGCGCGAAACCGGCGAGGTTCGCCAAGGACGTCGCTCCCACGGCCTGTCCGCCCTCCATCTGCTGTCGCATGGCGAAGGCGATCTGGTGCAGCCGCATCGACGCGCCGGGTTCACCGACGGGAAGGTTGATGACACAGGCCATCACCTGGTTCGCGTACATGCCCGACGGGTCGTCACCGTAGACGCTCACCGGGACCATGGCACGGACGACGGTGCCGCTGTGCACCGGCTCACCGCGGGCCAGCAGCCAGCTGCGGAAGCCTCCCGTGATCGTCGCCAGCACGACGTCGTTGATGGTCACGTCCTCCGCGTAGGCCCCCTTGGCCAACCGCTTGCGCACGACCCGGTAGTCCTCGAGGTCGGTGGAGACCATCACCCACCGCCGGGCCGACCCCACCTCCGCATTGAGAGGCGACGGTGGCGCCGGCCGTGCCGCCGTGCGCGCGACGGTGGACACGACGGCCCCGGCAGACTCCACCGCCCGAAGGCCCACGTGCAGGGCGTCGTTCACACCGCCTCGGACCAGGTCGAGGACCTGCGTCGGACGCCGCACCGCGTCGACGACGGCACCGGCGACGAGCTCCACGGACGAGGGCGGCGCCTTGGGCTCCCACGGCACCTGCTCCTCGCCGAGGTCCTGCGTGCGCGTCGAGTCGACGATGACGTGCGCGATGTCCAGGGCGTTGACCCCGTCGATGAGGGCGTGGTGGGTCTTCGTGACGACCGCGAACCGCCCGCGCTGGAGACCTTCGACGTAGTAGACCTCCCAGAGGGGGCGGGTCCGGTCCAGCTTGCGCGGCTGCACCCGGGCGACGAAGTCCTGCAGCTGGCGGTCCGTCCCCGGACGCGGCAGGCCGGTCCGGCGGACGTGGTAGCTCATGTCGAACGACTCGTCGTCGACCCAGACGGGGTTGGCGATGCGGCCGGGCACATCGCGGACCTTCTGCCGGAAGCGCGGAATCGCGCCGATCCGACTCTCGATGATCCGCACGAGCTTGTCGTGGTCGAAACCGTCCCCGGGCGGCTGGAAGATCATCACCGATCCGACGTGCATCGCCGTCGTGGACTGCTCCAGATAGAGGAAGGACGCGTCGAGGGAGGTCAGGCGGTCCGACATGCTCACACTCTGCCAGACCGCTGGCCGTAGGATCCGCCCCATGCGTGTGAATCGTCTCCTGCCGTATGCCGCCTGCCTGCTCGCGCTCGGCGGCGCCACCGCGTGCGGTTCGCCGGACGCGCCCCCGCCCGACGCCGTCGCGAGCGCCCCCGTGGTGAAGCGCATGGACATCGCAGTGAACGGCACGACGATCACGCCGACGCCCTCTCAGGTCGACCTCGGAGTCGGGCAGGCCATCGAGCTCACCGTGACCGTGGACCACGACGACGAGCTGCACGCCCACGGGTTCAACGGAGCCGAAGCCGAGCTCAAGGCAGGTCAGCCGACCACCGTCAAGCTGGTGGGCACCGAGTCGGGCGTCTTCGAGGTGGAGACCCACGACCCGGCCCTCACCATCCTCACCGTCGCGGTCCGGTAGGAGGAAGCGGTGGCCAGCCCAGCGGCATACGGCATCCTCTCCCACGTCGCCACGGTCCTGCCGACCCATGGCGTCGGGAGCCGGAGTGACCTTCCCCTCCCCTTCGGGGCGCTCCTCGTGAGCGCCCTCGCGGCACTCGTCATCTCCTTCCTGGCGATCGGGGTGCTCTGGCGCGAGCCCCGGCTCGACCGGTCCCAAGGGCTGCTCCTCCCCGACCCCGTGGCGGCCGTCCTCGAGTCGCGCTGGGTCCGCCGGGTCGCCCAGGCCCTGTCCATCGCCCTCACCCTGTGGACGCTCACCGCCCTGCTCCTCGGACCCGACAGCGCCCGCAACCCCGTGCCCCACGTCGTCTACGTCTGGCTGTGGGTCGGGCTGGCCTTCGCGTCAATGCTGTTCGGCCCCGTCTGGCGGGTCATCAACCCGCTCCGGCTCCTGCACACCGGGCTGCTCCGGCTCGCTCGCGTCTCACCCGACCTCGCCGTGCTCCCCTACCGCTTCGGGTGGTGGCCGGCGGCCATCGCGCTCGGCATCTTCACGTGGGTCGAGCTGGTCGCCAACGACAACACCAGCCTCCCGTTCCTGCGCCTGCTCGTCCTCGCCTTCCTCCTCGTCTCCGTCCTCGGGGCAGCCGTCTTCGGCAGGGCGTGGTTCGACCGGGCCGACCCCTTCGAGGCCTGGTCCCGACTGCTCGGCGCCCTCGCCCCGGTGGGCCGGCGGGCCGACGGACGGTGGGTCCTGCGGACGCCGCTGCACGGGATCAACGAGCTGCGCGGCGAGCGTGGTCTCGTGGCGACCGTCGCCGTCATGCTGGGCAGCACCGCCTACGACGGGTTCTCGGCCAACCTGGCGTGGGCGACCTTCGTCCAGACCTCCACCGTCTCCGCGTCCGTCCTCAAGACCGCGACGCTGCTCGCCTTCTTCGCGGCCGTGGCGCTGACTCTCTGGCTCGCGTCCGCCGTCTCGATGGCGTTGGCCCGCCGCGCGCTGCGCGACTCCTTCGACTTCGTGTCCGACATCGCCCCATCCCTCGTCCCCATCGCGGGTGGCTATGTCGTGGCCCACTACTGGTCGCTCTTCGTCTACCAGACGCCGGTCGGGCTGGCCCTCCTCAGCGACCCGCTCGGGACCGGCGCCAACCTGCTCGGCACCGCTGGCCTCCGACCGGACGACACCCTGGTCCAGGCGACGCTCGTTGCCACCATCCAGGCAGGCAGCATCGTCCTGGGACACCTGCTCGGCGTGCTGGCGGCCCACGAGCGAGCGGTGACCGTGCTCGATCGGCGCTCCGCGATCGTCGGTCAGGTCCCCCTCATGGTGATCATGCTCTTCTACACGTTCGCCGGACTCACCATCCTCTTCGCCCCCTGACGCCACGGCCGGCTCCGTCGCTCACCGGCCCGCGTCCGGGTCCACGGAGCGACGGCCGAGGCCAGCTCGGCATAGGAGGCACGCAGAGTGGAGTCCGGAGCCTGCTCGACGACCGTGCGCCCGGCGAGGAGCGCCGCGTCCACCGTGTCCGGGTCGTTCGGCACGAAGTGCAGGCCGTCGAGACCGGCAAACCGCAGCAGCGACTCGGCGATGCGCTCCTCCGGTCGCGAGCCCACCGCCGTGGCACGGACCCGGTTGACGACCGGGATCGGCATCGGCGACGGCACCGACCCCAGCTCCTGGAGAGACCTCACGAACCGCTGGAGCGCGACAGGATCCGCCCCTCCGACCGCGAGCAGCGTGTCGGCCCGGGACAGCGTCGTGAGGGTCGCCTCGTTGCGGCGGGGGGCCGTCGTGTCGTAGCTGAGCTCCTCGTCGTCCTCGAGGCAGAAGCCGCAGTCGACGACGATGACGGTGCTCAGCCGGCGAGCGAGGTCGAGGACGCGCTCGAGCGCGGCTACCCGCAGCTCCGGCCAGCGCTCCGCCTTCGGGAGCCCGGTGAGGACGCGGAGCCGCGAAGTGACCACGGGAGCGAGGCGAGCCAGGGTGGGCAGGTCGAGGGTGCCCTGGTCCGCGGCCCGGCACGCGGCTGCGAGCCCGGGAGCCTCGTCGAGCAGCCCCAGCACCTGGGCGACGCAGCCTCCGTAGGTGTCGCCGTCGACGAGAAGGACATCCTGGCCGCGGGAAGCGAGCTCGACAGCCACGTTGACCGCGACCGTGGTGCGGCCCGGGGCGCCCGCCGGGCCCCACACGGCCACCAGGGTTGACCGCCCGGACCCGCTCGCGTCGGGCTCCGGCCCACGCACGTCGGCGTCGAGGCGCTCTGACACCTCCTCTGACACCTCCTCGGAGCCTCGAGGCTGCCACCCGACACTGGCTGGCGACCCACTCGACGCGAGGTCGGGTCCCGGCTCCCCCTCGGTCCGCGACAAGATCCCGTCGGTGGGCGCGTCACCCTGCACCAGTCCGTCAGGGACGTGGTCGGGGATGACGACGCCGTCCGCTGTCAGCCGAGCCGCAGTCGCAGTCGCAGCCGACGAGGCGGACAGGGCGTCGATGCCGGAGAGATCAGCATGCGGGCTGAGGATCTCAGCGAACGAGTCCGGATCGGCGTCGACGGACAGGATGGAGGTGACCCCGAGCTGACGCAGCCGCCGCTCGGCACCCTCGTCGCCCAACGGATAGAGACCGAGAACGACCAGGCCCGCTCGGGCGAGCCGACGGACGGTCGTCAGATCGAGACCGCGAAGATCCGCACTCACCACCGCACAGTTTCCACGTCCCGCCTCTGCGACCGAGAGCAGCTCGGCCACGTCGGCACACCGCCGGGTGACCGTGAGCCCCGGTGCCGACTCGAGGGTCGTCGCCACCATCGACTCCCACTCCGGGCTCAGTCCGGTGATGACGTCGGTCATGCGTCATCAGCCCCCGAGGCGACCCCGCCACCGGACACCGGCACCAAGGTGATCTTCGCGTCGTGATCGACCGCCTCGACCACGGCCTGCACCTCTGCGGCCGGCACGTAGAGCTGGACCGAGGTGCGAGCCGCCGCGCCGAAGCCACCCTCGCTCGCATGCACGCCGACGACCGCGACACCGTCGAGGAGCCGGGTCGTGCCGGCCGATGCCTCGTCACCGGAGCCGGGCGTGGCGTCGTCGGTGGTGACGTAGACATCCACACGCTGACCGCGGTCCAGGCCGGCTGTCGCGACCGCGTCGGTGCGCACGGTGACGCGCTGGACGTCCACCTCGCCCGGTTCTCCGAGGGCCGATGAGGGCACCAGCTCACCCGCCTGGAGGTCACGAGTGATCAGCTTTCCCTGTGGGATCGGGGCGTCGGCCCGGAGGTATCCCCCCATTCCGTCGGCCAGGGCAACTTCGACCGGCCGGAACGTCGAGGCGGTCACACGGTCACCCGCGACGAGGTTCTCCACCGCCACGTAGTAGGGCGTCCGGTTGTCGGCAGTCGCGACGAGCCGGGCGCCGAGGGCGGCCGACGCGAGCACGAGGATCACTCCCACGATGAGGCGGCTGTCCCGCCAGGAGGGTTTCTCCAGTCGCTTCGCGGTCGGTGCGGCAAGTTCGCTCATCGGTCGGTCAACCCCCTGGTCGGCGTGATGCAGTGAAGCGCCCTGGGACGCGCAACCCCGCGCAGCGGTCGGATGATCTCGCTGTAACGGCGGACGGCGTCTCGGACGAGGCGCCGGCATCAGTCCCCGGCGCCGCGCTCATCCTGCCGCATCCGTAAGCGAGCTGCCTCTTGAGGGGCAAAACTGTGGAAAACTCAATCATGTGGGCGCATCGGTGCCTAACATGAAGACGCCTCGTATCGGGTGTGTGCACCGGCCGCCGCCCGGGGTATGAGTTGCTCAACGACGCGCACGACCCGTCGCCCTGCGGCAACGAAGTGAAGGAGCAATCGTGGCCCAAAGGTTCCTCCAGTTGGCGGAGGTCTCGGAGATCCTCAACATCTCCTCGGCGCAGGCCTATGCACTCGTGCGCTCAGGGGAGCTGCCCGCGATCAAGATCGGCGGGCGTGGTCAGTGGCGGGTCGAGGTCACCGAGCTCGAGAACTACATCCAACGCATGTACGCAGAGACCAGGTCGTTCGTGCAGTCCCACCCGTTCGGGGGCGCCCTGGAGGAGTGAGGGCCCCCGGACCGTGACTAGGGGGCTGCCGCCCTGTCAGTGGTGCCGAAGGCAGCTGAGGGCGGCGAGGGGAAGGACATGCCTGCGAAGCACGTGCTTGCTCCGGCGGGGCTCGTCGAGGGCGTGCTCGGCGAGATCGAGGTGGTCGGACCCCACCGCATCGATCGTGCCGGTCAGGACGCGACCGTCCAGGTCCATCAGCTCCACCGGCACCCGGCCCCGGCTCAGGCCGCGTAGCGCCGCACCGAAGGTGAAGCGCTTGGCCACCAGAGTCGGCTCCTGCGCGCCCGGCGCCAGGCCGACCAGGTCACGCACGGCACCCAGGGGCGCCAGCACCGAACCCCGCTGAGCCTCGGCGAGGAGGAGCCAGTCGGGCCCCACGTCCGTCACGGTCCCCATGAGGCTCGCTCCCGGGGTCCCTCCGGCCAAGCGGACCGAGATCGTGGCCCGTCCGACGTTGGCGAGCAATCGCGCATGCAGGCTGACCTGCGCCCGCTCGCGGCGGGTCCGGTCCGCGACCTCCGCCTCGTGCTGCGCTCCCGACTCCGCGGTCCACGCAGCCTCGAGGTCGTCGAAGAGCTGCTCCCAACGCATCCGTGCCCCCTGTCAGAGCCAGTCTTGGCGATTCCGAGGCTAGTGGACGTTTCCACAGGTTGCAGAAGTTGAGGTTGTCAAACAACATCAAACGCCATTAAATGCCTTCATGACATGGTCAGGGGTACATGACAAGGCAGGTCCTCCACACTCGTGGGCGCGGGCGTTCGGCCTCACTGCCGGCTCGGTAGCAGCCACGTGGGCGCTGGCGCTGCTGGCGCATCAAGACGGGGCCGTGGCCGGCAGAAGCGCGCCCGCGGACCTCGAACGGGTGCTCATCACCGGGCTGCTCTGGGGAGCCGTGGCCCTCTGCGGTTGGCTCGCGTGCGTCGCCACGATCACCCTTCTGAGCGCAGCGCCCGGAGCGCTGGGCCGCGGCGCTCGGCGCCTGGCTGGGTGGCTGACACCTCACTGCGCCCGTCGCGCCCTGTCGCTCGCCCTGGGTGTGTCCGTCGGCACCGTCGCCCTCCCCGCCCCGATGGGGCTGGCGGCCGTTGTCGAGGTCGATGGACCGGCAACAGCCGCGGGTTCAGCCGCCGGCACAGCCACGTTGTCGGTCAATGAGGTGACCGGTCCCGGCTTCCGTCCCAGCGCCGCTGCAGAATCCCCGGCCGACGCTGCCGAAGCTGCCGAACCCGCCGAGGCTGCGGGGTCCCAAGGTGCAACGAGCTCACCCGGGCCCGGCTGGGTTCCGGACCGCCCGGCGAAGGTCATGCGGTCAGGGACCGCTGCTCCGCTGGGGGTGGCCCTGCGGCCCTCCGCCACCACGATCGACACGGTCACGGTGCGTCGCGGCGACTCCCTCTGGTCCATCGCTGCGCGGCACCTCGGCCCCGCGGCGAGCGATGCCGAGATTGCCGCCGAGTGGCCGCGGTGGTACGACGCCAACCGCGACGTCATCGGTGACAATCCCGACGTCGTCGAGCCCGGTCAGCTGCTGCGCGTCCCGGTCGCGGAGGTGGCCCGGTGAGGATCCCCGAGCCGGCTCGGCCGCCCGTTCCCCACGCCTCCGGCCCGGCCCCGTTCTCGGTGCGACACGTTCCGGATTTGGCGCCCCGGCGGATCAGCGCCGACGAGGCCTGGACGAGCGAGTCCGCGCCCTACACGCAGGAGTCACTGGCCCTCGACTTCTTCCCGGCGATGGAGGACGACTTCGCCCGCCAGCCGACTCGCTCGAGCGATCTGCCCGACCCCGAGCCGTTCGTCGCCAAGATCGCCCAGGCGATGGTGGAGGTGATCTCGGGGCAGCGACCTGCGACCCAGCTCATCCGGCACACCAGTCCGACGGTGTACTCACTGCTGGCTCGTCGCGCCCTGGTCTCGACCCGGCGACTGGCAGCCGGCCCTCGTCGCCCTGCCGTCGTCAGACGGATCCGCGTCTGCGAGCCGACCGACGGGGTCGTCGAGGCCTGCGCGGTGGTCGTGTCCCACGGCAGGGTGCGAGCGCTCGCCTTCCGGCTCGAGGGCCTCGACGGGCGGTGGTTGATGACGCAGGTGGCGGTGGGCTGAGCGCCCCCCCGCTGACGT
>NZ_JAPFQL010000019.1 GCF_028446585.1 Intrasporangium calvum
CATCGCGATCAGGGGCGACTGCCCTGAGTTCATAGCTGGTCCTCCCACGTCATCGGGGGGAGTGGCCTCATCCGACCGACAGCCTGCCGGCCGGATGAGGCACCACTCGATCAGTGCGTCGTCTTGAGGAACTCGTCGAGGGTGTCGGGCGTGACGACCTCGACGCCGGTGTCGACGTTGAAGTTCGGCTTCAGGGTCGACTTCTTCGTGTGGAAGTCAACGAGGATCTGAAGGGCCTGTGCGGTCATCCCGAAGGGCTTCTGCGAGATGAGCGCGTTCACGCATCCGGCCTTCATCCCGTCGATGCCCTGGGGCACCACGTCGAAGCCGACAGCCTTGGTGGAACCGCACTTGTTGGCGGACTTGAGGGCCCCGGCGATACCCGGGAGGTCCGAGCCGCCGATTCCGGCGAAGCCGACCAGGTCGGGGTGCGCCTGGAGGACGGTCTCGGCCTTGGACTGGGCCGTCGCGACCGACTCGCCGGACTCTTCGGTCGCAACGATCTGGATGTCGGGGTACTTGGCGAGGGCCTTCTTGACCCCCTCGAGCCGCTGGTTGAGGTTGGTCGCGCCGAGGTTGCCGATGATGATGGCGACCTTGCCCTTGTTCCCGATGGCCTGGGCGAGCGCCTCTCCTTCCTTCTCACCCGCTGCCACGTTGTCCGTGCCGATGTAGCCGAGGACCTTGCTGTCAGGCACGGGCCCGTCCCATGCGATGACCGGGATGCCCATTTCCGTCGCGCGCACGATGATCTCGCGGACGCTGGCGGGGTCGTTGGGCGAGATGGCGATACCGAGCGGGTTCTTGGCCAGGATCGACTCGAAGATGGACGCCTGCTTGGCGGCGTCGTCCGTGTCCGGGCCGAGGAACTCGGCCTTGACGCCGAGCTTCTTGGCCTCGTCTTCCATGCCCTTGCGGGCGTCGACCCAGTAGGGGTTGTTGAGGGACTTGGGGAGGAACACATAGCTGCCCTCCGAGCCTCCGCCGCCGGTGCTGGAGCCGCTGCCGCCGTTGTCAGAGGCTTGGCCGCAGGCTGCGGCGCTGAGGGCGACCATGGCGACAGCCACGGTGACCTTGAGGAACCTGGTGCGCATTACTATCTCCTTTGATGGTGCGTGACCTTGCCCATTGGCCTGTGGCGTGGTCGATTGCGCTGGATGTCTGACCGCCCGGCTGGAACGCCCAGCCGGGCGGTCCGTTCCTTACTCGTGGTCCGGGGGTTGGAGAGCCGGCCTCGAAAGAAGGACGATTTTCTGGTGAGCGACCTGCTGGACGGCCACGACGCCGTCAGCGAGTGCACGTGCGAGGTCCGCTTTCGCTAGAACCTCCTCGTCAAGGTCATGGAAGGCTTGGAGGAGCGCGCGTCGCAGCTCGGTGTTGATGTTCACCTTGGCGACGCCTCGCTCCAGGACGGCGCGGAGCTCGTCGTCGGGGAGCCCTGAAGCCCCGTGCAGCACGAGCGGCACGCCGACAGCGTCGCGGATGTGCGTGAGCAGCTCAAGGGCCAGAGGCTGTGGTTCGCTGGCCATGCCGTGGACGTTTCCCACTGCGACTGCCAGGGCGCTGACCCCCGTGCGATCGACGAACTCGCGGGCTCGTGCTGGGTCTGTCATCTGGCCGACCTCGGTCACCACGGATCTGTCCTCGTCACCGGGCACCGATCCGAGCTCGCCTTCAACCCAGACGCCGTTGGCCGCACCGATGGCTACCGCTTCGCGCGTGAGCGCGATGTTCTCCTCGAACGGCAGCCCTGAGCCGTCGACCATGACGGAGCTGTAGCCGGATTCCGCGCACCACCTGATCTCCTCGAGGTCCCGGGAGTGGTCCAGGTGCACCCCCACCCGCACGGAAGCCGCTTCTGCAGCGTGCAGCGCGAGTGCAGCGAGCGCAGCCCGGCCTGCGTGGGCGAAGGTGCTCGAGCCCGCCTGCAGAATGATCGGCGCGCCGGCCGCCTCCGCGGCTCGGACCACACCCATCGTGGTCTCGAGTCCGTAGGTGGAGAAGGCTGCCAGGGCCCAGCCCTGGGCGTAGGCTTCCTGGATCGTTCCGAGCCCGGTGTCAAGCATGATCCTCACCACGCAGGATTTGGACGGCCGAGGCCATCGACTGGTCGTCCCCGACGTTCCCGGCGAAAACGACGTAGGGCATGTTCTTGGGGGCGCTCTCGCCTTGGTCCGCGACGGACAGCCAGACGGACGTCATCCCGGGGAAGAGCTGACCGGCGACGATGGCACGACGAATGTCGAGGCCCTTGGCAGCGACGTCATGAGACGTGATCCCCCCCTTGGCGATGACCCAGCCAAGGGCGTAGCGCGCATTCACCAGCCGCACGACCTGGACAACTGCCTCTGACACGAGTCTCGCGATTTCGAGGCTGTGCTGGGCATCGTTGCCACGGACCAGGATCCGGCTAGTCATCAGGAGGACGTCCGAGTTCCGCAGCGCCTCCACGATGGCCTCTGCGGCATCCGCGACGACCGAGGCCCGCCGCTCGGGATGGATCAGATCTGGAACGTTGATCGTCACGGCGTGGATGCCGGAGAGCTGCTGGAGTCGGGCGACTTGGCGGCCGGTGAGCTCGACGTGGGAACCGACAACGACGAGCCCATGGGCTCCGCCGGAAGCTTTGGGACGGACGGGTGGGGTCGGCTCCATGCCGACTCGCGCGGCGACGAACGACGGGCCCGCCCGGTACACGAAACGCTTCCCGTGCTCCTCGGCGTCGAGCAGACCCAAGACCAATGTGTCGAGGTCGGCTCGCCTCGCCGCATCAGCGGCCACAACGGCACCGTGCTCCACGCTAGCCAGGATCTCGGCCACCCGACGAGGACCGCCCTCGCGCAGATCACCCAGGCTGATCCCGAGGACGGCCTGTGCCCGGATGCGGCCTTGGGTGCGTTCCTCTACGTACTCGGCGAGCCGTGAGCTCTTGAAGCCGAAGGTTGCGTCGCGTGCATAGTCCGTCTCTCCGACGGGCACCAGATCGTCATCACGCTTGACGTAGTGGGTCCCCTCGATGGTGAACCGCCCGGCCTCCAGATAGGCGGGGACGAACAGAACGCCGTCGACCGGTCGCCCAAGATCGGCCATCACAAGGGAGACGACATCGGTCTCCAGTGGGAAGTGCCCGCGAAGAGTGGAGTCGCCGCGACACGCCACGACGTAATCACGGCCGGCCCTGCTAGCGGCGGCATCGACCGCCTCCGTGGCGTCCCTCAGCAGCGCCTCTGTGTCGCTCGGGGACAGGCTGCGGGTGTTGGTCAGGATGAAGACCATGTGTGTGTCCAGACTGAGCGCCCAGTCGAGGGCCGCGGCGTCCCAAGCCATGAGAATCGGGACGTTGCTGACAGCCTGGCTGCCCGTGGGGTCGTCGTCGAAGACGATCACCACTGGCCCAGCGGCCGCAATGCGTTGGCGAATGACCTCACGCACATGCGAGCCCTCGACCGTGGCATCACTCTGGGATACAGAGGAGGACCATTCGGGAGCGGCGTTGCTCGAGGACGAGGGGATCATGGCGTCACGCGTCACCCATCGCACGGACACGCTCAGCGAGATCGGTGACTCCCATTCGGGGGCTGGCAAGGACGGGGAGCCCGGTCTCCTCAGAGAGGCGAGGGGCAAGTCGAGCCATCGAGGCCTGCGCCAAAACGATGACATCGACCTCCTTGGCGAGCTTGGCGGCCTCCTTGGAGACCATAGAGTCGTGGGCGTCCCTGTCGCCACCCATCAGGACCTGGAAGGCGCCCTCGGTAAGCCGCTGGTGAATGTGCACCTCGCGACCCAGTTCAGCAGCCTTGGCCAGCACCAGGTTGGACGTGGGATCGAGGGTCGTCGGGACGGTCGCGAGAACGCCAACCTCCTTGCCGGTGCTTGCAGCCTTGAGCGCCATGGCGTCATCGATCTTCACGATCGGCGTGTGGACCACCTGCTTGGCGGTGTCCATCGTCGGCCCGAGGGAAGAGCATGCGTTGAAGATGATGTCTGCACCGGCCGCCTCAGCGGCCTGCGCAAGGTGCACCATCCGGTTGGTGCTGGCCTCGGTGATCCCGCGGTCACGCCCGACCTGCGACAGCACGTCCGAGTCCACGAAGTGGATCACCTCAGCGTCCGGGAGCAGCTCGGCCAGCAGGTCATTGATCGCCGGCTCGACGGTGACGAAAACGAAACTCGTGTGCAGGACGGCTACCTTGGTCACCGGAACTCCTCTGATATCTGATAACTGATAGGTTGAGGAAACCGCATCGTCCGCGGTTTGGCAAGAGGTCCAGCAAAATGACCGTAGGTCTGCGGCTGCGGGCGCCGCAGGGACATCTGCGTGACCCTTGACACGTCCTCATGGCCGGGGCCACCGCTAGCTGAATTTGAGGAGGAGCCGTGCTCGCTGGAGCAACCCAGAGCGGGGCTGCCCTGCCCATCGGTCTGCGCTTGGTGGTTCTTGCCGATGACTTGACAGGGGCCGCAGACACCGCTGCCTCCTTCGCGAGCAGGTCACCCGCCACTCTCATGATCGAAGGCGGATCGGACTGGCCCGGCGAAGGATCTCTCGCACTCGACACCGAGACACGCCACGCGGACGAGGGCGTTGCGCGACAGCGGGTAGCCTCCTTGGCGAAACGGGCCGTCCGGATAGGGAGCGTCCTCTACAAGAAGGTCGACTCGCTTGGCCGAGGCAACATTGCGGCCGAAGTCGCCGCCGCGCTGGAGGTGCTGCGAAGCCGGACTCCACACGCCATTGCCCTACTCAGCCCTGCCTTTCCGTACCTAGGGCGCACTACCGCCCGGGGCCTTATCCACGCCGATGGGCACCCCGTCATGCGCAACGGGCGACCGCTGGACCTCGCGCAACTTCTCCAGCACAGCGGGTTGGCATCACGAACGGTCCCGGCTCCAAAGACGACCGAGGGACTCGTTGGCCAGATCCGGGCCGCAGTGGCGCAGAAGCTCGACGTCCTAGTCGTGGACGCCTCCACGGAGAATGACCTCAGGAGAATTCTCGAGGCCGCAGCGAGCTTCGAAGAGCAGGTCCTCTTGGTCGGCTCGGGAGGTCTCGCCAAACACTTGGGCGAGGCGCTCTTCGGCCCTGTGGACCGCCACCACGTCCCTGAACCACCCGGTGGAGCGAGGCTCTTCGTCGTGGGTAGCCGGGCTAATCAGGCCCGTGCTCAACGGGCAGCGCTCGTCGCGGCGGGCGTGCTCCCCATTCCTGTCATGGACATCCCGTGCAGCGACACGCTCCGAGCAATCCGAGCGCATCTCGGTTCGGGAGGGGACGTCGTCATCTTCCCGGATCCCGGAATGCCAGTCGCCCCGGAAGACGCCACCAGAGTCGCCGAACTCCTAGCCACAGTGGCGCAGCCCCTGTTGGATGCGGCGTGCACCATCGTTCTCACAGGTGGCGAAACGGCACATGCGGTCCTCCGGCGCACCGGGGTGGCTGCCTTGCGCATCCTTGGGGAGCTGGAGCCCGGTGTCGTCCTGTCCAAGGTCTTGGCCCAAGACCTGTACGTAGTCACGAAGGCGGGTTCCTTCGGAGATGACCAAGTCTTGGTCCGCCGTTTACATCCCACCATCCAAAGGAGCGCGCCATGAGCAAGCCAATCGTCGCCATCACGATGGGCGACCCCGCAGGCATCGGCCCTGAGATCGTCGTCAAAGCGTTGGCGTCGCCAGCCATCTACGAGATTGGGCGGCCGCTCGTGATCGGCGATGCCAAGCGCCTCCGCCATGCCGCCAATATCTGCGATGCGGCTGTTGACATCGCGGTCGTCGAAGGACCCGAGGGCGCCGCCTTCGAGCATGGGCGGATCGACTGCGTCGACCTCGACTGCGTGCCCAAGG
Source organism: Intrasporangium calvum (assembly GCF_028446585.1). Taxonomy (GTDB): domain Bacteria; phylum Actinomycetota; class Actinomycetes; order Actinomycetales; family Dermatophilaceae; genus Intrasporangium; species Intrasporangium calvum_A. Next base: position 5,842 of record NZ_JAPFQL010000019.1, read on the forward strand.
ACCTGCCGTTTGGCGCGGTATCTGCGATCGCCGGCGACGCCGCATACCGATTCATCGAGCGCGCCGTCGAATTGGCAGTTGGCGGACGCGTGGGCGCGATCTGCACGGCTCCGCTCAACAAGGAGGCGCTGCACGCGGGCGGCCACGTCTTCCCAGGCCACACCGAACTGCTGGCCCATCTGACCGGCACCGAAGAGGTGTCCATGCTCTTGAACGCACCCGGACTGCGAGTCATCCACGTCACGACGCACATTGGGCTGATCGACATGGTCCGCAAGATCGACGCTGGCCTGGTCAAGAGAACCATCGACCGCGGCAACCGGGTGCTCCTCAGCGCAGGTGTGGAGCGGCCGAGAATCGCAGTCTGCGGCATCAACCCGCACGCCGGCGAGAACGGGCTTTTCGGCTACCGCGAGGAGGAGGAAAAGATCGTCCCCGCTGTCGAGGCAGCGCGAGCTGAGGGCATCGATGCACAAGGCCCCCTCCCAGCTGACACCGCGTTCTTCCGCGCCAAGCGCGGCGATTTTGACCTGGTCGTTGCCATGTATCACGACCAGGGCCACGGTCCCGTGAAGGTCCTCGGCATCGAGGAGGGCGTCAACATCACTGTTGGCCTGCCAGTCATCCGAACCAGCGTTGACCACGGCACGGCCTTCGATATCGCCGGCACGGGCAGAGCCGGCGAGGCCAGCATGCTGGAGGCCCTACGCCAGGCAGTGGACCTGGCTCCGCGGGCCTGAAGGGCGAGGCGGCTGAACAGACGCGCGATTTCAAGCTGAAACGGCGCCATGCAACGAACAATCCCGTTCCTCAGGCCGCCAGCAGCGGCTCGATCAGACCCGCCCACGCGGCTCGCAGATCGGCGGGAAGCGCTCAGCCTCGATTCACCGAGGGGCCTTGGGTCCGGGAAGTGATCTCGTCTGCGGGTTAAGGGTGTGGCGAGGGCGTGGGTGATCGCCCGACCTCGCCATTGGGGTGTTCCACGTATTGTTTTCAGGGGCCGGGCCAGGGCCAGGGCCAGGGCCAGGGCCAGGGCCACGATCGTCCCGCCCTGGAAGTACGCCAAGGCCTTTCAGTCCCGTCTCGCTGACCGTCTTCAGGTCTGCGACGGACGCGATGCCGGAGATGATCGTGAGGAACGCGATAGGCCCGATAAGCATTCTCATCCATTCTCATCGCGTTGACGAAGGTCGTGCCGATCGGCTCCATCTGGGTGTCGGCGTCCCGCGCCAGCCAGCCAAGGAGGATGCCCGCGATGAGCACCCACAGGTAGAGCTGCCGGTGCAGCCGGCGCCGGGTGGTACCGCAGGGGTGCTCGGAGCAGTGGTCATCGTTCCTACCTCGTTGTAAGAGTGATGGTCACGTGCTGACGACCGCGCGCTGGAGGGCCTCGACGACGGCGGTGGTCACCTCGTCGGTGGTGGCGTTCCCGCCGATGTCACGCGTGCGGACGCCTGCCGCGGTCGCCCCCCGAACGGCGGCCTCCACCCGAGCGGCCTCGGCGGCCAGGCCGAAGTGCTCGAGCATCAGGGCGCCGCTGGAGATCTGCCCGATCGGGTTGGCGACGCCGAGGCCGGCGATGTCCGGGGCAGAGCCGTGCACCGGCTCGAACATGCTCGGGAAGCGTCCATCGGGGTTGAGGTTGGCGCTCGAGGCCAGACCGAGGCTGCCGGCGAGAGCGGACCCGAGGTCGGAGAGGATGTCGGCGTTGAGGTTGGAGGCGACGACGACCGAGAGGTCTTCCGGGTGCAGGACGAACTTGGCACTCATGGCGTCGACCAGGACGCTCTCGGTCGCAACGTCCGGGTAGTCCTGGGCGACCCGGGCGAAGACCTCGTCCCACAGCACCATGCCGTACTGCTGGGCGTTTGACTTCGTCACGCTGGAGACCTTCTTGACGCGACGCTTGCGGGCCAGGTCGAAGGCGAACCGCATGATGCGCTCGCAGCCCTTCTCGGTGAACAGCGCGGTCTGGAGCGCGACCTCATTGCCCGGACCGCGGCCGCTGAGGTTGCGGCCGCCGAGACCCGCGTACTCGCCCTCGCTGTTCTCGCGGACGACCACCCAGTCGAGCTCCACCTCGGCGGCCTTGCGAAGCGGCGAGGTGACGCCGGGCAGGAATGTGACGGGCCGGACGTTGGCCCACTGGTCGAAGTTCTGGGTGATGTTCAGGCGCAGGCCCCACAGGCTGACGTGGTCCGGGACGGTCTCCCAGCCCACGGCACCGAAGTAGATCGCGTCGTATCCGCGAAGGGTCTCAAGCCCGTCCTCCGGCATCATCCGGCCGTGCTTCGCGTAGTAGTCCGATCCCCAGGGGAACTCGGTCCACTCGAAGCGGAAGGTTCGTGACTGCTCGGCAACGGCATCGAGGACTCGGCAGCCGGCGGCGACCACCTCCTTGCCGACGCCGTCGGCGGGGATCACGGCGACGCGGTACGTGTGCTCGGTGGTCATGCTTGGCCTCCATTGGCTCGGGTTGTCGATGCAGCCATGGAAGGACAGAAGGACTCATCCGTTCCAAGACCGAATCCGGATGCGAGTCATAGGATCGGCCTATATGTGGAGGTTAGCCGCGTCGTTCCGGAGGCGGCGGGCCGTCTCGAGGAAGGCAGTCGCCACCGGAGTGAGGCCGGAGTGGCGATGCACCAGCGAGATTCGCAGCACGGAATGCGGTTCGATGGGCAGCACCACCAACCCGAGGCGCTCGGCCAGAGGGCGCCACGCCTCGGGAAGGACCGCATGCCCGACGCCTGCGTCCACCAAGGGCAGGATCGAGGTGCGGTGGGCCACCTCGACCACCAGGTGCGCCGAGGTGCCGCGCGCTGCCAGGTCGTCGACAAACCAGCGCATCAGGGATCCGCGTTGTGAGGCCACGACCGGCTGACCAGCCAGGTGGTCCCGGCTGATCATCGTACGCCCGTCGAACACGGCCGCGCCTCGCGCGACCACCAGAACCAGCGGCTGCTCGTCGAGATGCACCACCCTCAGGCCTCGAGCGTGGAGAGGCTCGCGCGAGCCGACGAGGGCCACCTCGGCCGAACCCTTCTCGATGGCGTCGACGGCCTCCTCGGGAGTGAAGGCGGCACCGACGTTGAGTGTCACTCCCGGATGCTCCCGCAGGAAGGATGCCGTCAGCGAGGCCAACGGCTCGATGCCGGGCGAGGGCATCGTCACCAGGTCCAGCCGTCCGGAGCGGACCCCACGGTGGGCGTCGACGAGGGCGCGGGCGGCGTCCAGGTCTCGCAGGACGGTCCGTGCCGCGCCGATCAGGTCACGCCCCGCCTCGCTGAGGACCAGACGCCGCCCCACCCGATGGAAGAGCGGAACCCCGAGCTCCGTCTCGAGGCTGTTGAGCGCCTGAGAGAGTGACGGCTGGGACACAAACAACTGCTCGGCAGCACGCGTCACGCCACCTGCGTCCACGATTGCGAGAAAGTAGCGAAGCTGACGAACGTCCATGACTGCGCCTCCACTCGAGTAGGCCGCCGACACTAGCCGGCTCCGAAGCGTACGCCGCCGGAGAGTTCTAGCCCCCCTCGTTGGGTTTTTCTGCACGTCATCCGTGTTGGATTGGGGCCGCGTTTCGGAGGGACGTTCATGGCCGGCCGTGACCTTTGCTGGCATGACTCGATTGGACGTGGGGATAGAGGCTCGATTGGAGCTCGACGTAGGGGCCAGCGATCGCCGGCCACGGGTACTCAACATCGCGGCCCTGTCTTGGGGACAGCGCTCGGACGATGTTGCCCTCGAACACCACGGCCTCGCGGAGTCCGCGTCCACGCCATGAGATTCACGCCATCCGAGTGGGATGTCACCGCAATGGCGACGGTCGTCCCCTCCGTCGTGATCCGACACCCCCACTCCACCAACGTCGCAGGTCAGCACGCCTGCGAGTCCGGTGGTCACGGCCCGACGACGCGAACTTCTGCACGTACTTGCCACAGACGCCCGCAACCTGACGGACAGATCCGCCCCGAACCGGTCACAGCCGGACGACTCCCGGTTCCGAAACCTCAAGAGGGATCAAACAACTCGCCCCGGGCTCATGAAAGATCTCCGGCCCGCAAGACCTTCATCCGAAGATCTTGCGGGCCAGATCCGGATTCACCGGACGAGTGGCAGGTGAAGGATTCGAACCTTCGTAGCTTTCGCGACGGATTTACAGCCCGGGAGGCTCGTCGTGTTGACCTCTCGCGACTCAGTCGGATCCCAAACCTCCGCACAGTTTCGACACAGGTGGTCGACGCCGCCCCGAGCTAGTCGCCGCTGATCGGACCCGTGCGGCCCGCCGCGTCGCGCCGAGGATTTCCCGGAGTTTCCGCACGCGTCTTCGCAGATGTCCTGACGTCGAGAGATCGAAAGGGCGTCGCCAAACCATGTCCGCCGCCCCCCGAGTGACTTGACGCCGTCGCTGCCGGGGTTCCTGCACATGCCGGTCCACGCTCGGCTAGGGTCGGTCATACCCGGCCAAACCGGGTCTGGCAAAGTGAGGCTGTCACGTGACTGAACCATGGCTGTCGGCGGACGAGGTAGCCCGCCACCTTGGCGTGTCCAAGGACACGGTGTACGCATGGATCGCAGACCGAGGCATGCCCGCGCACAAGGTCGGCCGCCTGTGGAAGTTCCAGGCCGATGAGGTCGACGAATGGGTGCGCAGCGGTGGTGCTGCTCCCTCGGACTCAAGGTTGCCCGGATGAGCGCACTGGTCGTCAGGCCCATGGCCCGGCGCCCCAGTTATCTTGATCGACTTTGTACAGGGCCGGATGGGGGTGCGCATGATGACCGACCCCGCGGCGCGGTATGCACTTTCGTTCACTAGTGGCGCCCTCCTCACGCGCGAGGCGTCTGTCGCCGCCCCCGTCTACCTGCGCGAACACGACTGGGGCAAGGTCCGCGCTGCCATCGATGAGGACAACCTGCTGCAGTCGCGAACTAGGTCGGCTGGGGCCAGGCTCGCTCGGGAGGTCGTGCAGCGTCTCGCGGTGCTGACCGACGAGGAGCTCGAACTACTTCTGGATGCGACCCCGACAGAGCGCGGACACCTCATGTGGGCTGCCGCCTGCCGGCGCTATGCCTTCATCGGCGAGTTCGCCGAAGATGTGCTGCGTGAGCGGTTCCTTCTGCTTGCGCCGACCCTCGAACACGACGACTTCGACAGGTTCTTCCGAGGCAAGGCTTTGTGGCACGACGAGCTGGCGGAGCTCAGCGAGTCGACGCGGCTAAAGCTCCGCGCAACCCTCTTCCGAATGCTTCGTGAGGCGGGGCTGCTCACCAAGGATGGCCGCATCCTCCGGGCGGTGCTTTCAGGCCGTGTGGCGGAAGCGCTGGAGGCGCGGACGCCCAGCGATCTTCGCTTCTTCCCGACGGGAGGTCTCGCATGACCAGAACACTCTCCATGAGTCAGCAGGAGAACCACTTGTTCGCCGTGTTGAGCAGCCAGCGCTTCCTGCAAATGGAGGGGCTCAGCAACGAGGTGCCCTTCTTCATCTACCCCTATCCGCCCGAGGCCGCGCTCGAGGTCGCCCAGGCCAAGAAGCGTGTGAAGAACAAGCTCAGCCAGAAGGGCATCACCGTCCGGGAGATCAACCTCTACGAGCTCTCGGTGGAGATTCTCAAGCAGCGTGGTGTCTGGGATCGCGTCCTCAAAGTCGAGCCCGAGACAGACAAGGACGACTTCCGCGAGATGCTCCAAGGGATGCTGGACGCCCAGCTGCACATCGCGCCGGCGATCCGCTCGAAGATCCAGGACGGCGCTTTCGACATCCTCTTCCTCACCGGCATCGGCGAGGTCTTCCCCTACATCCGGTCACACAACGTGCTCAACAACCTTCAGAGCGTCGTGACCGGCAAGCCCATGCTCATGTTCTTCCCCGGCCGCTACGAGCAGTCCGACACCCTCGGTTCCTCGCTCGTGCTGTTCCGGCAGCTGAAGGACGACCAGTACTACCGAGCCAAGAACATCCTGGAACAGGAAGCGTGACCCGATGCTGCTGAACGACATCTTCGCCAAGGACGTCCAGCGCCCGATCGAGGGCGTCATCAAGGCCGATGACGTTGCTCACCTGGGCACCGAGGTCGAGGAGTACGTCCTCACCAACGAGGCCGCCAAGGGCCTCGAGCTTCTCCTTGAGGCGTACACCAACTACACCAACGCCAACGGTGTCTGGATCTCCGGTTTCTTCGGTTCCGGTAAGTCGCACCTGCTCAAGATGCTCGCCCACCTCCTCGGCGACGTCGAGGGTCAGGACTTCGATCGGGCACAGGTCATCGAGAGCTTCCGCTCGAAGGCCGCCGATGCCTTCCTGCCACCGCTTCTCGACAAGGCGGCGCGCATCCCGGCCAAGAGCCTGCTGTTCAACATCGACCAGAAGGCGACCCTCATCACCAAGGACCAGACGGACGCCCTGCTCAAGGTGTTCGTCAAGGTCTTCGACGAGAGCCGGGGCTACTACGGCAACCAGGGGCACGTCGCCCGCTTCGAGCGCGACTTGGACAGCCGCGGCCAGTACGAGGCCTTTCAGTCCGCCTTCGAGCGCATCGCGGGCATCCCGTGGACGCAGGGTCGCGAGCAGAGCGCCCTGGAGGGCGCCAACATTGATGCCGCGTTCGCTGAGGTCGACGGCACGGCCACCAGCGGCATCATCAAGCAGTACCAAGCCTCGTATGCCGTGTCCATCGAGGACTTCGCCGACGAAGTGAAGGCATGGCTCGACAGACAGGCCAAGGACTTCCGGCTCAACTTCTACGTCGACGAGGTGGGCCAGTTCATCGGCTCCAATACCCACCTGATGCTCAACCTCCAGACGATCGCCGAGAGTCTCAACACCAAGTGCGGCGGCCGCGCGTGGGTGATGGTGACCTCGCAGGAGGACATGGACAAGGTCGTTGGTGACCGCACCAAGCAGCAGGGCAACGACTTCTCCAAGATCCAGGCGCGCTTCAAGACTCGCGTCAAGCTCACCAGCGCCGACGTCGAGGAGGTCATCCGCAAGCGTCTGCTGGAGAAGAATGAGAGCGGGCAGTCCGCCCTCGAGGCGATCTACGCCAACCAGTCCGCAAACTTCAAGACGCTGTTCGACTTCGTCGACGGCGCGAAGACCTACCGCAACTACACCGACGAGAAGCACTTCATCGGGACCTACCCCTTCGTCAGTTATCAGTTCCCGCTGTTCCAGGCCGCGATCGAGGGGATCTCGGACCACAACGTCTTCGAGGGCCGCAACAGCTCAGTCGGTGAGCGCTCGATGCTCGGCGTCGTCCAGCAGGTCGCCAAGGACATCGGCAATGTCGAGGTCGGCAGCCTTGCGACGTTCGACCACATGTTCGCCGGCATCCGCGCCTCGCTGAAGTCCGCGGCACAGCGCTCGATCGACGTGGCCGAACGCAACCTCGACAACAAACTGGCCATCCGGCTGCTCAAGGCGCTGTTCCTCGTCAAGTACGTCGAGAGCTTCCAGGCGACGCCGCGCAATCTGACCGTTCTGGTCTACGACCGGTTCGGGCTTGACCTGCCCGCGCTCGCCGCCGATGTGAAGGATGCCCTGGCTCTCCTGGAGACCCAGACGTACATCCAGCGCAACGGCAACACGTACGAGTACCTCACCAACGAAGAGCAGGTCATTGAGGAGGAGATCAAGAACGTCGACATCGACTCCTCCGAGGTCAGCAAGAAGCTGTTCGACACGTTGAGCCAGGGCGTCATCAAGGTCAACAAGATCCGATATGCCAAGAACGGACAAGACTTTCCGTTCGGCTTCAAGCTCGACGACCAGGTGCACGGCCCCCAGCGCGAGCTCGCGGTGCACTTCATCACCCCGGAATACCCCTACGGACCAGAACAGATCCGGATGCACAGTGCCGGCAAGGACGAACTGCGCGTCATCCTCGCACCCGACGAGCGCGTGCTGTCCGACCTGCGCCTCCTGCTGAAGACGGACAAGTACACGAAGCGCAAGCAGACGACCTCGTTGTCGGCAATCGAGGATCAGATCCTCCGCGCCAAGGCAGCGCAGAACCGAGAGCGTGAGAAGGAGCTCGTCCAGCGCCTCCACAACGCCGTCGGCACGTCGACCCTCGTGATCAACGCAGCCGACCTGCCCGTGTCGTCCACGGACGCGCTCGGCCGCGTCACCGAGGGCTTCCAGGAACTCGTCGGACGCACGTACACCCAGCTGAAGCTCCTCGGTGGCGCCACCTACAGCGAGGCGCAGGTCGCCGGCGCAGCCAACCCCGATGGTGGGCTGTTCGACGCCGAGGCCCTGCTCAAGCTGGACCAGCCAGCACTAGAGGTGCTGGCGACGATCCTGCGCAAGGATGCCCAAGGCGAGCAGGTCACGATGAAGATCCTCGTCGACACCTTCCAGTCGAAGCCCTACGGCTGGGACCTCGCGGCCATCGAGGTCATCGTGGCCTCGCTGATCGGCAGCTCGAAGATCACCCTCACAGTCGACGGCAACGTCCTCAAGCGCAGCGAGGTGGCAACTGCCCTGCGCAACACGCAGAAGCACGGACACGAGATCATCGCTCCGCAGAAGACCTTCGACGATCGCAAGGTCGCCGCGTTCCGCAAGTTCGTCACCGACTTCTTCGACGAAGGCAACGCCCCGAAGGACCCGCTTGAGCTCGCGCGCCACGGCGCCGACAAGTTCCAGGGAAAGCTCGACGAGCTGAAGGCCACCGCCAGCGGCTCGCACTACCCGTTCGTCGAGCTGCTCAAGGGTCCCATCGGGCTCCTCGAACAGGTCGTGGGCAAATCCGACGACTGGTATCTCGGCGCGTTCAGCCTCGGCGACGACCTGCTCGATGCCAAGGACAACGTCATCGACCCGATCCAGTCGTTCCTCAACGGCGCCCAGCGGTCGATTTACGATGACGCGGCTACCCTCCTGTTAACCCACAGCGGCAACCTCGGCTACCTGCCGGCGGGCAGCGACGAGACGGTCAAGTCCGCACTAGCTGACTCAAACGCCTTCCGGGGCAACAAGATGGCCCAGTTGAAGACCGCGGCGGACAAGCTGCGTACCCAGATCGAGGCCGTCCTTGCCACCCACCGCGCCGACGTCACCGCCGCCATCGACGCTCGCAAGAGCGAGCTCGTCGCCAGCGCCGACTATGCGAATGCGACGGCGGAGGCACAGCAGCAAGTGACCCGGCGCATCGACGACACGCTCGCCCGAGTGGCCCGTGAGACCCAGATCGCGCTCATCCTCCAACTCGGATCAACCTTCGAGTCGAGCGACTACCCCACCCTCCTCGATCTGCTTGCCTCCTCCCCAGTCACGCCGAACCTCGATCCCGAGCCCGTGAAGCACACTGTCTCGGTCAAGACCATCAAGGTGCCCGGCGCATCCGGCGTCCTCGAAACCGAGGACGACGTCGAGCACTACCTCACCGCCCTGCGCAGCGCACTCATCCAGACCCTGAACGACGGAAAGCGAATCACCCTGTGATGGACACGGCACCACTGAAGAGTCTCGCGACGTGGTCGCGTACTGGACTCATTCGTGAGGTCACTGCACGTATCTCTGGCGTGCTCGCGCCGGGCTCGACGGAGCGGGTCGAGCAGGCCCGGGCCGTTGCTGCGTTGGAGAGGGCGGTGTCCGCTGCTGGGGGCGGCGACATAGGTCGTGCTGCCGTCGCGGACAAGGTCGCTTACACGTGGTTCAACCGGATCATCGCGCTGCGCTTCATGGACGCCAACGGCTACACCGGGATCGGCGTGGTCTCGCCGCAGGCCGGCGTTGAGGTCGGCCAGCCGGAGATCCTCGCCGAGGCCAAGCGCGGCGTCATCGACACCGACGTCGCGAGCCAGAAGACGCGATCGACCGTCGCGGCCCTTCTGGATGGGACCCGGGCCAGTGGTGACCCGCAGGGCGAGGCGTACGCGCTGCTGCTCGCGGACTACTGCCGCCACTGGAACAAGGCCATGCCGTTCATGTTCGAGCGGGAGGGTGACTACACCGAGCTGCTGATCCCGGCGAACCTGCTCGCTGATGACTCGGTCCTCAACCGTTCGGTCAAGGTGCTGACCGAGGGCGTGTGCCGGGACGTCGAGGTCATCGGCTGGCTGTACCAGTTCTACATCTCGGAACGCAAGGATGAGGTCTTCGCCGGGTTCAAGAAGAACAAGAAGGCCGGCGCTGCCGATATCCCGGCGGCGACGCAGTTGTTCACGCCTCACTGGATCGTGCGCTACCTGGTGGAGAACTCCCTGGGGCGGCTGTGGATGCTCAACCACCCGAAGTCGGGCCTGCTTGAGCGGATGGACTACTACATCGCCCCGGTCGATGCCGAGACGGACTTCCTCAAGATCAGCAGGCCCGAGGAGCTGACGGTCATCGACCCCGCATGCGGTTCCGGCCACATGCTCACCTACGCCTTCGACGTGCTGTATGCGATCTACGAGGAGGAGGGCTACGCGCCCTCCGAGATCCCGGGCCTGATCCTGACCCACAACCTCTACGGCACCGAGATCGACCCGCGTGCCGGGGCGCTCGCCGCGTTCGCGCTCACGATGAAAGCCCGGGCCAAGCAGAAGACCTTCTTCAGCAAGCAGGTTGAGCCCAACATCTGCGTGATCGAACCGATCACCTTCAGCCCAAACGAGCTCGACCTCCTCGTCACCAAGAATGGCGACAAGCAGGCCGAGGAGGCGTTTTGGAACCAGTTCGCCGAGGCAGACACGCTCGGCTCCTTGATCCAGCCTGACGCCGAGATCACCGGCCGGCTCGTCCGCCACCTTAAGACTCTCGACGACAACGGAGACATACTGCGAGCCGACGCGCTCGACTGGGCGTCTGCTGTCGTCCGACAGGCCGAGTACCTGACCACACGGTATGCCGTCGCTATCGCGAACCCGCCCTACATGGGAACGCGGAACATGAGTGATCAATTGCGCCAGTTCGCAGAGGAGACTTATGGGAACTACTCCGGCGACCTCTGCACTATGTTCATCAGCCGGTCGCTCGACCTGGTGGCCCACCAAGGCCTCGCAGCTTTGGTCGTTAGTGAGTCCTGGTTGTTCAACACAACCTACGAGGAGATGCGTCGTGACCTCGTTCTGCGAGCTCGTCCCGTCGTCACGGCCTGCATCGACAAGTCAGCGTTTGGTGTACGTCTCAACACGGCTGCCTCTGTCTTCGAGCGAGGAGCTCGTCTGGACAAGCTGTCGTTCTTCCGCGTTACGCAGGGCGACCTAATCACAGGCGCACTCGGCATGCTTCCGCCGGAAGGTGCGGTGGTCCACGAGGTGGACGTCCACCACTTCGATAAGGTTCCCGGTGGGGCGTTCATCTTTGACATGCCAGCACCTTTGCTTGCCCTCTATGACAAGACCAGCACCATAGGTGAGGTATTCGAGGTCAAGCAGGGGCTTGCAACGGCCGACAACGGACAGTTCGTACGCCTGTGGTGGGAAGTGGGCCACGAGCGGCTGGCATTTGGCTGCGCCAATCGCATCGAAGCCAGCCAATCGGGCAAGCGTTGGTTTCCTTACAACAAGGGAGGCACTCCAGTCCCTTGGTGGGGGAATCAGGACTACGTCGTGAACTGGGAGAATGACGGCAAAGCGATTCGATACTTCGGGACGGATGGTGGAGGTCGTCCACGTTCGGCAGTTCGAAACCCCGACTTCTACTTTCGCTCGTCGGTGACCTGGTCGAACATCGGTAGTGGTGGGGCGCGCTTCCGATTCACTCCCGCTGGGTTTATTTTCGATGTTGCTGGAATGTCTGCGTTCGCTCCCACGCCGGAGACGCAGCTTGGTCTATTGGGATACCTGAACTCGACCGTAGTCCGCGCCGGACTCGATGTATTGGCGCCAACCCTCAACTATCAAGTCGGGGACGTCGCCCGGCTCCCCGTTGTATCTGGTGACGGAGACAACGAGCGGGTTGATCGGTTGGTAGCGCTCTCTCGCGTAACCTGGGCGGAGAGCGAAACCGCCCACGAGTTCAAGGAAAGCCCGCTCACTGGTCACCGTCAATCCAGCCTAAGCTCGGCTTACTCTACCTTGAATCGGGAACGTTCAAGGCGGCAGGAGGAGCTCGCCCAACTGGAGCGGGCCAGCAACGAATACTGGGCCAATCGGATCGGCGAGCTGTCCGGCGAGCCAGTTGATGAGAGGTTCAAGCATGTGTCCCGACAGGTCGATGGGCCCACTGTTCTTGACGACGTGCAGTCGCTTGTGTCCTATTCCATCGGCTGCATGTTTGGGCGTTACAGCCTGGACGAGCCGGGGCTGATCCTTGGCGACCAGGGCGCGACTTTGCAGGTCTACCTCGCCAAGGTCCCGTGTCCCACCTTCACGCCGGACACTGACAACGTCATCCCGATCGTCGATGGCGACTGGTTCGAGGACGACATCGCCGAACGGTTCCGGCAGTTTCTGCGCGCCGCCTTCGGCGAACAGCACTTCGAGGAGAACCTGCGGTTCGTCACCGAGTCGCTCGGGGTGAAGAACCTGCGCGACTACTTCGTGAAGTCCTTCTACAGGGACCACGTCCAGCGCTACAAGAAGCGACCGATCTACTGGCTGTTCTCGAGCCCCAAGGGCTCGTTCAACGCGCTCATCTACATGCACCGCTACACGCCATCGACCGTCTCGACGGTGCTCAACGAGTACCTCCGGGAGTTCCAGGCCAAGCTCAAGGCCAGCCTCGGGCATGCCGAGCGGTCCAACAGCGCGAAGGAAGCCGACCGGCTCCGCAAGATCCTGCTGGAACTGGACGGGTACGAGCACGACGTGCTCTACCCGCTGGCTTCCCAGAACATCGCCATCGACCTCGATGACGGCGTGAAGGCGAACTATCCCAAGTTCGGCGCCGCACTGAAGAAGATCCCCGGCCTGGAGGCGAGCGAATGACCCAAGCCGCCACCGTCAGGCCGCACCTGGAGCGCCGATTCAACGACCACAGGGTCGTGTTCTGGCACGACCCCGAAGGTCAGTACACCTCGGACCTCGACAGCCTCGACCTACCCGGTGTCACGATGCTGCGGGTCGCCAACGATGAGTACGCCATCAAGTACCGGCTGCTCCACGACCAACCTGATGGCAAGTTTCTCGTTTACCGGTCGGGACAGGTTCCGACCGGAGTTGGCAACTGGCTGCTCGACTTGGAGCTGGCCTATGGTGTGTTCACTGCCGACCGCAGTTCGCTTGTCACCCAGGATCTCGGGCTGAGCTCGGAGGGCATCGACGCGGTGGTTCAAGAGCACGATAAGTTCTTCGGTGCCAGTAAGCGCGTTGAGAGCCTCAAGGCCCTGCTCTCCCCGGATGATGATACGGCTCGGCTTCGCGCCAAGATGTCTGCGGTGGTGCTCGGCCAAAAGGAGCACAGCCTGCTGGAGCTCACGCGCACCCTGCTGTCCGAGAACGCCAAGGGCCAGCACCTCAAGTACGACGCTCTTGTCGACCTCGGACTCGGTGACTTCTATTGGCGCGGCGTGGCCTCGATCTACGGCTACGAGTCCGCCGCACCGAGCATGGACGACTTCATCCTCTGGACCTTCAGCAAGGCGATCGACGGCTTCACCTCCGATCGACCCGGGGGGCTCCAGAACATCCAGCTCGACTTCGCCAGCCTGCGCAACGACCGCCGCAGCCAGAACGCCATGTCTGCGCTGGCCAAGCGCGCATCGGCCGACCTCGACTACCAGGCGAGCATCGAGGACGCGACCTTCCGCGACCTCGTCGGCCTCGACCTGTTCGAGGAAACCGACCAGAAGATCATTGCTGATCTCGCCCGCGCGGTCACCGAGCAGACCGTCACAGCACGAGAAGTCGCCGAGGTGGTTCGCGCGCGTCAGAGCAGTGTCTGGATCGACGGCTACCGCGAGCTCTACGCGGCCATCGGCGCCGGCGCAGACCTGCTCGCGGCACTCAACGCCGTGGATTACACGATGGCCTCGCTCGATGAGGGGCTGAAGCGGTATCAGACCGACTGGTTCCGTATCGACCAGCTCTATCGTCAGTTCACCTACGCCCGCCGTGCGTTCGAGGGGCCCCACCCGCTCGAGCCCCTTCGTGTCCAGGTCGAGAAGCGTTACACCAACAAGTTCGTGTACGAGCTCGGCACGACATTCCAGGCCCAGGTCGAGGGCCTCGACCGATGGCGGTCGAACGTCCTCCGCTCCCAGCGAAGCTTTTATCGGGACCACGTCGAACGACTGGTCCGAGACGGCAAGAAGGCCGTGGTCATCGTTTCCGACGCGCTTCGCTACGAGGTGGCCGAGGAGCTGGGTTCTCGTATCAGGCAAGAAGACCGGTTCGATGCGGAGCTCGAGGCAGTCCTGGGTGTCCTTCCCAGCTACACGCAACTTGGTATGGCTGCGCTCCTGCCACATCGCACCCTGATGCACTCCGCCGACGCAAAGACCGTCCTCGCCGATGGGCAGCCGACCAACGGCACGGCATACCGGAAGAAGATCCTCGAGAACGTGGGAGGGACGGCGATCCAGGCGGAGGACTTCAAGGCACTCAGCCCGGACGAGCGCCGTGACCTCTTCCGGGACCACAGAGTTCTCTACATTTACCACGACGTAATCGACGCCACCGGGGACAAGCCCGGCACCGAACGTCGCGTGTTCGAGGCTGCGGAGCAGGCACTCGGCGAGCTGGTCGACCTGGTGAAGAAGGCCGCCAACGCCAACGCCACCAACATCTTCGTGACGGCCGACCATGGCTTCCTGTTCCAGGACGAAGCGTTGCCCGAGCAGTTCTTCCTGTCCGAGTCCCCCCAGGGCGACAGCGTCCTCGTCAAGAACAAGCGCTACGTGCTCGGTCACGGCCTGAAGGTGGACTTCGCCTTCACGACCTTCAGCGGGGTCCAGCTGCAGCTCGACAGCGACATCGAGGTGCAGATCCCCAAGTCGATCCACCGGCTGCGGCTCGCCGGCGGAGGCACGCGCTTCGTCCACGGCGGAGCGACGCTGCAGGAGGTGGTCGTACCCGTGCTGACGATCAACAAGAAGCGCAAGAGCGACACCCGTCGGGTCAACGTCAAGGTCCTGCCCGACACCGACAAGATCACCACCGGCCAACTCGTCGTGAGGCTCTATCAGTCCGAGCCCGTCAGCGACAAGGTCCAGGCCCGCGTGCTGCGAGCCGGTCTCTACGTCGGCAAGACGCTGATCTCCAATGACCCTCCGCCCCAGCTGACGTTCGACTCGAACTCCACCGATCAACGGGACCGGTACCAGAGCGTCCAGCTGCTCCTGAACAAGGACGCCAACGACCACAACAACCGAGCCGTCGAGTTCCGGCTCGAGGAGCGCATCCCCAACACGAACCAGTGGCGCGTCTACGAGAAGGCGATCTACACGTTGAAGCGCTCCTTCACCTCGGACTTCGACTTCTAAGGCGGCATGCATGGCTGAGGACACCGACCTCCACGCGAACGAGCAAGGCCTTGACGAAGGGGTGGCTGCGGACCCCTCGCCCGACCAAGCCCCCGAGCAGACACCGCTGGACAAGAAGATCAACCAGTACTTCGCAGGGGTCGTCGTCCGCAAGGACTTGGTCAAGGCTGTCAAGGGCAACGCGATCGTTCCGACCTACGTCCTCGAGTACCTGCTTGGCCAGTACGCCGCCTCAGACAACGAGGCCACCATCCGGGCCGGCATCGACGCTGTCCGGAAGATCCTCGCCGACCACTACGTCCACCGGAACCAGTCGGAGCTGGTGAAGTCGACGATCAGGGAAAGGGGGCGGTACAAGATCATCGACAAAGTCACCGTGTCCTTGAACGACAAGGACGACCGATACGAGGCGGAGTTCTCCAACCTCGGCATCCGAGGTGTCATCGTCGAATCCTCCACCGTGAACGCCCACCCCAAGCTCCTGGTCGGCGGGGTGTGGTGCATCTGCGACATCGACTACTTCCACTTCGACGATGCCCGTGTCGTGCCGTGGCAGCTCGGCTCGCTCAAGCCGATCCAGCTGTCCCACTTCGACTTCGACTCCTACACAACATCGCGACGCGAGTTCTCGACCGAGGAGTGGATCGACCTGCTGATCCAGTCCATCGGCTTCAACCCCCAACTCTTCGGTCGTCGTGCCAAGCTCATCCAGCTGGTTCGCCTGATCCCGTTCGTGGAGCGCAACTACAATCTGGTCGAGCTCGGCCCGAAGGGGACCGGCAAGTCGCACATCTTCTCGGAGTTCTCACCCCACGGCATGTTGATCTCCGGTGGCGAGGTCACCGTCCCCAAGCTCTTCGTCAACAACTCCAACGGCCGCATCGGTCTCGTGGGCTACTGGGATGTGGTCGCCTTCGACGAGTTCGCGGGCAAGAAGAAGCGCACTGACAAGGCACTGGTCGACATCATGAAGAACTACATGGCGAACAAGTCGTTCAGCCGTGGTATCGAGACGCTAGGGGCTGAGGCGTCCATGGTGTTCGTGGGCAACACCTCTCACAACGTGCCCTACATGCTCAAGCACTCCGATTTGTTCGACGAGCTCCCCGAGAGCTACCACGACGCTGCTTACCTTGACCGTCTGCACTTCTACATTCCCGGATGGGAAGTCGACACGATCCGCGGGGAGATGTTCTCTGAGGGCTACGGCTTCGTCGTGGACTACATCGCAGAAGTACTCAAGTCGATGCGGAACGCTGACTACTCGGATCGCTACCAGCAGCACTTCACGCTCGGCTCGGACATCTCCACACGAGATCGGGACGGGATACACAAGACCTTCTCGGGCCTGATGAAGATCCTGTACCCGCACGGTGAGGCAACGAAGGATGAGATCGGGGAGATCCTGCGGTTCGCTATCGAGGGACGCAAGCGCGTCAAAGACCAGATCCTGCGCATCGACTCCACGATGACCGAAGTCAAGTTCGGGTACCGCGACGAGGCCGGTGAATGGCACACGGTCACGACCTTGGAGGAGGACGAGTACCCGGCGTATTACCACCATCGGCGGGTGGTTGACGGTGCAGGCGAAGAGTCGTCTGCGCGTGCTGACGCAGGAGACACGGACACTCCGGCCCTGCCAGCGCAGGAGGCCGCCCAGCCAGCGCCGCTCTTCGAGGGCCACCGAGACTTCCAGGAGAACCAGCGCGGTGTTTCGTACGAGACCTTGATCCTGCCGTACCTTCGCGGCGCGACCGAGATCACCATCGTCGACCCGTACATCCGCCAGTTCCACCAGGCGCGGAACCTCATGGAGTTGATCGAGCTCATCGCCTTGTCCAAGGACCCTGCCGAAGAGGTGAAGGTCTTCTTGGTGACAAGTGAGAACACGGACGGACCCGAAAAGCTCCAGAAGCAGATGGAGTTCCTGCTCCGCGTGAAGCAGGCCGCTGCAGTCGCCGGGATCACCCTCGACGTAAAGTTCGACGCCACCATCCACGACCGCTCGATCGTCACCAACTCGGGCTGGCGTATCAACCTCGGCCGCGGTCTGGACATCTTCCAGTTCGTCAGCACCGACGCCTTCGACCTCGCAGGGAAGCTCCAGCAATACCGCCAGGTGAAGTCGTTCAGCGTGGCCTACATCAACGAGGGTAAGAGCCGTAATGGCTCGCGGGAGTAGCGCGGCGAGACTGTCGGTGGCCGGTCGAGCCCCACGAGACCTCCGCCGATGAGCCCCCGAACGTCGCGCCACGACTGGTGCCCATCCGCGAAGGGTCAGCTCTTCGGCCCCGAAACGCAGGGCGAAGACCCCCTTCCCATGCATGCGAAGGCCGTCGCGGCGTGCCGAGCGGCTCTGACAGATGCTCACCGCGCATCGCTGGATGCGGTGGTTGCCGATGAGACCGCTCGGCAGTTCGTCGAGGTGCTGAGGGCTGTGGAAGTAGTCGACGCGCCGCCGAGTGCTCGCCCGATGCGCGTCGTCCTCATGGGGCGGACCATGGCTGGGAAGAGCACACTGCTCGCCGCGCTCACCCGCGGGGCATCGGATCGCATAGGTGTGGGCGCCCAGCGCACCTCCCGCGACGTGTGCGCCGCTTCGGCTAACGACATGCCCGAGGTCGAGATCGTCGATACCCCGGGTGTGGGTGCGAAGGACGGAGCGGAGGACGTCGCCTTAGCGATGGCCGAAGTGCCTGGAGCGGATCTCATCCTGTGGGTCGCGAGCAACGACTCCTTTCAGGAGGAGACGGCGCAATCGCTGCGGGCGGTGGCCTACCAGGGAAAGCCAGTTGTGGTCGCGTTGAACTGTCGGGCTCAACTCGTCGACGATCTCGATCGCGAGGATTTCCTGGAGGACCCTGACGCAGTGTTCGAGCAGCACGAAGGTCACTTCAGGACGATCCGCTCCCACCTCTCCTCTCAAGGCGTTAGCCCCGTTGCCGAGGTGATGTTGCACGCCGAGGCTGCGCGGCAGGCGCGGACCGACGCCATCGCCGGCTCGGCGCTGAGGCAGGCGAGCCGAGTTGATGCGCTGCTTGGTGTCTTGCAAGGAGAGTTCCGCGAGCGACGGAGGGCCCGACGGGTCCTGCGCGAGGCCGACGAGGTACGCACTCAAGCAGAGACCGTCGGGAATGCAATTGCCCTCGTCGAGCAGCGGGTTCGAGAAACCGTGCACGTGGGCCGAGGGATGCGCGAGGACCAAGAACGTCGGACTGCCCGCTTGGTCGAGGCGTGCAGACAATCGTTGGAAGACGACGTCGTCCGCGCCGTGGGTGGGCGGCAGGGGTGGCACCAGACGGTCACGGACTTCGGCCCGCAGGTTGCCAACGAGTGGGAGACGGAGCAGGTGGGCCTTGTCGCTGAGCTCGACAAGGCATTGGAGGAGCGACTCACCCAACTCGAGCGCGCCGTCAATGACGAATGCGCGGGCGCGCAGCGGGAGTGGGCATCGGCAGTCCTCCCGGACCTCAAGGTCGAGGGGATCCACGATTTCAGAGGCCTCTGGAAGCGTCAGGCAGCCGGGCTGGCAGTGGGTATGGGTGGAGCAGTCGCAGCGGCCTGGATCGGCTTCTCCGTGGGAGGGCCGGCGGGGGCAGTCGTCGGAGCCACCGCTTCACTGCTCATCACGCCTCTTCGCAAGAAGGTCCAGTCGATATTCACGAGCAAAGCGAAGATCCTTGAGGCAAACCGCGAGCTGCTCCGGACCCAGATCACGGAGATTCTGGGCGACCTCGAACGGCAGACCCTTGGCGTGGTCGCCGAGGCCATCGATCGCGTCAGGCATGACCTGGCTGCAGGATTCGCGCGGCAGGCTACTTCGGAGGCCGCTGCCCTCCAGGTCGCCGATGCCCTGGCAGCGCAGGCTCTTGTTATCGCCACGGCAGTCTCGGCACTGGACCGTGAGACCGTTGGCTGTCTCTTGCTGTCGGATGGACGACCCCGCCTCGCGGCCTCCGTACGCCGGGTGACCCGTCTCCCAGGCGTTTGCATGGCCGTCCAGGTGACGGAGGAAGCGCTGGCCGAGGCCTGGCTCTTTCCGCCCTCGTCACCCGAGCTGCTGTCCTTTGGCCGTGCCCCTTCCACCGGGCCGTCGGGCGCTTACGCAGGGCCATACGTCCTGGGCCTTACCGAGCGGGTTCCCAAGGCCATCTGCCGCCGTCACCAGGACACCGTGGTCGTGACCGACGCTCAAGTACCGGATCAGGTGCTTGCTGCATGGTCCGCCACGTTGTCAGACCACCTCGGCACTCAGATCGGGATCTTGGACCCGAGCGCGAAAGGAAGCGCCTCAGCATGACCGACCTTCTGTACCACTCTGCACCGGCTGCAGTGCGTGACTTGTCTGAGCGGCTCGCCAAGCGGCTCGCGAAGCTACCCGCTGACGAGGGTGCTCGACTACAGGCGCTGTTGATGATTCATCCCCATGAACGCCCCCGGATGGTGCTTACCGGGCAGTACAGCAGCGGCAAGTCGACCCTGATCCACGCCCTCACCGACGAGGGGGCCGAGGTGGTAATCGACTCCGCGGTGGCGACCGACACGGTCGATGTCTTCGATTGGGACGGGCTCGTCGACCTGGTCGACACGCCAGGGGTGCAGGCTGGCCTCGACCGGCATGACGACCTGGCTGAGGAGGCACTTCGCAGCGCCGACCTCGTCCTCTTCACGGTCACCGTCGACCTGTTCGACGACCGGCTCGTGTCTCACCTTCGGCACGTAACTGAGGATCTGAGGAAGGCACCGCAACTCCTCGTGGTGGTCACGAAGAGCCGGAGCCTGGCTGCAGCACAGGGTGTACGTGAAGCGGCCGTCCGAGAGGCGCTCGGGATCTTCGCCGACCGGGTTCCGTGGGTCGAGTGCGATGCCAAGACTTACATTGACGGCCTCCATGAGGTCGACCCCGCACGCGCAGCCCGTCGTATCGAGGCGTCCAACCTCCCTGCGCTCAAGGACCTGATCAACACGATCGCCCGCGAGCGAGGTGACCTCGCTCGGTTCCGCGTACCGCTCCAGCAGGTTGCACTCGTTGCGGGTGAGGCACTCGCCTCGCTGGCCAATGATGCCAACGAGGAGGCAGTGCTCGCCGTCCTCGCGCGTCAACGCAGGGCACTCACGAATCGCCGCGACCTCGTAGACTCTGCACTTGAGCGTCAGGCAACGGAGTTCCGCACCACCTGCATCCGAGCGGCAGAGCGACTTGCGGATGCGGCTGAGTCGATCGAGGACGCGGACTCCCCCGACTGGTCGCAACTCGAACCCGCCTCCCAAGCGCTCAACGACGAGCTGAACGTCGCCAACGAGCGATTCCTGCAGGGGGTGCGGGAGGTGCTCGACTTCCAGCTCTCCGACTTCACATCCGAGGTTCGCGAGATCGAAGCCTCGCCCTATGCCCACCAGTTGACGGAGCTCGTCATCCAAGGCGACGTTGGAGCGGAGCCAATCGCGGTTGATGCCGGAATGACCCGACCGAAGGACGGGAAGCCTGGACGCAGCCCTGCGTGGGGTCGCGAGGCCGCGAAGCATCTCAAGAAGTTCAGCGAGAACTGGGGCGCCGGCGAGGGCGTCAAGAAGGCGGCAGGCAGCCCCGGACACAAGATCGTCTACAACGTTGGCAAGCATGTAGGGATCAAGTTCAAGCCCTACCAAGCCGTCCGCTGGGCCAACAACATCGGCAGGATCGCCAAGGTTGGGAGCGTCGTCCTCCCCGTCGCCTTGGAAGCCTACGCAGTCGTCAGGGACGAGCGCGAAGAGCAGAAGGCAACGCGAGAGAAGGTCCGTCGCCGAAACTCGCTCATCGCCAACGTCCTGTCGCAGAGTGATGACATCGCAAGGAGGACGCTCGTCAACGTACGCGAAGAGCTCAACGCCGAGTTCGGCGCCGCCATCCGAGAGATCGACGAGGTCAACCGAACCGTGCTGGACAATCGAGCCATGCGAGGCGAGTTGGACCGCGACATCAGGGCCATCCAAGTGGAAGCGCACGCGATGCTTGATCGCCTCGACGTAGGGGCGATCGGGTGAGCTCAACGCTCCAACGGTTGTGCAGACTGAGACGGACCAGTGAGTGAGTGGGATCGACCCAAGCAGTGGACGTGGCGGACTTCGTCCTGGCAACTTGGCTCGCTGCTCAACACCATGCACGCGCGGGCGTTTTCGAGGAGGCTTTGAGTCATGCCGGTGGAGATGGGGATGTGGCGGATCGACGGGGACGCCCCGAAGCGACTCGCCTCAGCAACGCTGCCGTCCGAGGCGACGCTCGAGACCTACTTGGAACAGGATCCTTCACTCCTTGGTGAGCGCCTCCTCGTTATCGGGCGACAGGTGCACACCCCGCACGGCAAGTTCATCGACCTGCTCGCGATGGACATTGACGGCAACCTGCATGTCCTTGAGTTGAAGCGGGACAAAACGCCGCGCGACGTCGTGGCTCAGGTCCTTGACTACGGCTCATGGGTGAGCTCCCTCGACCGTGAAGCGGTCATCGACCTGGCCAACGATCACCTCGACGAGCCGTTCGAAGCGGCCTTTGCGGGTGTGTTCGGCTCCCCAGCTCCCGACGAACTCAATGCGGCCCTTCGGTTGACGATCGTGGCGACCGACCTCGACCCTGGCTCGGAGCGGATCGTCACCTACCTGCGGACCTTTGGCGTCCCGGTCAACGCCGTCTTCTTCTCGTATCTCGAAGACGACGGACGGCGTTACCTCGCCCGATCATGGTTGGCACGGGTGGACGACAGCGACAATGGCGCCGCGGCATACCCGAAGAAGAAGGGCAAGCTGGCCGACTGGAACGGCCACGACTGGTTCGTCTCCTTTGGCGCCTACAGCGGCGGGCGCGTCTGGGAGGACGGCCGAAAGTACGGTTTCGTTTCGGCAGGAGGGGGGCCTTGGTACTCGCGCACCCTGCGCGACCTGCCCGAGGGGGCGCGGGTTAACGTGTGCATTCCGCAACAGGGATACGTGGCGATCGGCGAAGTCACAGGACCGGCACGACGGTTTGACCAGGCTCGGGTGACCGTCGACGGTGCGCAGACCGCCTTGGCCAGTCTGCCGTTGGCCGGGACCTACAAGCATGGCAAGAACGGAGCTATCGAGACGGACGAGATGGCGGAGTGGGTCGTGCCCGTGCGGTGGCTCACGGCAGTGCCGGCCGAGCAGGCCTACTGGGAGAAGGGCATGTTCGCGAACCAGAACAGTGCCTGCAAGCTCCGCCAAGAGTTCACCCTCGAACGCCTCGCCAAGCACTTCGACCTCCTCGAGGGTGGCGACTCGTGAGCCCATCCCAGCAGGGACTGCCAAAGGGCGGTCGCTGCAGGAGTTCGAGCAGCGCTTACCAGCGCAAGTCGGCTTGTGTCATGTACACCCTGAGACCGCAGGACGGCACCTTCGAGTGCGGCCTCCCACCCCCGCCGGCCGCGGCACGACCCCGACGTAGGGACGTCGGACGCCTCGACCCAAGGAGGGCTCTGACTGCCAAGACGTCATAAGCGTCCTCGACTTGTGGCTCGTCAGTGGCCGCCGTGGACCACGAAGCCCCGAGACCGCAGGACAGCTGCAACATACTGCTCCGCGGCCGCAGCGACCTCTCGGGTCATCGGCTCGATCAGGGGAGGAAGCAGCTCAGGGCGGAGTACACCCACTCTTCGGCCGGGCCGCTTGAACACGCGGCCACGCTTCCTCGGCCCTTCGATGTGCTGCTGCCGGCGGTGTTCGGGCCTGTGCCAAGTCTGACCAACGTAAACCTCATTGGCTTGACCCCCGAGAACCTCGATGACATAGACCGAATGGTGATGAACGGCACCCTTGATCGACATGGGGGCCATTGTCTTCCAGACGGCAGCGAACCGGAACGATTGCACCAGAGCCCACGTGCGGATGTCGCGAGCGGCCTGTGACGGCAAGGGCGGACAGGGTCACCCTTCACGGCGATTTGTCTGAAGTGCGTATTTGCCGGCTCGAGGCCAGCTAGGGTCCTCCTGTCGATCAAACTCACCACGCGGGGGATCACTGATGTCAACCGAGTCAATGGAATGGCTCAATAAGAACGTGCTCATCGGCTTCACTGAAGAGCGCGGCACTGCTTGGCACTACCGCAAGTCGGACCAAGGCACCGAGCCGAACCACTACCCTGGGTCCATCCCCCTCGGGGACGTCGAGCGTCGCCTGTTTCACTGGGATCCCGACGAAGCAGATCTGTACGCCGATCTCGGGCTGACCATGGCCAAGGCACACGGCCACAAGGCCATCGTGCGCAGCGACACCGGCGAAGTCTTGGGGATCGTGAGCGCCTCGTACACAGTGCATCCATACCGGTCCTGGCTCCTCGACAACGTGAGCGGTCTGCTTGGTGACTCGGCTGGCATCGGCTCAGCAGGTCTGCTCAAGAACGGAGCACGGGCATGGGTGCAAGTCGAGGTGCCGGAAACCGTGAAAACCCGCGAGGGCGTGGACTTTCGCCCATTCCTGACTGCGACCACAACGCTCGACGGGAGCGCCTCAACGACCTACCTGACAGGCGCCCAGGTGGTCGTATGCGATAACACGTTGAACGCTGCGCTGAAGGACGAGAACGCGGCAAAGCTTCGCATCCGACACACCAAGCACAGCTGGTTCGACGTCCATGACGCACGAGAGGCGCTCGACCTCCTTCACGTCACGAAGGATGCCTTCGAGGCCCACGTTCGTGAGCAATGCGCGATCAAGGTGAGCGAGGCGGAATGGCACCAATTCCTCCTCGCCCACTTCCCGCTGAAGGACGAGGACCGCTTTCCCAAGCACCCGAACCTGGAGGCACGGCGAACAGTCGATTACCTGTGGCGTAAGGATCCCCGCGTCGAGCCGTGGCGGGGAACGGCCTATGGCGTCATCGCTGCCGTCAACACGTTCCAACATCACTACGCCGCAGGGCAGCCAAGGGCACAACGCTCTCGCGCCGAGCGGAACGCCTTGCGCGCCGCGACCGGCGGATTCGACAAGATCGATGCGAAAGTCCTCAAGACCCTGTCGTCGATTCAATCTCCGTAAGCACCCCAGCCGGGACGCGCGAAGTCGATTGAGAGCTGGTGCAGCGATCATCAGTGCCACTCCTTGCCACGCGTGTGACCCAGGACGCGCTATTGCGGCAGCGAGGGGTCTCGCGACGCTTCACCGCGTGCAGCGCGCTTACCGCGGAGGGGGTGTCGGGACTGCTTGAGCCGCTCACGGACTGCGGAGGCGCCCATGCCCTTGAGGTTCAGGGGCGGGTCGAGGAGTTGCAGGACGCCGTGCTCGACTGCGCCAAGGATGTCTGCGTCGTCGACAGGCGCCGGAATCACGCGGAGGCGCTCGGTCATCCAAGCAGTCAGGGCTCGCTCGTCCACCTTCCCGGCCGAGTCGGTAGGGCCGAGCAGCGAGGCGAGCGTTCGCCTGAACGTAGAGAACTCATGCTTCTTCCCCAGGTGCATACCCGCGAGCCGGACCCAAAGGGTGTTGCTCGAGCGCCGACCGCTCGGCCACCGCGTCGCTCCCGCTTGCCCCGCGTAGATGAGCCCCGGAGCGACCGGCTGTCCGAGTGTGAGGGTGAGGTCACCAGCGCCGTGGTCATCGACCCACCAGCTGTAGAGACCGGGGCGTTGAAGCGGCTTCCGGTCTGAGGCGAGGAGCTGCGGCACGGTCCATGCGTTGCTTTCGTCACCGAGGAACGCGGCGAGCTGGTCTACGAGTGACTCGACATCACTGCGCTGGAGGTCTGAACCCCGTAAGGCCGAGATGGAACGCCCATCGGGAACCAGCTCAGCGGCATACCACTGCAGCCGCTCCCCCAGCGAGAGCCCGGCCAGTGGGGCGTGGATGACCGCGCCGGCTGCACGTAACGGTGCCTCGATGGCCTTGATGTACGCATCGCTGGCGTGCACGTCGACCGTTGTTCCGGCGAGGGTTCCGTGCAGGAGTTCGAGGCGGGCAACGACCCACCGACCCCAAACATCGCGGTAGGCCGGCGGGGTGTCTGGGAGGAATCGCTCGTAGGGCGCCAGCCATTCATCGGGGGCTACGAGCCCGTGCTCCGCGGAAAGGATGAACCACGGGAGGCCGGATGCCTTCGCGTAGGAGCGCTGCTTGAGGAACAGTGGTGACGTGTAGAGGTCTTGCGCTTCAGTGGGCGCCGACCGCTTGCCCTTCACGCACGTCACGAGCAACACCGACGGTGAGCTCCCAGACACCGTGCCAGCTGCTCGGGCCGGGCGGGTGGAGTAACGGTCGTGAGTGTCGGGCCTCGCCTCCCCCTCAGCCTCGCGTACGAAGGTGACGCTCCGGCCCTGCTCGAGGTGTGCGACTCGGAAGCCGGCCGAGCGCCACGCATTGACGTGCGGCCGGTCTCCGGACCACCAAGCGCGATGCTTCGTAGCCGACGCCGGTAAGCCACCGACGATCTCGCCTAAGCGCTCCCAGGACAGAGTCACTTGGCTGTCTTGGTCCCGCAGCAAGTCCCCGAGCTCACGCCAGTTCGCTGACACACAGACAGTGTCCCAGCTAGCCCCTTCATCACAGGCTTGGGCCGCCGGGACTTCGGCTGCGGTCGTGCTGAAGCCGTGCCTCCTCAGCCCGACTGTCAGCGTTGATGCGCCGCCGGCGATCCACCTGAAGAACAGCCCCGCCTTGGGCAAGCCGACGCCATTCGGCCTGTATGGCCTCCTCCTCAGCCCGACGCGTCGCCGTGGCCGACAGCTCTGCGCCGCTGGTCCGGATGACTCCCTCCAGGATCTCGACCGGGTCCGCCTCGTTAATGTCCTCGTGGCTGGTTGCCACGTCCGGGTTGTAGGTCGTGTCGACGTAGAGCCGGTTGGATTCCCGACCGCGGGTCGCCATCACGTAGAGCGGCTCGCGCACCGTCGCAGCGCTGACGTAGGCGTGCGCCGTGTCGACCGTCCGGCCCTGCGCACGGTGCGCCGTGCTGGCGTATCCGAGCTCGACGTGCGCCTGAACGTACGCCGCTGGCAACTGCGCGACCGCTCCCCCGCCGGCGCGCCGCACCCGCATCGAACCGTCCGCGCCGAGGGCCTGAACGATCCAGTCGTCGCCGTTCTTGACCCACCCGCGTCCGGCCACCAGGGCCCGATGGTTGTGACGGGTCACGACCACGTCACCCACGCCGACCGTGACACCGTCGACGAGCCGCACCCCTTCCGGAGCAACCTCGCCGACCTCTACGCGGTGCGCCCGCGCGCGGGCGTTCAGGTCCGCGACGGTCTCGGCGTCGGCGGCGAGCATCAGTGACGCCCGCCCAGCGCGGACATCGGTCAGCCAGCCGTCGAAGATGAGGTCGATCATGTCCTCGCGCCCGCCGGACTCGACCCGCCCATGCTGCACGTAGGCAGCGGCGACGGACGGTCTGCCGGCGCGGAGCTTCAGCGACGCGGCGCGTTCCCACTCGTTCCTGAATCGGCGCACGTCGTGCAGCGCGGGCGCGTCCAGCCGCGTGTCAACAAGCAGCTTGAAGGCGCCCCCAGCCTGCACCGGCGAAAGCTGGGCCCAGTCCCCCACCAGCAGTACCTTCGCGCGCGCCCGCGCGGCCGCGGACGTGATGTAGTCCAGGTCCATCGTGGCAGCCATGGATGCCTCGTCAACGATCACCAGCTGCCCCGGCCGCAGACTGAACCTGTCGTATGCCGCTGAGCTGGCTGCCGCTTGCTTCTGCAGTTCGCGGGTGGCTTGGGAGGGGTAGGCCCGAGCCAGCCGAGCGGCATACGACTCGATCTCCTGACGCCGTTCGGGGAGGCGACGGTGTTCGGTGATCCACTTGGCGGTGTTCTCGGTGGGGACGCCGACGGCGTCGGCGAGGACCTCCGCTGCCGCGGCAGAGGGGGCCAGTCCGATGACCGAGCCTGCTCCGTGGGCTACTTCCCAGGCGGCGCGTACGCCGGCCATCGTGGTCGACTTGCCGGTGCCGGCGGCGCCGACGATCAGGTCGAGCCGGCGGCCGGATGTAACGACTGCGGACACCGCCGCGGCCTGCTCCGCCGAGAGCACCTTCCGGCCAGCCGCGACCACCTCGGCGGGGTCCGGCTCGGCGGGCGTGGGTGCGGTCGGCGCGCCGGTGACAGCCGCTGCGTCGAGGAGGCGAGCTTCGGCGTCGAGGAGTTCCTGGGTGGCGTAGAGCTCGCTGTTGCGGGCCCGGAACTTGCTCGACCCGTCCGGGCGCTGCAGCGCGTCGGGGACCAGCCCAACCTCTGGTGGAGTGAGCATGACGGCCCGCCCAGCGGCATACGTCGCGGTCTTCTCGGCGACCGCAACCCGGTCAGCTGTGGTGGCGAAGCGGACCCCGTGCAGCTCGCGCAGGGTTTCGGCGAGCAGGTTGGCGCGGGTGAAAGTGGCGCGCTTGTCGGCGACCTTGGTCAGCACGACGGTCGCGAGGTCGCGCAGCAATCCGTCGTCGAGATCGGCCGCGGCCACCAGCCGCGGCGGGGTGCGCTTCGCGAGGTTTCCGACCCAGCTCTCAGGGTCGGCGCCGACGAAAGGGCGCGCGCGGTCCTTCCACTCGGTGATCAGTTCCCGCAGGGGTCGGACGTGCTTGTCCCCGCGGGTGGCGAGGGTAGCCTGCTGCCGCATCTGGATGACTTCGCGGGCGGTGGGCTGCCGGCCGTGCGCCGCGGCGAACGCGGCGACGAGGTCGTCCTTGGCGGCCTCGATCGCGCTCGAGCGTTGGGAGAAGTGCTCCCGCAGCTCCTGTGAGACGCCGTCGACCTCCCATTTCGGTTCGGCCGACCGGCGGCGCTGCTCCGGCGTCCAGCCCCAGCCGAGCTCGGCGGTCAACCCGTCGGCGAGGACCCCGTTGTACAGCTCGGACATGCCGACCGCGGCGCGGTAGAGAGCCTTAGAGTCGAGGGTGCGCCACGCCCCGTCCGTGACGGCCTGGACGCGGTTGAGGACCACGACGTGGGTGTGCAGCTGCGGGTCGCCGGCGCGGGAGTCCCAGTGGTCGAACGCGGTCGCAATGATGCCTCGGATGTCCTCCTGGACCACGCCACCCTTGCCCATCCGGGTGGCGAAGACCTGGCTCTCGCCGTAGGCAATGACGGCCTCGAGGGCGCGCCGGTGGGCGGCGTAAATGCGGGCGCGGGTGGGGTCGTCGGCGAGCGCCCACGCTACAGAGACGGACTTCGGCGCGGAGAACGTCAGGTCGAAACCGGCGACGGTCTGCGGCGGCCTCTTGGGCCTTCCGAGGTGGTCGACGGCTTGGGTGCGGTGGGCGGGTGGGGCCTGGCCGAGCTGCTCGCCGGTGACGGGGTCCTGGAGCACGCCCAGCATCCGCCACAGGTGCTCCTCCGTGACGACCGAGCCAGCCTGGACGCCTTGACCATTGTTGAGGCCAGCGAGGCCGGCGCCGAGGAACCTGCCGGGCGGGGTGCCTTCGGCGGCGTAGTACGCCTGCAGCCCGGCCGCCGGGCCGGCCTGGTCCATCCGGGCCACGGAGGACATCAGGTAGCGGTACCCCGCTCCCAGCGTCATCCGCCTGATGGACATCGTCACGGTTCGGTTCACGGGCCGGGCGGGGCACCACCGGGCCACCCGCGCAGCGGGTGCCAGACGTGTGGCTCGAGGGCTTGGCTGGGTGGCCCGGGGGCAGTGGCAAGGGGGTACGGCGGTGGGCGGGCGGTTCAGGGGCTGACCGTGTCGGCGGGGCGGAGGAAGCGTGCGGAGAGCCAGGTGTGAACGGTGGTCGAGGTCGAGCCTTCGGAGACGACGTAGACGACGAGCGCGGTCCAGTCGCCGGCAGGCTGATCCCGACGCCACTCGACGATCACGCCTGGCCACGGGCCCGGGTGGTCCGCCGGCCCCTCCACCCAGCAGTGACGGCGGCTCGCTCGTGGGGGTGGAGCCAGCCCGGGCGTGACCACGGGGCGGTCGCGCAGCGGCACCCCGCGCCCACGTCCCATGCCTCCTGCCATCCACCCATTGTGACGCTTCTTCGAACGGTTGTTCGAGCCGGTGCAAATAGTGGCCCGTGCCGCACGTAGGACCTGCGACCATGCACATCCCACATCGGAGGCGAACCTCATGTGCCCACTCCCCGTCGACCCCGACGCACGCAAGCGACTCCAGGACGCCCAGCGCGCCGAAGCCGAAGCCCTCAAGTCCGTCGAGCTCGCCACGCGAGCGCGTGACCGCGTCCAGCGCAAGCTCGACACGGCCAACGCCGAGCTCGACGCTGCCAAGTCGACCCTGATCGAGGGCTCGGGCATCAGCAGAGCGGCGCTCTTGCTCGCCGAGGAGGAGAGTGATCTTCGCCGGATCCGCCGGCTCGCGTCACGGGATGTCGCGGGGAATCGCGCGTCTCGTCCAACAGGGTCTCAGCCGTCGATCTGAGCCCTTCGGGCGTTGACCGGCGCGCTCCCCCTGACCAAAGTGGACGAAGATCGGCGACACGCGCCCAAGCTCGCGCCCTGGGCGAAGACATGCATTCGGAGACCAACCGTCCCATGTTCATCGACATAGCCTTCGACTTCCGGACCGACGCGACAACATCCGACCCGGACCAGAGCAGTCCCACGCTGCGGCGCTACCACCAACTCCTCTGGAGCAAACCGCTACCGAACGGTCACGAGTTCGGCCTCGATACGACGACGCCCTGGACCTATCTGCACCATGCGTCGGATCTCGGCGAGTTCTTCCTCAGCAGCGACTCGGTGATCGCCACCTACAGCTTCCGGCCGTCCATGGCCGGGCTGATTGGACAGATCCCGCAGGCTGACGTCGAGCGATTCGAGAGGATCGGTTACACCATCGGCGGGATGATGATCTTCCCGAGCAACATGGTGGACGGGAAATGGACCATCAACATGGCCCGCGGGATGAATCGCCGGATCGGGGACCGCATGGACCTCACCCTCGAGTGCATTCGCCGCTACTACGCGGGTGACCCCCGGACGCCGCTTGGCGAAACGTTGGCGCGCTATTCCGAGTTCTTGGCGCTCTTTGGCGACTTCCGCGGCTACGTGGACTTCTTCCTGCTCCAGGATCTGGTCACCGACGACTACGGCGCAGTCGACTTCTTCTTGCCCTTCGACGACTTCGTGTCCCCCGCCATGCCGGCCGACCTCGACGCCTACACGCGGTTTCGCGATGCCTCGATCCAGTTCGTTCTCGAGCGCAACAAGCGCATCGCGGCCTGGTGCGCGGAGCATCTCGCCCCCTCCCGAATCGAGGAGGAACCCCGTCGCCCGTGAAGCAGCGTTGCAGGGACTGCTGCCGTGCGACCGTCCGCCCCCGCGGCTACGGTCAACGCATGCCAGCCCGCCGCCGTCGCTCGCAGAGCGCGACAACTCGGCGCCGCCGCGAAGCGTTCGCGGAGGCAGCGAAACTGGGCGGGATCGAGCCAGTGGAGCAGGTGCTACACGATCCACATGGTTGGCCGGTGATCCAGCCTGGCCAGGTCTTCGTGACTCGCGCTGGCTCCACGTTCCACACCGGCTGGTGCTCCACGGTCGTCAACGTGGCGGATGACCAGCCAGGCAGGTTGATCGTGGTCGAGCGTCACACGGTCGGCGGCCGGACGCAATGTCGGGATTGTCTTCGGGGCGATTACGTCCGCTGACCGACCGGCACGGCGTCGCCGCCGATTTCCGAGACCCGCAGTCGCGTGAGCCTCGGCGTGAGTCTGTAATGGTGCGCGATCCATTCCTCCAGAGGTCGCTCAGTCTGAGGGCCAGCGGATGGTGAGCATGACCGAGTCCTCCAGCGCTTTCCACGCGTGGACTACTCCCGGGCCCCACATCACGTAGTCCCCTGGCTTCGAGAGCTCGACCTCGCGGTCGGGCAGCTTCTGCACGAACCGTCCCGAGATGAGGAACATGATCGAGGTCCTGGTCTCGCCTGTCGTCCACTCCGGGCGCTCCTCGCCGGCTGCGTGCGCTCCCCACTTGATCTCGACGTCGTTGGAGTTGCGGATGCTGTCGGCCGGCTCGATGAAGTTGCCGACGATCCACCCACGGTAGGGGCTGCCATCTTCGTAGGCGTTTCCTGCGGCGATGCTCACGTCTGGACTCCGATCTCGAGGGGAGGCAGCCTCACCCTGTCGGGGCTCAGCTCGGCCAGTCGTCGCAACCCTAGTGCGAACGCGACCAGCCCCTCGTCGGACCAATCCGGCTCATTGAGCAGTGCCGCAAGTCCGTCGCGGTCTAGCGAGGAGAAGGCCCGAAGGCGCGCTGCCTCCCAGTTGGCCTCGACTGCTCCGCCATGCCGGATCCAGAACGTCTCGTCGTGCACGGCCATGACGGAGGCGAACTCGTAGTTCCCGCTCATCAGGTTGTACCCGAACCCGGTCATCTGCAGGTCCCAGTCGGGCGACTTGCACAGCCACCTCATCGGCTCGCTCAGCCGGCTTGGGTGCATGGGGTCAGCGGCTGCGTCATTCGACCCGACATCGAGTTCGTCCCGGCCCAGGAGCTCTTCCTCGAGCTCGCGCAGCAGCGTGCGTCCCACGCCGACGTCGCCTGCCACGTCGTTGATCGGCTGATGGAAGCACTTCGGGATCACTGCGAGGCGGCCCGTCGCGTTTACGACCCGCGGGCTGCGCTCCTGGATCAGCAGCAGGTAGTCGCCCGGGCGTCCGCCGGCCCCTGGTCGAGCGAAGGCGCACAGGGCCTGCGCTCCCCCGGCGCAGAGCCTCCCCGTCGGCTCGAGCACCGCTCCGATCGACGGGAGCAATGCCTCCCGCAGCGGCAGCCCCTCGCTACGGCCGAGCGCGGAGTCGGCCACCTCGGCCTCGAGGACATCCCAGGTCAGGGCGTAGTGCGCGAAGGTGTCGACCGCGAACTCCGTCCCCGTGGCGAGCTCGCCCTCGGGTGCCCGCAGCAATCGGTAGACCGGTGCATCGACGAACCTCGTGCGCCCGACGAGGATCTCCGCCACGCGCTGCAACGCGGCATCGGCGATCGCCGGACTGACGGGCACGTCGTCGGCGGGCATCCCATGGACGAGCTCGAACGCGCCGGTCTCTTCCCGCAGGTCGAGTCGCCCCGCGAGCCATTCCTTCCGGGACAGGATCGTGGTCGCGTGTCGGCGGGGGCCACCGTGGACGCTCACGTTCCCGTACCCCGGGGGCGGGTCGCCGTAGAAGTCGCGCACCACCTGCGCAGCGCACGAGCGGTCGACTGTCCCGCGCGCCCTGGCACCCTCGCGGACTCGTGCGGCACCGACTCCGCCGAGGAGCGCCTCGACGTCGCGGCGTGATATCCCGGACGGTTCGTGTCGTATGCCGTCCAGCCAGTCGAGCGCGGACGCGATGTGCCGGTCCGCGTCCAGGCGTCGACGCAAGGGCTCGGAGCGTTCTCGCCCTTGGCCATCGGGCACGTCGCCGCGCAGTTGGGCGAAGCGATGCTTCACGTCGTCGC
Source organism: Intrasporangium calvum (assembly GCF_028446585.1). GTDB lineage: Bacteria > Actinomycetota > Actinomycetes > Actinomycetales > Dermatophilaceae > Intrasporangium > Intrasporangium calvum_A. Next base: position 38,571 of record NZ_JAPFQL010000019.1, read on the forward strand.
CGGCGCGGTCGAGCATGGTGTCCAGAGCCTGCTGCATCTCCAGCGTCAAGCGCATCGCAGAGTTGGCATGCCACTTGGCGATGGTCCGAGGCGCAGCCCCGAGCTTCTCGGCGAAGGCCTCGTTGGTCAGGCGCATCGCCTGCTGCAGCTGGCAGGCCTCGGGCGGGCGCCACTCCGCGACAACCACTCTCATGGTGCTCCCCCTTGATCGGTCATGAGCGCGACGCGTGGCCGGGTGCATTGCCAGTGCACTCCCGGTTCATGGTGACCGGGAGTGATGGCTGGCTGACTTGGGGTCATGGATCGGTGGGTGCGTCGATGGCGCGGCGCAGCGGACACGCTTGGCTCGCAGAGCGATTCCTTCGTGATGCGTCTGACAGGACTCACGCCGTCCTCCCTTGCCTCGACCGGTTGCTGGGCATTTTGCCCGCTACCGGTGACCGCCGCCGGGCCGCGAGCGCCTTCTGTGGATAACCGAGTTCATAGCTGAAGTAGTTGTCCACAGATTGATCGCCGCCTCGGCAAACCGCCCTTCGGGTGGAGGAGAACTGATAAATGCCCGGTGCCTGCCGGCGCCCCGAGCGAGACAAGCAAGGAGCTTGGCATGAAGCAGAACGAGATCAGGGGTCACCTCGTCGCCGAAGCCTTGGCGGCATGCCCCACTCTCAGCAAAGGGACACCGGAATACGACAGACTTTGGCGGGCGGTCGAACTGGGGATCTGCACTCGCGGCCTCTGCTTGGTGACGCCCTTGGGGTCCTCCTCAAGCATCGCCGTCACGGAAGACCACGCCATGGTCGAGCTGCTCGCGGCCATGGAGTGGCTCGTTGCCCACGCTGGCGAGGCCCGCGCCTTGACGCCGATCGAGCTGTACATCAAGCTCCGGGGCGTCGCCACGCGAGGGGCCTCCGGCTCAGCCAGGGCAGCGCAGGCCGACGCGCTGCACGGGCTGACCAACGTCTCCCCCGGCGACCCGGTCATCTTCGTCGACTCCGACTCGCTGGAGGACGCGTCATGATCGCCTCCGACACCTTCGAGGGATGGGCCGCGGAGCAGCTCGGCCTCACCGACGACGACATCGACGTGATGCAGCTTGAGCCAGTGCTCGACGTGTTCATCTCGCGAATGGAAGATGCGCGAGCTCGCGGTGCCGACGACCCGCTCAAGACCATCACGGCCAAGGTGGCCGGAGGAAACTCGCGTGCCTGCACCAAGCGCATGCTCCAGCAGCTCGGCTTCGCGCCCGCCGCACGACGGGCCCTCCATCGGCTCCTGGCCGGGTCGCCGTCGGGCTGGCCAGGACTCCTGCGTCTCTTCGCCGAGCAGGCAGAGCTGACCCGCACGCAACGGCACTACGCCCGTCGCCAGGTGCAGATCGTCCGCTCTCAGGCCACCGGGTCGCGCAACGGCTCGAGTGCCGCGTGCTCCGCCAGTGCGGTCACTCCGTAGAGCGCCACGACCCCTACGACCACGAGCGATGGCACGTCCGGACCCGAGAGGGCTCGGGGGTATCCATCGCCATAGTCCAGGACGACCGACGACTGGGAGAGGTCGGGGTGGAAGCCCACCAACGAACGCCACCACAGGGACGTGACCGAGCCCAGCGGCATACCGACAAGGAGCCTGCGATCGGTCACCAGGGCCTTGACCCCGGTCCTTGGACACGGGGTGGGATTACGCCGCTGACGGGAGCGTAGCGGCGGTGAGGGCCTCGTAGGCGACGGGGCTCATGTGCCGGCACCAGGAGTGGCGTCGGCGGGTGTTGTACCGGGTGAGCCACCGGAATGCCTGCCGGCGGCAGGTGGTCTCGTCGGGCCAGCAGCTCGCGTCCTGCAGGACCTCTCTCTTGAAGGTCGCGTTGAACGCCTCGGCCAGACTGTTGTCCGCGCTCGTGCCGACGGCCCCCATGGACTGGGTCACCCCGAGCGCGGCGCAGAGGTTGGCGAATTCCTTTGAGGTGTAGACCGACCCGTGGTCCGTGTGGAAGATCGACCCGGCCAGACTGCCGCGGGTCGCGGCAGCCTCCTTGAGGGCATTTACGACGAGCTCGGTGCGCATGTGATCCGCGAGGGCCCAGCCGACCAGACGGCGCGAGTGGCAGTCGATCACGGTGGCCAGGTACAAGTTGGACCCGTCCGCGATCGGCAGGTAGGTGATGTCCCCGACGTAGCGCTGGTTCGGCGCGGCCGCGGTGAAGTCCCGCCCGATCAGGTCGGGCACCTTCGCGTCGGCCGGCTCGGGGATCGTGGTGCGCACCTTCCGTCGGCGCTGGTAGCCGCGGATCTGCTCCTGGCGCATCACCCGCGCGACCCGCTTGTGGTTGACCCGCTGCGCCTCGGGGACGCCGTCGTTGAGCTCGGCGGTGATCCGCGGCGCGCCCATCGTGTTGTCCTCCCGGTGGACCTCGCGGATCCTCTGAGCAAGCTCGGCATCGGACGCCGCCCGTGCCCCACGCGTCGGGGCCGCGGCCTGCCACGCGTAGAACGACGAGCGCTCAATCTGCACGAGCTCACACAACCGCTTCACCTCGAAGGCGTGCTGGTGGTCGGCGACGAACTGGAAGCGGCTCACCAGTTCGTCTCCCCAGCGAAATACTTGGCCGCCGACCGCAGAATGTCACGCTCGACCACCAGCTTGGCCTGCTCCGAGCGCAACGCGGCGTTCTCGGCCTCCAACCGGGCGATCCGCGCCTCGGGCGTCTCGTCCTGCCCACCGGGACCTGAGGCCTCGGGAAGGTGCTGCGGCTTGAGGGGGCTTCGGGTCAACGTCCCGTCAGCAGCCGTCTTCCTGCCCGTCCCATACAGGTCGAGCCAGTGCCGCAGCGTGCCCCGCTCGATACCCAGGTCCTCGGCCATGCCACGCACCGTCGCACCCGCAGTGGACTCATACAAGTCGACGGCCTGCCGACGAAACTCCTCGGAGTAATTCTTGCGGGCCATGGTTCAGGATCATCTCGCTTCCCCAGCACATGCTGGATTCAGCGTGTCCAAGAACCAGGGTCAGGGCCC
>NZ_JAPFQL010000002.1 GCF_028446585.1 Intrasporangium calvum
ACCGCGTGGGGGGCGACGCGCCTCAGGCGACGGCGTCGGCCGGTGCGAACTGACCGGCGCGGACACCCTCCATGGCCTTGGTCCAGACGACGAGCTGGTCGAGCATGGGGCCGACGGCGGCCGTCGCGGGCTCGGTCGGGGCCAGGACGGAGAAGTTCTCGAAGTCCGTGAAGATCGAGAGCAGGGCGCTGTTGCGCACGTGCGCCACCTGCATCTCGGAGAGGATCCCGCGCAGGTGCTCGACTGCACGGGCGCCCCCGGCGGAGCCGTAGGAGACAAAACCCGCAGCCTTGTTGACCAGCTCCGGTCCGAGGTAGTCGAGCGCGTTCTTGAGCGCCCCGGTGATGGAGTGGTTGTACTCGGAGACGATGAACACGTAGCCGTCGAACTCGTCCATCCGGGCTGACCAGGCCTTGCTGTGCGCCTTGACACCCGGACCGTAGGCCGGCGGCAGAGCCTCATCCCACACCGGCAGCTCGAAGTCCGCGATGTCGACGATCTCGAACTCCGCGTCCGGGCGCTGGTCCGCGATGGACTTGACCCACGTCGCGACGTTGAGGCTCTGGCGGCCCGGGCGAATGCTTCCGGTGACGATGGCGATCTTCGTCATGTCTCTCTTCCTTGCTTGGGAGTCCCTGTTGGCGATTAGTTGAACTATCAACTAGATCCCGGGATTCCCGGGCCCCAAGTGACCTGGGTCACAGGGGCCGGTATCTGGGCGCCTGCCGGAACTCTCTTCTCTCCATCACGACGAACCGCGACCCGGAGTCCTGCTCCGCGCACGGGAGGGGAGCTGGACATGGACATCACGTACTGCCCCGAGTGCGGGGCCCCCGCCGAAGTGCTCTGGCGTGCGGACCTCGAGGGCACGAGCGGGCCGGTCGAGCACGCCAAGGTGCTCTGCCTCAACCGGCACGCCTTCTTCTTACCTGCCGAGACGTTGTGGACGCCGGAACCGCCGAAGCGACCCGAGGTCGAGGCGGCTGCGGCTCACCGCCGCCAGGGCGACCACGACCGGAACGAAGGCGAAGAGGTAACGGGACCGACCTTGGAAGAGGATCGTGAAGGCCGCGATGCCCAGCACAGTCACCGCCAGGATCAGCACCTCTCTCCGCGCCGGCCCACGCCGTAGCAGCCCTACCCCGGCGACGAGCAGCACGGCGAGCCACAGACCTTGCGCCGCTGCTGCTCGCACCGGGTACCAGCGGCCGTGCAGGCCGTTGACCTCGTTGACCGCCGCCGCCAGGGGATCACCCGGCACGACCCGCTCCGGCTGCGAGTCGGGCCCCTCGCCCCAGGCCCAGAACATGCCATCGCCCCAGTTCCACGCCGCCTTGCTGGCATAGAACTCGAGCATGCCGAGGGGTCCACGCTCGTCCCAGCGGTCGCCGATGAAGGTGCGGGCGTACTCGCGCATCTCAGCCGGTGTCCGGCCCTCGATCGCCTGCACCATGTCGCGCCGGTACGTGCCGTACTGCACGTCTCCCGACGCGTTGACCTGCTCGTTCATGCCGTTGGCGAGCCACCAGACCACGGGCGGAGTCACGTCGGGGGCGATACGGTCGGTGTCCAGGCCCGTCGCGGCAGCCGCTCCGGTGGTGAGCGCCGCGCTCAGCCCGAGGAAGGTCACGGCCGCCGCCAGGCCGGCGGGGATCAGCACGCGTGCTCTGGCGGTCGACCAGTCGTCGGCCAGCCGGACCATCGCGACGGCGACCAGCGCCACGATGACCACCGCCGGCGTCGTCTTGACCACGTAGGCCACGGCGATGGCCGCGACCGCCAGGCCGCCGAGAGTCAGCCGCGCCACCCAGCCGGGCCGGCGCCACGCCGCGGCTGCGAGCGCGACCCCGCCGACGACGAAAGGCATGGCGTAGTAGTCCGTGTAGGGAACGCTCAGCCAGGGGCTCGTCCCGACGAGCGCGGCGACGACGAGCTGGGTGAACAGGGCAGCACCGCGGCCGGCCACGGGCACGACGAGGAGGTGAGCGGCATACAGCGTCACAGCCACGCACACGCCGGTGAGGGTGATGAGGACTGCGACCGGGGCCAGCCCGAGGGCCGCGGCGACCTCGACCCCGAACCGGTCGATGACGAGGAGCGGGATGTTGTTCGGATACAGCGAGAGGTACTCGTACTCACCGTCGCCCAGCATCCGGCCCGCATGCAGGGACCTGGCCATCTCGAGCATGACACGCGCGTCCCACCCGAAGTCGTAACGCAGGGCAAGTCCGAGACCGGTGGCGACGGCGCCGCCCACGACGGCCACGCCGACCGGGACCCAACGGTTCTTCAGAGCGCCCGGCACGCGCCCGAACCACGCCAGCGCGGCACAGACGACCAGGACCGGCACGACGATGGCCCGGTCATAGGTGATGTTGGGCTGCCGTGGGGCGAGCAGCGCCGTCGCGACGACGAGAACGAGCGAGACCCCGGTCAGTCTGAGCAGCGCTCTGCCGACCGGGGTCTCCATGGGCCGAGACGCTACCCGACCGCGTTGGCCTCCGACGCCACCGCCTCGGCGGCGAGGCGGTCGCGAACGGCCCGGTTGACCGCGGAGACGACGGCCTTGAGCGACGCGGTGACGATCGACGGGTCGACGCCGACGCCCCAGAGGACCCGCTCACCGATGGCGCACTCGACGTAGGCCGCCGCCCGCGCGTCCCCACCGGCCGACAGCGCATGCTCGGCATAGTCGAGGACCCGCATGTCCGGCGCGCCCTCGATCGTCATGAAGGCGTCGAGGAACGCGGCGATGGGACCGTTGCCCCGGCCCCTGATCGTGATCGGCTCGCCGTTGTCGACGATGCTGGCCTCGATGGTGCTGTCGCCGTCGACGGTGGAATCGGTCACGACGTTGACCAGCTCGAAGCGGCCCCAGGGAGCGGCCGGGTTGGGCAGGTACTCGTCCTGGAACCTGGCCCACAGCTCGGCCGGGGTGACCTCGCCACCGTCCTGGTCGACGCCGCGCTGCACGACACCGGAGAACTCGATCTGGAGTCGGCGAGGCAGGTCCATCTGGTGCTCGGACTTCATGATGTAGGAGACGCCGCCCTTGCCGGACTGGCTGTTGACGCGGACGACCGCCTCGTAGGACCGGCCGAGGTCGTGCGGGTCGATCGGCAGGTAGGGGACGCCCCAGACGAGGTCGTCGATGCTCGTGCCCTTCTCCTTGGCCTCGACCTGCATCGCCTCGAAGCCCTTCTTGATGGCGTCCTGGTGCGACCCGGAGAACGCCGTGAAGACGAGGTCGCCGCCGTAGGGGTGTCGCTCCGCCACGGGCAGCTGGTTGCAGTACTCGACCGTGCGACGGATCTCGTCGATGTCGCTGAAGTCGATCTGCGGGTCGACGCCCTGGCTGAACAGGTTCATACCCAGGGTGACGAGGTCGACGTTGCCGGTGCGCTCACCGTTGCCGAAGAGGCAGCCCTCGATGCGGTCCGCGCCGGCGAGGTAGCCCAGCTCGGCGGCGGCGACGCCGGTGCCGCGGTCATTGTGCGGGTGCAGGGAGACGACGATCGACTCCCGCCGGTCGAGGTGGCGGATCATCCACTCGATCGAGTCGGCGTAGACGTTGGGCGTGATCATCTCGACCGTGGCCGGCAGGTTGATGATCATCTTGTGGTCCGGCGTCGGATCCATCACGGCGATGACCTCGTTGCAGATCCGGACGGCGAAGTCGAGCTCGGTGCCGGTGTAGGACTCGGGCGAGTACTCGTAGTAGATCTTCGTGTCGGGGATCGTCTCCTCGAGCTTCTTGATCAGGCGCGCACCCTGGACGGCGATGTCGACGATGCCGTCCTGGTCGAGGCCGAAGACGACGCGGCGCTGCAGGACTGAGGTCGAGTTGTAGAAGTGGACGATGGCCTGCTTGGCGCCGCGGATCGCGTCGAAGGTGCGCTCGATGAGGTGGTCGCGGCACTGGGTCAGCACCTGGATCGTCACGTCGTCGGGGATGTGGTTGCCGTCGATCAGCTCGCGGCAGAAGTCGAAGTCGGTCTGGCTGGCCGACGGGAAGCCGACCTCGATCTCCTTGTAGCCCATCTTGACGAGCAGCTGGAACATCCGCAGCTTGCGCTCGGAGTTCATCGGGTCGATGAGCGCCTGGTTGCCGTCACGCAGGTCCACCGCGCACCACCGGGGTGCGTGCTCGATCCGCTTCGTCGGCCAGGTGCGGTCGGGCAGGTCGACGGGGATCTGCTCGTGGAAGGGGACGTACTTCTGGAACGGCATCCCGGACGGCTGCTGGGGGTGGATCATCGCTGCTCACTCTCGTCGCTGTGTGGTCTCTGCGGTGTCCGGCCGGACACGGGACACTCCGCGACGAGGAGGGCCGGGGTCAGGCCTCGTCGCGGCAGCGAAGGAGAAGCAGCGCCGAACGCATGTTTTCACCGTATGCCGCTGGGCTGGCTTCGTCCACCACGCGGGCTCGGGTGCCCGGATCCTGAGACCCCCGAGGAGTCAGCGCGGTGGGCGAGCGGGGAGCCGACTGCGCCCGAGGGCCTTCGCTCCCGCGTCGATCGCCTCCAGTCGCTCGGTCACGAGCTGGACCATGAGGTTGGTGGCAGGCGAGAGCACCGCGCCCTGCCGGTGGACGACGGCGAAGCGGTCGAAGAGTCGGGGACGCAACGGCGCCCAGCCGAGGTGGTCGGGCACGGTCGCCCCGAGCAGGTGGAGCATGCCGAGCGACATGACGGTGTCCGCCTCACCGCTCGCGGCGATCTCGAGCGTGGTCTCGACGTCCTCCACCTCGACCCGCGTCTGCAGGCTCTGGCCGGCGGCTTCGACGGCTGCTGCCAGCCCGGCCCGCGTCGCGTCATTGGCCCAGCTGGCCCAGGCGAGGACGAGGGGCGCCTGGCCCAGTGCCGTCGCCGTCACCGGGCCGGCGAGGCGGTCGGCGTGGGCGCTGACGTAGACGAGCTCGTCATTCATGACGGGATGGACCTCGAGCGTGGGGTCATCGACGGGGAGCGCGATGGCCGCGGCCTCCATCCGTCCGCGGCGCAGCTGGTCGACGACGTCGGTGGAGTGACGTCCCACGAGCTCGACCCGGACGCCCGGGTGCCGACGCAGCAGCTCGAGCACCACGGTGGAGCCGAGGTAGAGCCGGGAGGCGCCGAAGACCCCGAAACGGATGGTCCCAGCCTCCAGCTGGTTGACCGCACGGACGGCACTGGTCGCCTGGGCGATCGCGCCGAGGGTCCGCTCGGCGTGCGGCCGCAGGGCGTGGGCGGCCTCCGTCGGGACGAGTCCGCGCCCGACGCGCTCGAAGAGGCGGGCCCCCAGGGACCTCTCGAGCAGCCGGACCTGCTCGGAGACCGTCGGCTGGGCATAGCCGAGCCGGGCCGCCGCGGCGGTGAGCGAGCCGAGCTCGTAGGCGGCGAGGAAGACCCGCAGCTGATGGATCGTGGCCAAGGTGTTCCCTATGGGTGTCCGAGGAAACTGAGGATACCTCGATGGCCGGCATCTCACCTACGGTGTGCTCGTGACCGACTCCCCACCCATCGCGGCGAGCCACCGCATCGATCGTCGCGGGGCCCTGCTCGTCATGGGCGCCGCCTGCTTCGCTGCCCTGGCGGTCGTCTTCGCCAAGGGCGCCTACGCTCATGAGGTCCCGGTGGCCACCCTGATGCTGTGGCGTTTCGCGATCGCGGCGGTCGTCTTCTGGTCGATGGTTGCCGTGCGGCGCCCGGCCAGGGTGAGTCGGCGCACCCTCCTGACCTGTGTCGGGCTGGGGGCGGTCGGCTATGCCCTCCAGTCGCTCTCCTACTTCGGGGCGGTGGCGATCATGGACGCCGGGCTCGCGGCGCTTCTCGTCTACACCTATCCGGCGATCATCGTGCTCATCGGCTTCCTCACGCGCCGGGAGTCGCCGACTCGCCGACGGATGGTGGCCCTCACCTGCTCGGGGATCGGGATGCTCCTGCTGCTCGGCCTCGGCGGCTTCGCGGCGGTTTCACCGGTCGGCATCGGTCTCGCGCTCACCGCGGGGACGACGTACGCGGTCTACACGATCGTCGCCTCCTCCTTGCCCAGGGACGCCGACGTGACCCTGCTGATGGCCGTCGTCTCGACGTCCGCCCTCGTGTCGGTGTCGGGCTTCACCGTCGCGACGGGGCAACCGGTCGGCCTGCGGCCCGACCCCGCAGTGCTCGGGTGGGTGCTGGCCTACGTGCTGGTCGGCACGGTCTTCGCCATGTTCCTCCACCAGAGCGGCATCACCCGCGTGGGGGCCTCGACCGGCGGCATCATCTCGAGCGTCGAGCCCCTCGTCGCCGCGGGGGCGGTCGCCCTCGTCCACGGTGAGACCATGACGCCCGTCCAGCTGGCCGGTGGCCTCGTCATCCTCGCGGGCGTCGTTCTCGTCCAGCTGCCGTCGCGCACCACCCCCAGCGCCCCCGCAACACACCCGCCTGCCGACCGCTCCCCTGTCCTGCAGCCGACCTGACCGACCCCGCCACGGGCCCGCTGGGCTCGGTCGCCCGACCGAGCCCAGCGGCATACGGCATCCGAGCGGCGGCCGCGTCAGAAACCGAGCCGCTGGAGCTGCTTCGGGTCGCGCTGCCAGTCCTTGGCCACCTTGACGTGCAGGTCGAGGAAGACCTTCTGCCCGAGCAGCGCCTCGATCCCCTTGCGGGCGTTGGTGCCGACCTCGCGCAGCCGGGAGCCGCCACGGCCGATGACGATGGCCTTCTGGCTCGGCCGCTCGACGAACACGTTGACCCGCACGTCGAGCAGGGGGTTGCCCTCCGGACGTCCCTCGCGCGGCACCATCTCCTCGACGACGACCGCGAGGGAGTGCGGCAGCTCGTCGCGCACGCCCTCGAGCGCCGCCTCCCGGACGAGCTCGGCGATCATGACAGCCTCCGGCTCGTCCGTCAGGACGCCGTCGGGATAGAGCTGCGGCGACTCCGGCAGATAGGACGCGAGGACGTCACGCACCTCCTCGACCTGCTCGCCCGACACAGCCGAGCAGGGGATGATCGCGTCCCAGTCGCCGAGCTGGTCGATCGCGATGAGGTGCTCGGCCAAGCGGTCCCGGTCGACTGCGTCGGCCTTGGTCGCGATCGCGACCACGGGCCGGCGGCGCACGGACCGCAGCTCGGCCAGCTCGTTGGCGATGAACGTGTCGCCCGGTCCGATCCGCTGGTCCGACGGGAGGCAGAAGCCGATGACGTCGACCTCGAGCAGGGTCTCGCGGACGAGGTCGTTGAGCCGCTCGCCGAGGAGCGTGCGCGGCTTGTGCAGCCCCGGCGTGTCCACGAGGATCAGCTGGGCCGAGGCCGTCGTCGCGACCCCACGAATCGTGTGACGGGTCGTCTGCGGCTTCGAGCTCGTGATGGCGACCTTCTGCCCGACGAGAGCGTTGGTCAACGTCGACTTGCCGGCGTTCGGACGTCCGATGAGGCAGGCGAAGCCCGCCCGGTAGCTGCCCGACTCGTCAGTGCGTTGCGTGCCCATGGGCTTCCTCCGTCTCGTGGGCCGGGGCGTCCGGCTCGTCGGTGGCCACCCGGTGCACGATGACCGAGGCCACCCGGTGCCGGCGACCGGCCATCCGCTCGGCCGTCAGCGACAACCCGGCCACCGTGCCGGACGACCCGACGATGGGCACCCGGCCGATCACCTTGGTCAGCAGGCCGCCGACGGTGTCGACGTCGTCCTCGTCGATGGTCACGTCGAAGAGCTCGGCGAGGTCGTCGATGTCCATCGACGCGGGGACGCGCAGGGTGCCGTCCTCGAGCTCCTCGATGCCCGGAGCCTCCCGGTCGTGCTCGTCGGCGATCTCGCCGACGATCTCCTCGATGATGTCCTCGATGGTGATCAGCCCGGCGGTGCCGCCGTACTCGTCGACGACGATGGCGAAGTGCGTCTGGTCGCGCTGCATCTCGCGGAGCAGGTCGTCGACCGGCTTGCTCTCCGGCACGAAGTGCATCGGCCGCATCACCTCGGTCGCCGGGTGCTTCGCGTCCTCCGGGGCGGCGTTGAGACGGCGCGCCACGTCCTTGAAGTAGAGCAGCCCGAGGATGTCGTCGGTGTCCTCACCGACCACGGGGATCCGCGAGAAGCCGGACCGCAGGAAGAGTGACATCGCGCTGCGCAGCGTCTTGTCGTGCTCGATGACCACCATGTCGGTCCGGGGCACCATGACCGCCCGGGCCACCGTGTCACCGAGCTCGAAGACCGAGTGGATCATCTCGCGCTCGTCCGCCTCGATCACCTCCGACTCCCCCGCCATGTCGAGCAGGTCACGCAGCTCCGACTCGGTCTGGAAGGGGCCGTCGCGGTAGCCCTTGCCGGGCGTCACCGCGTTGCCGAGGACGACGAGGAGCCTGGCGAGCGGCCCGAGGATGCGGTGCAGGCCCACGGCGAACGGCGCGCTCCACAGCGCGACGGACTCGAAGTTCTGCCGGCCGAGCGTGCGCGGGGAGACGCCGACGACGACGAACGACACGACGGCCATGATGGCGATCGACAGGAGCAGCGCCTGCAGGGTCGAGTCGATGGCCCGCGCGACGGCCAGCGTCACCAGGACCGCGGTCGTCGCCTCGGCGACGACGCGCAGGAAGGCGATGACCGAGACGTAGGGCGGCGACTCGGCGACGACCTTGACGAGCGACTTCGCCCCGGAGCGCCCCTCCTCGTAGAGCTCGAGGGCGCGCACCCGTGACATGCGGAAGATGGCGGCCTCGGCGGCGGACAGGAGGAAGGCGATGACGATGCTGACGACCGCCGGGATGACGAGCTGGGGGAACATCGCGGCCTCAGTCGACCGGTCTGTTGCGCGTCGCGAGGAAGGTGAGGAGCAGCTGGCGCTGCAGCTCGAACATCTCGCGCTCCTCGTCCGGCTCGGCGTGGTCGTAGCCGAGCAGGTGCAGGATGCCGTGCGTCGTCAGGAGCAGCATCTCCTCCATCGGCGCGTGACCCGCGTCGGCGGCCTGGCGCGTCGCGACGGAGGGGCACAGGACGATGTCGCCGAGCGTGCCCTCCTCCGGCTCCTGGCCCTCCTTGCCGGGCCGCAGCTCGTCCATCGGGAAGCTCATGACATCGGTCGGGCCGGGCAGGTCCATCCACTGCTCGTGCAGCACCGTCATGGCCGGCTCGTCGACGAGCTTGATGCACAGGTCAGCCTGCGGGTGCACCCGCATCTGCTCCATGACGTAGCGGGCGCAGGACAGCAGCTCCAGCTCGTCGACGGTCTCGTCGGTCTCGTTGAGCACGTCGATGCTCATGCGCGCTCCTCCTGCTCGGCTGCTGGCGCCGATGCGTTCGATGATGCCGTATGCCGCTGGGCTCGCCGCCGCTCGCGAGTGGCCTCGGGGCTGCCCCCGTCGCCGCCCGCCTGCCGGGTCGCGTCCTTGGCGGCGCGGCTGGCCCTGCGCCGGCCGCGGACCTCGTCGCGCTCGTAGGCGTCCACGATGGCGCTGACGAGCCGGTGCCGGACGACGTCGTTGGACGTCAGCTCGGCGAAGTGGATGTCGTCGATGTCGCCGAGGATGTCGCGCACCACCCGCAGCCCGGAGCGGGTCCCGCCGGGCAGGTCGACCTGGGTGATGTCGCCCGTCACGACCATCTTGGAGCCGAAGCCGAGGCGGGTCAGGAACATCTTCATCTGCTCCATCGAGGTGTTCTGCGCCTCGTCGAGGATGATGAACGCCGAGTTCAGCGACCGGCCACGCATGTAGGCCAAGGGTGCGACCTCGATGGTGCCGGAGGCCAGCAGCTTGGGGATCGTCTCGGGCGCGATCATGTCGTGCAGGGCGTCGTAGAGCGGGCGCAGGTAGGGGTCGATCTTGTCGTTGAGGGTGCCGGGCAGGAACCCGAGCCGCTCCCCCGCCTCGACGGCCGGCCGGGTGAGGATGATCCGGTCGACCTGCTTGGCCTGCAGGGCGGCCACGGCCTTGGCCATGGCGAGGTACGTCTTGCCCGTGCCGGCCGGGCCGATGCCGAAGACGATGGTGTGCTCGTCGATGGCGTCGACGTAGCGCTTCTGGTTGAGCGTCTTGGGCCGGACCGTGCGGCCGCGGTGGCTGACGATGTTCATCGTCAGCACGTCGGCGGGCCGCTCCATCGTCTGGTCGCGCAGCATCGAGATCGATCGCTCGACGGCGTCGCGGTTGAGCGGCTGACCGGCCTCGACGATGACGAGCAGCTCGTCGAGGAGCCCGTCGATGATGTCGAGCTCACCCGTGGGCCCCGTGAAGCTCATCTCGTTGCCGCGCACGTGCGTGTCGACGAGCGGGAACTGGCGCTCCATGGTCCGCAGCAGCTCGTCCCGCGGCCCGAGCAGGGAGACCATCTCGATGGGCGGTGGGATCTCGCGGGTGAGGCGGTGCGCCTCGCGTGAGGCTGCCGGGGTGGAAGGGTCGGAATCGAACGGGTCGTCGTCGTCACTCATCGTGGGTCCGAGTCTACGTGGAGCGGGCGGACGACCTCACCACGAAATCGGCGAGGTCTCGACTCTGCTGTACCCGCGACGGCTCGTGGACGTACATCATGTGGCCGGCCTCGTAGTAGGCGTGCTCGATGTTGGCCCGCAGCGCGTCCGGGAGGCGCAGCCTGGCGACGACGTCCTCTGCCGCGAAGTGCGGCGTCGCCCCGTCGTAGTAGCCGTAGGCGATGTGGACGCGCAGGTGCGGGTTCTGGCGCAGGGCCCGCTCCAGCCGGTCGGAGACGTCGATGGGCCGGCCCTCGAAGTCCTTGTAGGACCACGGGTGCACGCGCGTCGTGATCTGCTCGTAGTGCAGGTCGGAGGCGTAACCCAGCTCGTCGCGCACGTAGTGGTTCCAGGCGGCCGCGTAGGGACCCATGATCGCGTCGTACGACGGGTCGGCGTCCATCCCCTCAGCGATGGCGCTCGCTGCGGGCCCGGTGAACCGGCCGTCGAGCCGTCCCACCGAGAGCCGCTGGTCGCGGAGCAGCTCGGTGAAGAACCGCCAGTGCTCGATCCGCAGGTCGCACCGGTCGACGTAGTCCTCCGAGAGCCCCGAGAGCCGGGCCAGGGTCGCGACGGCCTCGGCCCGCTCCTGCGAGCTCAGCCGGGCACCTCGGGACAGGACCCACGGAAGGTCGCGAGCGGCATACGCCTCGGCCTCCTCGATGACGGAGCGCAGCGAGCGACGCCCGTGCCGCCCGTGGTAGTGGGCGATGGCGGCGTAGGTCGGGAGGTAGAGCGCGTGGGCGCGGTCGTTGCGCTGCTTCTCGAAGTCGATCGAGGACAGGTCGAGGACGCTGCTGATGAGGATGAGCCCGTTGAGGTACATCCCGTAGCGCTCCTGCAGGTGCGCCGTCAGGGCCGCGCCGCGCAGCGTGCCGTAGGACTCGCCGGCGACGAACTTCGGCGACATCCACCGCTGGTTGCGGGAGGTCCACAGCCGGATCAGCTCGCCGACGTGCTCGAGGTCGCGCTGGAACCCGTGGTACTCCCCCGGCTTGCCGCCCTCCACCGCGCGCGACCATCCGGTCGACATCGGGTCGATGAAGACGAGGTCGGCGACGGCGAGGAGGGACTCGGCGTTGTCGGCGAGACCGTAGGGCGGTGGTTGGAGGGCGCCGACGTCACCCATGACGACCCGCCGCGGGCCGAGGAGGCCGAGGTGCAGCCACACGCTCGAGCTGCCGGGTCCGCCGTTGAAGGCGAAGACGACCGGTCGTGTGCGCGGGTCGGCGTCGTCGAGGACATAGCTCGTCATCGAGATCTCGGCCCGGGCCTTGTTGCCCTTGAAGGTGCCGTCCGCGTGGTCCTCCTCGCGGAGCACGACGCGCCCTGCGGTCGCGGTGTACTTCAGGCGCCGCCGACCCACCCGCAGGACGTGGTGGGTGGTGACGAGGTCGTCCTTCGGCTCGGGCTCCGGCTTGCCCTTGTCCTTGTCGCCTTGGGTGCCGTCGTCCTTCGCGCGTGGCTCCGCCTCGTCCGCCCCGGGCCCCGGGGTGATGGAGGCCTCCTCGCTGGCCGCCTTGGCCGTGCTGCCCTCGTCGCCCATCTCAGCCGACCTCAGCGCTCGGTGAAGGTGCGGCCGCCGAGCACGTGCCCGTGGGCGTGGAAGATCGTCTGGCCCGCGTCGGTGCCGGTGTTGAAGACGAGACGGTGGTGCTCGGCGACACCCTCCTGCTCGGCGACCTCCGACACGAGCTCGAAGAGCGCGGCCAGGTCGTCGGGGGCGTTCGCCGCGAGCGCCCCGATGTTGGCCTCGTGGCGGCGGGGCACGACCAGCACGTGGACCGGTGCCGCGGGGTTGATGTCGCGGAAGGCGATGGCCCGCTCGCTCTCGGCGACCCGGTCCGAGGGGATCTCGCCGTTGATGATCTTGCAGAAGAGGCAGTCGTCCTGCTGGGGCGTCGCGGTCATGTCGACACCCTAGGCATGTCAACCGCGGCGTGCACCTGCGCGTCCTTCCAGCGTGAGAACGTGGACCATGGCTGCGAGCGGGCGGACGGCCTCGCCGGGGGCCGCAGGGCTCCCCGGGCTTCCCGAAGACGCCGACCGGGCCATCGCCGAGCTCTACGCAGCGCACTGGCACCGGCTCGTCCGCCTCGCCTGGCTGCTCCTGCACGACCAGCTCGCCGCGGAGGACGCGGTGCAGGACGCCTTCGTCGCGACGCACCGCAGCTGGTCGTCCATCCGGGACAGCGGCCGCGCGGTCGGCTACCTGCGGACCGCAGTCGTCAACGCCTGCCGCTCGGCGCAGCGTCATCAGGGCGTGGTCGAGCGGCAGCACCGACGCGACGCGGCTGCGGCCGACCTTCCCGGACGCGGCAGCCTCGAGAGCGCCGAGACCGCGGTGCTGTATGCCGCTGAGCGCGCTTCCATGGTCACCGCCCTCCGCGCCCTCCCGCACCGCCAACGAGAAGTGCTGGTGCTGCGCTACTACCTCGACCTGTCCGAAGGGCAGATCGCCGAGGCCCTCGACATCTCGACCGGGTCGGTCAAGGCGCATGCGCACCGCGGCCTCGCCCGCTTGCGGGCCGACCTGTCCCCGGCCGAACCGACCACGGGACCCGACCTCCCCGATGTGGAGCAGTGATGAACCTCGACGACCACCGCCCGCCCAACCGTCCCGACGACCCGACGGTCGAGATCGGGTCCGGTCTGCGCGAGCTGGAGACGCAGCTGCGGACGACGCTGGTGGAGGACGCAGCGTCGATCCGGCCCGGCGAGCGGCTGTCGGCCATCCTCGCCGAGGCCCACACGGTCACCGTGCCCGGTGCCGGGACGCCCCGGCGCTGGCTCGTCCTCGCGGCGGCCGCCGCGGTGGCCGTGGTGGCCGCAGGCACCCTCTGGCTCTCGGGGCGACCCACCGGGTTGTCCCCGGTGCCGGCCGGGACGGCCCCGACCTCGCAGGGCAGCCCCAGTCCGTCGACGCCCGCGCCGTCAGCCACCTCGGGCACGGTTACCGACCCCGGCACCTCGGCATCGACCACTGACGTTTCGACGCCAGCGCCGTCCGGGACGATCAAGGGAGTGCCGGTCTACTGGATCGGTGAGACCGGCGGGGCGCCGCGGCTCTTCCGCGAGTTCCGCACCGTGCCCGACGAGGGCGGACCGATCCTGTCCGCGCTCTACGCGATGACGCGTGAGAAGCCCCTCGACCCGGACTACTTCACGCCCTGGGCGCCGGCGTCCCGGATCACCCTCGACCGGGAGGGTGACAACCTCGTCGTCGACCTCTCGGCGGATGCGGTCTCGGGGTCGGGCGTCGGCAGCGAGGTGGCCGAGCGCGCCGTCCAGCAGCTCGTCCACACCGCGACGGCGGCAGCGCAGGTGGCCAGCACCCCGGTGCGCACCGTCACGATCCTCGTCGACGGCCGCCCCGCGGACGCCTGGGGCGTGGTCCGACTCGGTGAGCCCACGGCCCGCGCGCCGCAGGTCGAGGTCCAGTCGCACGTCTGGGTGCTCGCTCCTTCGGAGGGCCAGGAGCTCAAGGCGGGGCGCGTCACCTTCCGCGGCTACGGCACCTCGTTCGAGGCCAACTTCCTCTGGCGGATCGCCACCACGGACGGCACGGTCGTAGCGGAGGGAAACGCCATGGGAGGCACGGGCACGGGCGGCTTCGGTGAGTTCGAGTTCAAGCGGACGCTGCCGGCCGGTGACTACGTCGTCACGCTCTCGACGGACGACCCCTCCGGCGGCGCCGAGGGCGGCGGCGCCCACGTCGACACCAAGACCTTCACCGTCCGCTAACCCCTCCCCAACTCGAGTGGCCCCACGACCCACACCCGGCCTGTGCACACCCGGGCCACTCGACCCACCCCACCACTCGAGTGGCCCCACGACCCACACCCGGCCTGTGCACACCGGGGCCACTCGAGGGTGGGTCGGTCAGCGCCAGCGGGAGGCTGCGTTGAGGACCGCGAGGGCGGCCGGCCCCGCGGAGGACGCACGCAGGATCGTCGACCCGAGCCGCACCGGCTGGGCGCCGGCTGCGACGAGCGCGTCGAGCTCCCGGGGGGAGATCCCACCCTCGGGTCCCACGACGACCAGCACATCACCCGAGGCCGGCGGTTCGATCGCGGCGAGCGGCTCGGTGGCGTCCTCGTGGAGCACGAGCACCAGGGCAGCTTCGCTCACCCGGGCCACGAGTGAGGTGAGGTCGACCGGGGAGGAGGTGAGCGGCACGCGGGAGCGACGGGACTGCTTGGCGGCGCGGGTCACGACGGCGGCCCATTTGGCCAGGGACTTGGCGGCCCGGTCGCCGCGCCACACGACGATCGAGCGCTCCGCCGCCCAGGGCACGACCTCGTCGACGCCGAGCTCGGTCGCCGCCTCGATGGCCTGCTCGTCGCGGTCCCCCTTGGCGAGCGCCTGGACGAGCACGAACCGGGTGTCCGGCTCGGGCTCGTCGACGACCTCCACGACATGTCCCCGCACCGACGTGCGATCGACCTCGTCCGCCTCGGCGAGCACTCGGCGCCCGGCGCCGTCCGCGACGAAGTAGCGCTCGCCGGCCCGCAGCCGCACGACCGTAGCGGCGTGCCGCCCCTCGTCGCCGTCGAGGACGATGGCGGCTCCCGGCGCGGCCGCGGCGAGCTCGGCGGGAGAGCTGAGGAAGAGCTGGTGGGTCACCCCGCCCTCACTTCTCCTTGAAGGCGTCCCGGATCTTGCCGAAGAGGCCCTTGTTGGGCGTCAACCGACCCTCGGGCCGCTCCTCACCGCGCAGGGCGGCGAACTGGCGGAGCAGGTCCTCCTGCTCGTCCGTCAGCCGCGTGGGCGTCACCACCGTCGCGTGCACGAGGAGGTCGCCGCGGCCACCGTGCCGCAGGTGCGTCACCCCGAGACCGCGAAGGGTGAAGACGTCGCCGCTCTGCGTCCCGGGCTTCACCTCGAGGTCCTGCATCCCGTCGAAGGTCGACAGCTTGAGGGTCGTGCCCAGGGCTGCCGCCGCCATGGGCAGCTCGACCGTGCAGTGCAGGTCGTCGCCGCGCCGCGTGTAGGTCTCGTGGTTGGTGACCCGGATCTCGACGTAGAGGTCGCCCTTGGGTCCGTTGCCCGGGCCCACCTCGCCCTCGCCGGTCAGCTGGATGCGGGTGCCCGTGTCGACGCCGGCCGGGATCTTCAGCTTGAGGCTGCGGCGGGTGCGGACGCGGCCTTCGCCGGAGCAGTCGTGGCACGGGTCGGTCAACGTGGATCCGTAGCCCTGGCAGTTGACGCAGGGGCGCGAGGTCATGACCTGCCCGAGGAAGCTGCGCTGCACCTGCTGGACCTCGCCGCGGCCCTGGCAGATGGGGCACGTCTGACGGCCGGTGCCGGGCTCGGCTCCGTCACCCCCACAGCGGGAGCAGCCGATCGCGGTGTCGAGGGTCAGCTCCTCCTCGGAGCCGAAGACCGCCTTGGCGAGGTCGATGTCGAGACGCACGAGAGCGTCCTGGCCCCGCTGGACCCGAGGCCGCGGGCCCCGGGTGCCCGCCGTGGCGCCCGCGCCGAAGAAGGCGTCCATGACGTCGCTGAACGAGAAGCCGGGACCGGCCCCGAAGCCGGCGCCGCCCGTCGCGAACGGGTCCGCACCGAGGTCGAAGGAGCGCCGCTTGTGCGGGTCGGACAGGACGTCGTAGGCCTGCGAGACGCGCTTGAACTCCTCCTCCGCCTCGGGTCCGGGGTTGACGTCAGGGTGCAGCTTGCGGGCGAGCCGACGGTAGGCCTTCTTGATCTCCTCCTGGCTCGCATCACGGGAGACACCGAGGACGGCGTAGTAGTCGTTCAAGCGGGTGGTTCCTGTCATCTTCGTCTGGCGTCAGGTCGGCGTTGCACAGGTGCAACGCATGATCATGCGTTGTTGTTCTCGTCGAGGATCTGGGACACGTAGCGGGCAACGGCCCGGACCGAGGCCATCGTGGTCGGGTAGTCCATCCGGGTGGGGCCGAGCACGCCCAGGCTGGCGACCCGCTCCAGACCACTGCCGTAGCCCATCGAGACGAGGGACGTCGTCTGCAGGCCGGACACGGGGTTCTCCGAACCGATTCGCACGGAGACGGCGTCGGGGTCCTCGCCGAGCTGCCCCAGGAGCCGCAGCAGCACGACGTGCTCCTCGAGGGCCTCGAGGATGGGCGCCACCGACGTGGCGAAGTCACCGCCCGACCGAGCCAGGTTGGCCTGGCCGGCCAGCACGACCCGCTCCTCACGCTCCTCGACGAGCGCATCGCCCAGCGCGGAGACGATCGCCTCGACGATGGGCCGCTCCTCGGTCGGGGCGTCCTCGACGAGCCGGCGCAGCTCGGTCGCGGCAGCGGTGAAGGGGACCCCCGCGGACACCTCGTTGAGGGAGGCCCGCAACCGGCCGATCAGCTCGTCCCCCTCGGGCCCGCCGGGCATACTGCGCGCCTCCACGACGCGCTGCTCCACGCGCCCGGTGTTGACGATGAGGATGACCATCAGGTGCGCCGCGCCCACCGGCACGAGCTCGATGTGCCGCACCGTGGACCGGGTCAGCGACGGGTACTGCATCACCGCGACCTGGCGGGTCAGACCGGCGAGCAGGCGCACCGTGCGGTCCACGACGTCGTCGAGGTCGACGGCGCCCTGGAGGAACTGGCTGATCGCCCGCCGCTCCCCCGCGCTCAGGGGCTTGAGGTGGCTGAGCCGGTCGACGAAGAGCCGGTAGCCGGCATCCGTCGGGACCCGCCCGGCGGAGGTGTGCGGCGCGTGGATCAGCCCCTCCTCCTCGAGCTGGGCCATGTCGTTGCGCACCGTGGCGGCGCTGACGCCGAGATGGTGCCGGTCGACGAGCGCCTTGCTGCCCACGGGCTCGGAGGTCTGGACGTAGTCCTGCACGATCGCCCGCAGCACCATCAGCTTGCGTTCCTCGCTCATCGCCTCGCCCACCTCCTCTGGCACTCTCGTCGAACGAGTGCCAAGTCTACGTCGTCGTCCCTTGCGTCGCGAACGCCGAGACCACGTCCCCACCCCGCGCCCGCGTGGCGTTCCGGCTGGGACCGAGCCCAGCGGCATACGCTCCATGATCGTGTCCTCCCACGATCGCTACGGCTCCGACGTCCTCTCCGGTGACTGGCGCGCGCCCCGACGAGGACGCTCGGTCGACGTGCCAGCGGAGCCCGGCACCGTGGTCGAGGACGTCGAGACCGGCTGGGTGGGCGCGGTGGTCCGCGTCGAGAAGGCCGGCGGCATGCACGTCGTGCACCTCGAGGACGGCCGCGGGCGCGTGAAGGCGTTCCCGTTGGGGCCGGGCTTCCTCATCGACGGGCGCCCCGTCACCCTGACCAAGCCGGTCGCGGCCGCAACGGCCGCGCTCGCCCAGGCCCGCACGGCGTCCGCGCGGACGGCGAGCGGCTCGGTGGCGGTGCACGACGCAGTGGCCCGAGTCGCGAGCGGGTCCCGCATCTACGTCGAAGGGCGCCACGACGCGGAGCTCGTCGAGAAGGTCTGGGGGGACGACCTCCGGGTCGAGGGGGTCGTCGTCGAGATGATGGACGGCGTCGACGACCTGGCCGGCATCATCGCCGAGTTCCAGCCGGGCCCCGGGCGACGGCTCGGCGTGCTCGTCGACCACCTCGTGCCCGGCACGAAGGAGGCACGCATCGTCGAGCAGGCCCTGGCTCTGCCCGGCCTCGCGCAGCATGTGCGCATCCTCGGCCACCCCTACGTCGACGTCTGGCAGTCGGTGCGACCGGCGCGCCTCGGGTGGGAGCAGTGGCCGGTCATCCCGCGCGGGGTCTCGTGGAAGCACGGCATCTGCGCCGCGCTCGGCTGGCCGCACGAGACCCAGGCCGACATCGCGCGGGCCTGGAAACGGATCCTCGGCACCGTTCGGACCTATGCCGACCTCGAGCCCGCGCTGCTGGCGAGCGTCGAGGAGCTCATCGACTTCGTCACCGAGCCGGGCAGCTGAGTCACTCACCCGCCGGCCCGGGTCAGTGACCGGGGCACCTCAGGGACGTGGCGGCGCGACGAAACGACGCACGATCGCCTCCTTGAGCGACGTGAACGGGGGGTAGATCGCCACGAGGGCATCCGGCCTGGCCGGCACGTCCAGCACGGCCTTGGCGTGGCTGAACAGCGCCATGGACTCTTCGCCGTGGTACTTGCCCATCCCGCTCGGCCCCACGCCGCCGAACGGCAGGTCCGGCGCGGCCATGTGCAGGAGCGGGGCATTGAAGCCCAAGGCTCCTGAGGACGTGTCCCGGATGAACCTGCGCCGAGTCTCCGCGCGGTTGGTGAAGACGTAGAGGGCGAGCGGCTTGTCGCGCTCGGTGATGAACTCGATCGCCTCGTCGACACCGCCGACCTCGACGAGCGGCAGGATCGGCCCGAAGATCTCCTCCTGCATGGCCAGGTGGTCCCCGTCGACACCGTCGAGAATCGTCGGCTCGATGTAGCGGGAGGCCCGGTCCACCTGGCCACCCCGGGTCACGTGCGCCCCGTTGATGAGGGCAGCGAGCCGCCCGAAGTGCCGCTCGTTGACGATCCGCCCGTAGTCGTCCGAGAGGGCCGGATCTGCGCCGTAGAACTCGCGGATGGCCCGGTCGAGGAGGGGTTTGAGGGCGTCGAGGACCGGACGCGTGGCGATGACGAAGTCCGGCGCCACGCACGTCTGCCCGGCGTTGGTGAACTTGCCCCACACGATGCGCCGAGCCGCGGTATGCAGGTCGGCCCCCTCGTCGACGAAGGCCGGCGACTTGCCACCGAGCTCGAGCGTCACCGGGGTGAGGTGCTGCGCCGCGGCTTCCAGCACGATCCGGCCCACCGCGCTGGTGCCGGTGAAGAAGATGTGGTCCCACCGCTGGGCGAGCAGCTCGGTCGTCTCGGGCGCTCCCCCCTCCACGACCCTGACCGCGGCCGGGTCCACGTAGCGGGGCAGCAACCGGGCGAGCGCCGCGGAGGTCGCGGGTGCCAGCTCGCTCGGCTTGAGGACCACGGCGTTGCCCGCGGCGAGGGCGCCGACCACGGGGGTGAGGGACAGCTGGACCGGGTAGTTCCACGGGCTGATCACGAGGACGACGCCGAGCGGCTCCCGCACCACCTTCGCGCGCGCGGGTCGCATCCACAGCGGAAGGGAGGTGGCGCGCGGCCGGACCCACGACCTGAGCCGGTTGAGTGTGTGGGTGATCTCGTTGGAGGTGAAGCCCAGCTCTGTGATCCACGACTCGGTGCCGTGCTTGCCGAGGTCGGCCTCGAGCGCTTCGACGAAGGCCGCCTCCTGCTCCGCGAGCATTCGCTGCAGCCCCCGCAGCTGCGCGGTTCGCCAGGCCAACGGCTTCGTCACACCGGCGCCGAAGACTCCCCGGAGCCCCTCCACCAGCTCGGCCGCATCGAGCGCGCCTCCGCTCCCGGTCTCCGGCGCTCCCGGTGGGATCGTCTGGGTCATGGCCACTCCTCGCCTCTGGGGTCTGGTCTCGGGGCGTGCGGTCAGGGCGCGATGAGCCGGTGCACCACGGTGTCGGCGAGCAGCCGGCCCCTGCGCGTCAGCACGACCCTGCCGTCCCGAACTGCCGAAGGACCGTCCACGAGCCCGTCGGCGATGAGACCGGCGACGGCCGCACGCCCTGATACTCGCAGGTAACTCAGCGGCAGTCCTGCGGTGATCCTTGTGGTGAGGAGCACAGTCTCGTCATAGCGCTGCTCGTCGGTCAGGGTCTCCCGCGCGTGGGCAGGAGACTCGCCGGCCGCCAGCCGCGCGGCATAGGCGGCGGGATGCTTGACGTTCCACCAGCGCACGCCACCGACGTGGCTGTGGGCGCCCGGACCGATCCCCCACCAGTTCGACCCGGACCAGTAGGCGACGTTGTGCCGGCAGCGCGCCTGCGCCGAACGGGCCCAGTTGCTGACCTCGTACCACTCGAGGCCCGCAGTGGTCAGCACCTCGTCCGCGAGCTCGTACTTGTCGGCCTCGTCATCGTCCTCGGGCATCATGATCTCGCCGCGGCGGACCTGGCGAGCCAGCTTGGTGCCCTCCTCGACGACGAGGGCGTAGGCCGAGACGTGATCCGGCTCGAGGGCCAGGGCCGCCTCGAGGCTGCGACGCCAGTCGTCGAGCGACTCCCCGGGCGTGCCGTAGATGAGATCGACGCTCACCTGCAGGCCGGCGGCACGGGCGGCCGCGACGGCTCGAGCGACGTTGTCCGGGTCATGGGTCCGCTCGAGCGTGGCGAGGACGTGTGGCACGGCCGACTGCATGCCCAGCGAGACCCTCGTGAAGCCGCCTGCCGCCAGCTCGGCCAGCGACTCCGGCGTCACCGAGTCGGGGTTGGCCTCCGTCGTGACCTCCGCGCCGGGCCGGAGCCCAAAATGCTCCCGTATGCCGCTGAGCACCCTCACGAGGTCAGCCGACCTCAGCATCGTGGGAGTTCCACCCCCGACGAAGACCGTCGACACCGGCGGCGCCGCGTCGCCGAGGACGCGACGCGCCACACCCAGCTCCGCGATCGCCGCGGCAGCATAGGTGTCGAGCCCGATGGACGGGCCGTCCCCGTCGCGGGCCGACAGCTCCGTCAGCGTGTAGGTGTTGAAGTCGCAGTAGCCGCATCGCACGGAGCAGAACGGCACGTGCACGTAGATGCCGAGGTCGGTGGTCCCGAGGCCAGCCAGGGCCGAGCTGGGGAGCTCGCCCGAAGCGGGAGCCGGGTCTCCGTCGGGGAGCGAGCTGGGCGGCATACGGCCATTGTCTCAGGGCGCAGCAGCGCAGGCGGACGCCGAGACCTGCGATCAGCCCTTGGCTCGCGCTCGTCGCCCGGGTCAGCCGGCCGCACGCCGGATCAGCGCGGCGATCCGCTCCTCGACCTGCGGGGTCAGCTCGGTGACGGCGAACGACGTCGGCCACATCTCGCCCTCGTCGAGGCTGGCCTCGTCGTTGAAGCCGAGCGTGGCATAACGCGCCTTGAACTTCCCGGCGTTCTGGACTCCGCGATCTTGCCGAGCACGTCTGCGAGGTCATCGCCCTGGCCGGCGGTGCCGCTGCGCCGACGCGCCGCCTTGATCTCCTTGGCGTGCTCCTTCATCGCGGCCCGCTCCTCCGCGGTGAACCCCTCGGCCGGCTCCGGGGACCGACTGGAGGACTTCGGGGTGGCGCGGTTCGTCTCGGCCATCGTGCTCTCCTCGCTGCTTCGGCTCGTCGTCTCGTGCTGCTCCCCCAGTCTTGCTGGCACGCCCACGGCGGACTTCTCCAGAACTGACGGATGCCGGGTCAGCCGGAGTGGGTGGTGACCCCGTAGCGCTCCCTGGACGCGAGAGCCCAGCGTGCCGCGGGGAGGGTGACGAGGGCAATGCCGACCATGAGGCCGGCGAGCATGAACCAGCCGCGCTCTCCCTGCTCGACACAGAAGTACGTCACCACGGGCGGCCCGATGACGGCCGTCACGGAGAAGCCCAGCCCGGCGAAGCCCTGGTACTGCCCCTGCTTCTCGTGCGGAGCCAGGCCGAGCTGCAGGCCCCACTGACCACCCGACCCGATCATCTCCCCGACGACGTGCACGAGGGAGCCCGCGACGAGGACGACGATGGCCGCCCAGTAGCTGCCCCGCCCGGCGAGCGCGACGAGGGCGAAGCCAGCGGCGATCCAGAGCGAACCGCGGACGAGCGCCTTGGCGCCGGCCTCGACGGAGTCCGACCGTCTGGAGAACCGCACCTGGAAGAGCGCGACCATGGCGGTGTTGACGATGAGCAGCACCGCGACCATGACGGTCGGGGCCGCGGTGCGCTCCGAGATGTAGAGGGCCAGGCCGAGCTCCATGACGACGAAGTGCAGCGTGAAGAGCCCGGTCAGCGCGGAGATGACGACGTAGGGCCAGTCCCGCAGCACGGCCAGCCTGGGCTCTCCCTCGCCGCGCTCGTGGGCGGGCAGGTGCGGCAGGCGCGTGCTGTTGAACGCAGCGAAGCCGGTCAGCGCGGCGTTGAGGACGAAGACGGCGACGTACGCCCACACGTCGTCGACGATGAGGGCCGCACCCCCCAGCATCGACCCGAGCCCGATGGCGGAGTTCGTCACCGCGCGCAGGTAGGCCTTGAAGAGGACCCCACGGCCACCGGTCGCGAGCTGGGCGATGACCCCCTGGTTGACGGCACCCGCGCCGCGCTCGAAGAAGGCGAGGATGCCGAGCAGCAGGGCCAGGGCCCACGGCGAGCGAGCGAGCACCGGCGGCGCGCTGAAGATCGCCGCGCCCGTCATGAAGAAGGTGAGCACCTCCCGCGGTCCCCGGGTGTCGCCCCAGTGCCCCGCCGGCACCTGCACGACCATGCCGACGACGGCGCCGACCGACATGGCAAGAGCCACCTCGTTCGGGGCGAAACCCACTTGCCTGGTGAAGTAGAGGGCGCTGGTCGTGATGACCGCACCGGTCCCGAACCGGTTGGCGAACTGCCCGAGGGCGAGGATGCGCAGGTCGCGGTCGACCGGGATCCCGCGACGGGTGAGCCGCTCCTCCACCGTTGGGTCCTCGACGGTCACTCCGGGTCCTTTCGTCGCACATATCTCGATATCAAGATATGTGCAGGAAGCGGAGTCCGCGCAAGCCGTTTTCCCGGATCGCTTATCGTCGTGAGGTGCACCAACCCCACTGGATCGACCTGCCCGGCGTCGTCAACATGCGAGACCTGGGCGGCCTGCGCACCGAGAGCGGCGACGTCGTGCGGTTCCGGCGCCTGCTGCGGTCGGACAACCTCCAGGACCTCCCCGCGGCCTCCGTGTCACTGCTCCTCGAGGACTTCGGCGTCAGCGACGTCATCGACCTGCGCACGCACGTCGAGGTGGCCAAGGAGGGCGACGGCCCGCTCCGGGCCACCGCGGTGCGCCATCACCACCACTCCCTCTACCGGGAGGACAGCGACGAGTCCGGCATCCCGGCGGCGGAGCGGGCCCTCCCCTGGGAGAAGGACGAAGCGGAGGCCGCGGTGCTGCACGAGCGGCGCAACGGCCATCACCCGAGTCACGAGGAGTTCTGGTCGGAGCACTACCTCTCCTACCTGGCCAAGCGACCGGACTCCGTGCTCGCTGCCCTGCACGCCATCGCGGCCAGTGACGGCGCGGCCATCGTCCACTGCGCCGCCGGCAAGGACCGCACCGGCACCATCGTCGGTCTGGCGCTGAAGGTCGTCGGGGTGCCCGACGAGGTCGTCATCACCGACTTCGCGGCGTCGGCGGAGAAGGTGGGTGCGATCCTCGACCGGCTGCGCAGCAAGCCCGCCTATGCCGAGAACCTCAAGCACAAGACGGTCGCCCAGCAGTCACCGACGACGGACACGATGCGCAGGCTGCTCACCGCTCTCGAGACACGGCACGGCGGCGTCCACGGCTGGCTCGCCGAGCAGGGCTGGTCGGCCGCCGACACCGAACGGATGCGCCGCAAGCTCCTGGGCTGAGGCGGTGCGCGGCGTGAGCCGCGCCCCCTCCACGCCAACCGCCTGCGGCTACTTCTTCGCCTTCTCCCCGCCCCCGTCCGAGGACAGCGCCGCGATGAAGGCCTCCTGCGGGACCTCCACCCGGCCGACCATCTTCATCCGCTTCTTGCCCTCCTTCTGCTTCTCGAGCAGCTTGCGCTTGCGGCTGATGTCGCCGCCGTAGCACTTGGCGAGCACGTCCTTGCGGATGGCGCGGATGTTCTCTCGCGCGATGACCCGAGAGCCGATGGCCGCCTGGATCGGCACCTCGAACTGCTGGCGCGGGATGAGCTCCTTCAGCTTGGTCGCCATCATGACGCCGTAGGAGTAGGCCTTGTCCTTGTGCACGATCGCCGAGAAGGCGTCGACCGACTCCCCCTGGAGCAGGATCTGCACCTTGACCAGGTCGGCCACCTGATCGCCGTCCGGCTCGTAGTCGAGCGAGGCATAGCCGCGGGTCCGCGACTTGAGCTGGTCGAAGAAGTCGAAGACGATCTCTGCCAGCGGCAGCGTGTAGCGCATCTCGACGCGGTCCTCGGACAGGTAGTCCATGCCGCGCAGCTGTCCCCGCTTCTGCTGGCAGAGCTCCATGATCGCCCCGACGAACTCGCTCGGGGCCAGGATGGTGGCCCGGACGATCGGCTCGCTCACCGAGGCGATCTTGCCCTCGGGGAACTCGCTCGGGTTGGTGACGTGGATCTCCCTGCCGTCGTCCAGCGTGACGTCGTAGACGACATTGGG
Organism: Intrasporangium calvum; assembly: GCF_028446585.1. Classification (GTDB taxonomy): domain Bacteria; phylum Actinomycetota; class Actinomycetes; order Actinomycetales; family Dermatophilaceae; genus Intrasporangium; species Intrasporangium calvum_A. The sequence goes on from NZ_JAPFQL010000002.1 coordinate 24,557, forward strand.
CTGCGTCGAGATGAGGTCGAGGTTGAACTCACGCTCGAGGCGCTCGCGGACGATCTCGAGGTGGAGCAGGCCGAGGAAGCCGCAGCGGAAGCCGAAACCGAGCGCCGCCGACGTCTCCGGCTCGTAGACGAGCGCGGCGTCGTTGAGCTTGAGCTTGTCGAGGGCCTCGCGCAGGTCGGGGTAGTCCGAGCCGTCGATCGGGTAGAGCCCGGAGAACACCATCGGCTTGGGGTCCCGGTAGCCACCGAGGTCCCGGGCCGCGGGCTTGCTCGCGTTGGTCACGGTGTCACCGACCCTGGACTGGCGCACGTCCTTCACCCCGGTGATCAGGTAGCCGACCTCGCCCACGCCGAGCCCCTTGGACGGGACCGGCTCGGGGCTGATGACGCCGATCTCGAGCAGCTCGTGCGTCGCCTTGGTCGACATCATGACGATGCGCTCGCGGGGGTTGAGATTGCCGTCGACCACGCGGACATACGTCACGACGCCGCGGTAGGTGTCGTAGACGGAGTCGAAGATCATCGCGCGGGCCGGGGCGTCCGGGTCGCCGACGGGGTGCGGGATCTGCGCGACGATCTGGTCGAGCAGCGGCTCGACGCCCTCACCGGTCTTGCCGGAGACCCTGAGGCAGTCCGCCGGGTCTCCGCCGATGAGCTTGGCGAGCTCCTCGGCATACTTCTCCGGCTGCGCCGCAGGCAGGTCGATCTTGTTGAGGACGGGGATGATCGTGAGGTCGTTCTCCATCGCCAGGTAGAGGTTGGCGAGGGTCTGGGCCTCGATCCCCTGGGCGGCGTCGACGAGCAGGACGGCGCCCTCACACGCGGCAAGGCTCCGCGAGACCTCGTAGGTGAAGTCGACGTGACCCGGGGTGTCGATCATGTTGAGGGCGTAGGTCTGACCCGCGCTCTCCCAGGGCATCCGGACGGCCTGGCTCTTGATCGTGATGCCGCGCTCGCGCTCGATGTCCATCCGGTCGAGGTACTGCGCGCGCATGGCCCGCGAGTCGACGACACCGGTGAGCTGGAGCATGCGGTCCGCGAGGGTCGACTTGCCGTGGTCGATGTGCGCGATGATGCAGAAGTTGCGGATCAGCTCGGGCGGCGTTGCGTGGGGCGCAAGCGCGGTACGGGCCATGGGCGACACGGTGGGACGAACCTCGCTGGGTGTGCTGGGGTGGGATCAGGACAGTCTCCCACGCTTTGGGCGGCCGCTTTTCACGTATGTCGCTGGGCCGGGTCCCGCACCCGCCTTGCCGCGTGCGGGTGCCTGCTGGGGCGGCCCGGCTCCAGTAAGCCCATCGAAAGAGCAGTTCGCGACACCCGGGCCCCAATCGAAAGAGCAGTTCGCGACAAAGGACGTGTCGCGAACTGCTCTTTCGATTGTCAGGTGGGGTAGACCAGTGCCGGGCCGATGACCCGGATCGCGACGTCGTCACCGCGCTGGAGCGGGGCGACCGTGCGGGCCAGGACCCGGACGGGCTCGGCGTCGGACATGACGGTGAGGCGGGCGAGCGCGTCGTGCCCGAAGAAGCTGACGTCGTCGACGTGCGCTCCCTTGGCGCCGCGCTCGACCCGAGCATCGACCCGGATCTGCTCGGGCCGGATCACGGCCACGACGGGGCCGTCGGCCGGGATCGAGGACCCGTGGATCGGGAGGCGACCGAGCACGGTGTCGACCACGAGACCGGACTTGGTGCCGGGCAGCTCGACGAGGTCGCCGACGAAGCGGGCCACCTCGAGGTCGACGGGGCGGTGGTAGACCTCGGTCGGGCTGCCGTGCATGACGAGCCGGCCCTGCTCCATCACGGCGACCGAGTCGGCCATCGACAGGGCCTCCTCCTGGTCGTGGGTGACGATGATCGCGGTGGCGTCGATGCTGCGCAGGACTTCGTTGACCTCGTCGCGGACCTGGGCCCGCAACCCGGCGTCGAGGGCCGAGAAGGGCTCGTCGAGCACGACGACGCGGGGGCTCGGAGCGAGGGCCCGGGCGAGCGCCACGCGCTGCTGCTGCCCGCCGGACAGCTGGTCGGGACGGCGCTTGCCGAGGCCGCCGAGGCCGACGAGCTCGAGCATCTCGTCGACGCGCTTGCGGCTGGCCACGGAGCGGGGAAGTCCATAGGCGACGTTGCTGGCGACGTCGAGGTGGGGGAAGAGGGCACCTTCCTGCGGGACGATGGCCACCCCCCGTCGTTCGGGAGCGATGTGCACGTTCTCGGCGACGACGGGTCGGCCGTCGATCTCGACGCGTCCCCGATCGGGTCGCACGAACCCGGCGACGATGCGCAGCAAGGTCGTCTTGCCACAGCCGGACGGCCCGAGCACCGCGGTCAGCTCGCCGGACGAGACCGTGAGGTCGACGTCGGCGAGTGCCGTGGTGGACCCGAAGGCCTTCGACACCCCAGAGAGCTTGACTTCACTCACAGGTCCTCCGTAGCGGTGAATCGTCCCTGCGCACGCATGAGCCAGAGCGTCGGCAGCACGGCGAGCAGGACGAGGGCAAGAGCGTAGGGGGCGGCCGCGGCGTAGGCGGCGACACCGGTCTCGGTCCACAGGCTCGTGGCCAAGGTGTTGGCGCCGGTGGGGCGCAGGAGCAGCGTGGCCGGCAGCTCCTTCATGATCGTCAGCATGACGAGCGCGGTGCCGGCGGCGATCCCGGGGGCAGCCAGCGGGATGGTGACCCGGCGCAGCACGGTGATCGGGGAGCTGCCGAGCGATCGGGCGACCTCCTCGATGCGCGGTGAGCTCATCGCGACGGCGCCGCGCACCGCACCGAGCCCCGCGGGCAGGAAGAGGACCGCGTAGGCGATGAGCAGCAGCGGCGTGCGCTGGTAGATCGGCTGGGCCACCCGCACCCCGAAGAAGACGAGCGCCAGGGCCACCACGATGCCGGGCAGCGCGTGGCCGGCCCAGGTCGCGGTCTCGACGACGGCGCTCGCGCGGCTGCGGTGCCGGGCGACGAGCACGCCGATCGGGACGGCGAGTGCCATGGTGGCCACGGCCCCGAGCACGGCGAGCAAGACGGTGGTGCCGGTGCTGGTGAGCAGCCGCTCGGTGTCGATCCCGGCGGAGAGCCCGGTCGCGAACCAGTAGAGCAGCGAGGCGACGGGGAAGGCGAGCGAGACGAGCAGGACGGCGACGACCAGCCCCGAGGCCAACGGGCCGAGCGCCCCGAGCCGGTGCAGCTCGGCGCGCCGGGCCACACCGCCCCCGACGCGGGTCTGCTCGACGGGGCGGCGGGTCCACCGCTCCCCCACGGCGATGACGACGGTGATCACGACGAGCAGCGTGGAGAGGACGGCGGCCGGCGTCCGGTCGAAGGTGGCCGTGTAGGACGTGTGGATGACCCGGGTGAAGACGTCGTACTGGAGGATCGACACCGCCCCGAAGTCGCTCAGGGTGTAGAGCGCGACGAGCAGGCCGCCGGAGGCGGCAGCCGGCCACACCTGACGGGCCGTGACGGTCCAGAAGGTGCGCCACGCAGACCGACCGAGGCTGCGGGACACCTCCTCCTGGGCCGGGTCGACGGACCGCATCGCGGCGACGACCGGCAGGTAGACGTAGGGGTAGGTGCAGGCGGTGAGGACGATGGTGGCGCCGATGAACCCGCGCGCCCACGGCACCGCCGCGACCCAGGCAAAGGCGGCGACGTAGCTGGGGATGGCGAGCGGCAGCGGGGCGAGGACGGCCAGGACCCGGCGGCCGGGCATCGCGGTGCGGGTCACCAGGGCGGCCATGGTGATGCCGATGAGGAGGCAGAGACCGGTGACCACGGCGGCCAGGCCCAGGCTGCGCCCGACCAGGGCGGCGGTTCCGGGCCGGTTGAGGATCTCCACGACCCGGTCGGGTCCGGCCTCGAAGGTGCGCACGAGGAGGTATCCCAGCGGCAGGACGGCCAGGGCGGCCCCGGCCAGCGCGGGCAGGACGAGCCACCAGGGCGGCCTGCCGTGGTCCTCGCGACCGCGGAGACGCGACAGCGCGCCGGGGGCCGTCTCGGCCACCGGGCGCTCCGTCGTCGTCAGCTCGCTCAGGTGAGACCCACCTCGTTGAGCATGGCCAGCGTCGTCTCGAGGGAGTCGAGCTTGTTGAGGTCGATGCTCGACTTCTCGAGGTCGGCGAGCGGCGGCAGGTCGTGCTTCGATGCGATCCCGGCGACGACCGGGTACTCAGCCGTCTCGTCGGCGAAGTACTTCTGGGCCTTCTCGGAGAGGAGGTAGTTCACCGCCTTGAGGGCGGACTCCTTCTGGTCCGTCCCCTTGAGGATGCCGACGCCGGCCACGTTGATCAGCGCGCCCGGGTCGTCGGAGCCGAGGAAGCGGATGCGCGCCGTGACGGCGTCGGCGCCCTTCTCGGCCACCCGCTCGTACCAGTAGTAGTGGTTGAGCAGCCCGAGCGCGACCTCGCCCTTGTCGACGCCGTCGAGCACGAGGATGTTGTTGTCGTACTTGCGCGGCTCGTTGGCCTTGAACTTCGTCAGCCATTCCTTGGCACCGTCCTCGCCCTTGGCGACGCGCAGGGCGGTCACGAAGGCGTGGAACGACGCGTTGGCGGGCGCGTACCCGACCTTGCCCTTGTACTTCGGGTCGAGCACGGCGTCGATCGACGTCATCTGCTCGGCCTCGGGCGCCAGAGTGGGGTTGTAGCCGATCACCCGGGCCCGGGCGGAGGTGCCCACCCACTGGCCGTTCGGGTCGGCGAAGCCGTCGATGACGCGGTCGGTCACCGCGGCGTCGAGCGCCTCGAGCCGCCCAGCCTGGGCCAACGCGCCGAGGGCGCCGGCGTCCTGGCTGAAGAACAGGTCGGCCTTCGTCGCTTCGCCCTCCTCGAGCAGCTGCGCGGCCAGCTCGCTCGAGCCGGCGTAGCGCACCCCCACCTTGACGCCCGTCTCCTTGGCGAGGTCGTCGAGGATGCCCTTGACGAGCGACTCGCTGCGGCCGCTGTAGATGACGAGGTCGGCCCCCTCGGTCGTGTCCGTCGGCCCGTCGCTCCCGCAGGCCGCCGCGCCGAGGAGGGCGATCGCGGCGAGGGAGGCGCTGAGGATTCGGCGAACGTGCACGTGCTGCTCCTGGCAGTTGGTCCAAGTTAGGTCAGACTTACCTTAGTGCACCCGGAACGGTGCTCCGACCCGTGTTCCTCCTCGTGGAACGCACATCACACCGAGCCGGCCGGCCCACCCGTCAGTACGGTGAACCCCATGCCTCGCCACCTGACCGCAGCCCTGGACCGAGTCACCACCGTCCTGCGCCGCCTCGCCCGCCCTGCCAGGCCCGCGCGGGGCCACGACTCCCCCGCCCCGCCGCGTGGTCAGGCGCGAACGGGAGCCGGCCCAGCGGCATACGGCCCCTATGCCGGCGACGCGACGACGCTCCCGGACATGACCTACGCCCCGGCCGTCGACGGCGAGCCCGACCCCGGGGAGATCGTGTGGGCCTGGGTGCCGTTCGAGGAGGACCACTCGCGCGGCAAGGACCGGCCCGTCCTCGTCATCGGCCATGAGGGCGACCGTCTCGTCGCCCTCCAGCTGACCAGCCGGGACCACGACCTTGACGAGCACCAGGAGCGGCGGGCCGGACGCGAGTGGGTCGACATCGGCTCGGGCTCATGGGACGGCCGCGGCCGATCGAGCGAGGTGCGGGTCAACCGGCTGCTGCGCCTCGACCCGCGGCACGTGCGACGCGAGGGCGCGGTGCTGGGGCCGGACCGCTACGAAGAGGTGGTCGCCGCGGTCCGGCGCCACCACCGCTGAAGGCGGGCCACATGCGACGAGCCCCTCACCCGGATCGGGTGGGGGGCTCGGTGCGACGTGCGGGACGCGTCAGAGCGACGCGGCCTTCTTGGCCATGGCCGACTTCTTGTTGGCGGCCTGGTTCTGGTGGATGACGCCCTTGGAGACGGCCTTGTCGAGCTTCTTCGAGGCGGTCTTCAGCGCGTCGGCAGCGGCGTCCTTGTCACCGGAGGCCGCGGCCTCACGGAACTTGCGGATCCAGGTGCGAAGCTCGCTCTTGACCGCCTTGTTGCGCTCCGTGCGCTTCTCGTTGGTCTTGATGCGCTTGAGCTGCGACTTGATGTTTGCCACGTGACGTTCTTTCTTGGTCGGGATGGTTGCCGTTAGAGGGCGGCAGAGCTGCTCGGGACCGGGCGTGGGGCACCCTTGCGTGAGCGGCTCCGGAGTGGTGCCTGCATGCGCGCACGACCTGAGCGCGCACGCAAGGAACAAAGTTACCAGCGGCGCACCTCACGCTCCAAACCCGGCGTGGTCCGTCGCTGCTGCCGTATGCCGCTGGGCTCGGTCAGTGCCCGGCGCGGGCCCGGGTGATCGTCAGGATCGCCCGCTCCACGGCGTAGACGGGGTCGCGTCCGCCGCCCTTGACCTCGAAGTCGGCGGCCGCGACGGCCTGCAACGCGACCGCGAGCCCGTCGCCGGACCAGTGGGCCACGGCTCGGCGGGCCCGGTCGACCTGCCAGGGGGCCATGCCCAGGGTCTTGGCGAGCTGCGCCGAGCTCCCCCGGCCGGCGGCACCGACCTTGATCAGCTGGCGCAGCTGCGAGGCGAGGACGGCGACGATCGGGACCGGGTCGACGCCGGTGGCGATGGCGTGGCGCAGCAGCCGCAGCGCCTCGCCGGCCTGCCCGGCGACGGCCGCGTCGGCGACGCGGAAGCCAGAGGCCTCGACCTTCCCCCCGTGGTACGTGTCGACGACTGCGTCGTCGATCGTCCCCTCGGTGTCCGCGACGAGCTGGGCGCAGGCGGCGGCGAGCTCACGGACGTCCTTGCCGACCGCCTCGACGAGAGCACGCACGCCATCGCTCGTGATCTTGCGCCGGGCGCGAGCGAACTCCTTCATGACGAAGTCGGACTTGTCGCGATCACTCTTGATGGCCGGGCAGTCGACCACGTCGGCGCCGAGCTTCTTGAGGGTGTCGATGACCTTCTTGCCCTTCATCCCGCCGCCGTGCGCCACGACGAGGGAGACGTCGTCCAAGGGCCCGCCGAGGAGGCTGAGCAGGTCCAGCTGCAGCTCGTCCGGCGACTCGTGCAGACCCCGAACGACGATGCACTTGGTCCCACCGAAGAGGGACGGACTGGCATGCAGGATCAGCGAACCCGGCTCGTAGCCGGTCGCGTCCACCCGGATCACATCGGCGCCGGCGGCCTTGGCTGCGGTGACGAAGCGGGCGACCGCCCGCTCGACGAGGACCTCCTCAGGACCGCTGACGAGCGCGAGGGAGGGAACGGCAGCGGCGGTCATGGCGTCCACTGTGCCATGGGGCTGAGACAACCCGACGCCCTCCCCGACGCTTCACAGAACCAGAGAGAAGGTCATGGTCTCCATCGTCCTCGCCGTCACCCTTGCCGCGGTCGGCATCGTCCTGCTCGGGCTGCGCAACCAGCCCCAGAGGCTGCACCGCTTCGCGGCCATCCCGTTCCTCCTCGCGCTCGCCGTGCTCGGGGGCGCCAGCTTCTACAAGCTCGACGCCGGTGAGGCCGCGGTGACCAAGACCTTCGGCACCGTGGGCGACACGGCGATCAGCGCCACCGGCCTGCATGTGAAGGCCCCTTGGCAGGACCTCATCACCTTCGACATCCGCAACCAGACGATCTCCCTCGACGAGAGCAGCGGCCGCGTCTCCACCGTGACCAGCGACAACGCCACGGTTGCCTACGACGTGACGATCCGCTACTCGCTGAATCCGGCCAAGCTGCCCGAGATCATCCGGCAGTACCCCGACCAGGAGTCGTTCATCGCCCGCGCGGTGCTTCCCGGCGTCTCCTCGGTGACCCGCGACGCCCCGACGACCTTCACGGCCGCGACGGTCCGTCAGTCCCGCTCCGAGCTCGCCCTGCGCATCACGGAGGGGCTGGAGAAGCGTCTGGGCGGGGTGGGCGTCACCGTGGAACAGGTGGACCCGCGGGCCATCGCGCTGGACGCGAACGTCCAGGCCAACTACGACAAGGTGCAGAGCTCGCTCGCCAACGCCGAAGCCGCCAAGGCCGATCTCCAGACCGCGCTCGCCAAGGCCGAGATCACCAAGACCGAGGCCCAGGCGACGTCCGACGCCGACCAGATCATTCGGTGCGGCGCCACCAGCACCCAGGTCCGGGAGCTGATCAACGGCAAGGAGGTCACGGCGGTCAAGGTCGTGCCGGTGCCGACGGACAAGTGCCAGAACCGCCTCAACGAGCAGGTCCTGATGAGCAAGTACATCGACATGCTCCGTGAGCACAGCGACTCCCTCATCGTCGTGCCCCAAGGGACGCAGAACCTGCTCCAGCTCCCTGCTGTGCCCGGAGGCCAGAGCAAGTCCGAGTGACTGCCTCCCTCATCTCGAGTGGCCCCGGAGTCCACAGGTCGGCCTGTGCACACCGGGGCCACTCGAGTGGCGGGGTGTGGACGGTGGGGCCACTCGAGTTCGCGGGGGGAGATCGTCGGTCAGTCGAAGAGCTGGCCGGTGGCGAGGGTCAGTCCGAGCTGGTCCGCCCGGGCCGCGATCGTCGCCTCGGGCAGCTCGAAGTGCTCCACCAGCTCATCGAGGAGCATGCCCGCGTCCGCGGCATCACGGAGCTCCTCGTCCTGCTCGTCCGACCACGCGTGACCGCCGGTGACGGCGCTCCGTGAGGACGAGGCGACCGGCGGGGCGGGGGCGACGGGCCGCGTGGGCTCGGCCGGCTCCGGCCGGGGGTGCTCCGTGCCGTCGCCGTCGGCCCGTGCGCCGGTGAGCGACCGGAGGGCCGGCTCCTCCACGGGGAGCGCCTCGGCCGCGGTCTCGTCGAGGCGGGCGAGCGCGGCCAGCACCATCGCCTGGTCGGTCGTCGGCCAGAACGGCGGCAGCGACCGCTGGAGGAACTCGGCGTAGCGCGCCGTGATCATCCTCGAGTCGAGGAACGCGACGACACCCCGGTCGTCGCCGCGACGGACCAACCGGCCCGCACCCTGGGCCAGGCGCAGGGCCGCGTGTGTCGCGGAGACGGCCATGAAGCCGTTGCCGCCCATCCGTGCGATGGCCTGCGAGCGCGCAGAGGCGAGCGGGTCGTCCGGCCGCGGGAAGGGGATGCGGTCGATGATGACGAGCTGGCACGAGGAGCCCGGCACGTCGACGCCCTGCCACAGGGTGAGGGTGCCGAAGAGACACGTGCGCGGGTCGCGGGCAAACTGGCGCACCAGGGTCGAGATCTGGTCCTCGCCCTGGCACAGGACGGGGATCTCTCTGCCGAGCCGGGCCCGCATCAGCTCGGCGGCCGCCTGCGCTGCGCGCATCGACGAGAAGAGCCCGAGGGTTCTGCCCCCGGCAGCTCGGATGAGCTGCTCGATCTCGTCGAGGCTCTCGTCGCTGGCACCGTCCCGGCCTGGTGGCGGCAGGTGGGCGGCCACGTAGGCGATGGCCTGCCGCCGGTAGTCGAAGGGGCTGCCGACGTCGAGTCCCTGCCACTGGGGCGCGCCCTCGCCGCGCAGCCCGATCGTCCCCGCCACGGCGTCGAACGTGCCGCCGAGCTCGAGAGTCGCGGACGTGAGGACGACGGTGCGATCGCTGAAGATCTTGTCCCGCACCAGCATGGCGACGCTCATCGGCGCCACCCGCAGCACTGGCCCCCGCCGCTGGTCGTGCGAGAGCCAGACGACGTCGAGGTCGCGTTCCTCGAGGATGCGCTCGGCGTTCTCGTGGACCTCGTCCACCGCGGCGCGGGCCACCTGCCGGGCTCCGTCTGCCTCCTGGCCCTGCGCCGGCTTGAGGTCGGACTGGACGGTCCGGGCCGTGTCCCGGACGCGGCTGAGGGCGAGCGTGACCGAGTCGGGCAGACCGAGGAGGCGACCGTCCTGGAGAGGCTCCAGCGCGGCGGACAACAGCGCGCCGGCGTCGTCGAGCGCCGCAGTGTTCTCGGAGAGCCGGCCGGCCTTCTTCGCGGCTGCGGTCACCATGGCCCCGGTCAGCTCGTCGGTGATCGTCGCTGTGACCCGGTCGACGAGCTCGTGCGCCTCGTCGACGACGAGCAGGTCGTGCTCGGGGAGCATCTGGCGCCCTTCGAAGGCGTCGATCGCCATGAACGAGTGGTTGGTGACGATGACGTCGACGTCCTTGGCCGCCTCCCGGGCCCGCTCGACGAAGCACTCGGCCACGAGCGGGCACTTGCCGCCGAGGCATTCGTGCGCGGACACGGACACCTGACGCCAGGCCCGCTCCGTCACCCCGGGCACGAGCTCGTCGCGGTCACCGGAGTCCGTCTCGGCGGCCCACTCGCGCAGCCGGACGACCTCCTGTCCGAGTCGTCCGGCGCCGGCGTCCACCTGGCCCACGGACAGCAGGCCGTCCTCCTCGTCCGGGAAGCCACCCTCGATCTTGTTGAGGCACACGTAGTTGCGCCGCCCCTTGACCAGGGCGTAGGTCGGGCGTCGACCGAGCAGCGGCGCCAGCGCCGTGGCGACTCGCGGCATGTCCCGGTCGACGATCTGGGCCTGCAGCGCGAGAGTGGCCGTCGCGACGACGGCAGGTCGCCCGGTCTGGTGCGCGTGCTGGACGGCCGGCACGAGGTAGGCCAGCGACTTGCCGGTGCCGGTCCCTGCCTGGACGAGCAGGTGCTCGTCGCTGTCGATCGCGGCTGCGACGGCCCGCGCCATCTCGACCTGCCCGGGCCGCTCGCTGCCCCCGACCGCGGTGACGGCAGCGTGCAGGAGCTGGTCGAGGGAGGGTGGCGCGGCCATTGGGTCAGGGTATTCGGACCCGCGGTGATGGCGCCGCGCAGGACCCGCGACATGTGGACGATGTGGGTTGCGGCACCTGCCTCACACTCGCCGTAGCGGGTGTTGTTGGATGCGACCATGGATACAACGTCGTTCCCCTCGGACCTCGACATCGCGTCTGCAGCCACCCTGCAGCCGATGGACGAGGTCGCTGCCCAGCTCGGCATCGGCTCGGACCACCTGGAGCCCTATGGCCGAGACGTCGCCAAGATCGACCTCGGCTTCCTCGACGAGCCGCGCGACGGACATCGCGCGAAGTACGTCGTGGTCACCGCGGTCACGCCGACACCTCTCGGTGAGGGCAAGACGACCACTTCGGTCGGCTTGGCGCAGGGTCTCCAGCGGCTGGGCAAGCGGGCGGTCGTGGCCCTGCGCCAGCCGTCGATGGGACCGACGTTCGGGATCAAGGGCGGTGCAGCGGGCGGCGGCTATAGCCAGGTCGTCCCCATGGAACGCCTCAACATGCACCTCACGGGTGACTTCCACGCGGTGACCGCGGCGCACAACCTGCTCGCCGCCATGGTCGACAACCACCTGCACCACGGCAACGCGCTGGGCATCGACGTCCGCAACATCACGTGGCGTCGCGTCCTCGACGTCAACGACCGCGCGCTGCGCAACGTCGTCATCGGCCTCGGCGCACGCGAGGACGGTGTCGTCCGGGAGACCGGCTTCGACATCACCGCGGCCAGCGAGATCATGGTGCTGCTCACCCTGGCGAAGTCCCTCCAGGACCTGCGCGAGCGCCTCGGCCGGATCGTCATCGGCTACACGACCGACGGCAGTAGCGTCACCGCCGAGGACCTCGGAGCCGCGGGTGCCATGGCCGCCATGCTCAAGGACGCCATCAAGCCCAACCTGCTGCAGACTCTCGAGGGCGGTCCGGCGATCATCCACTGCGGCCCCTTCGGCAACATCGCGACCGGCACGTCGTCCGTGACTGCCGACCTCATCGCGATGCAGGGCAGCGACTACGCCATCACCGAGGCCGGGTTCGGCGCCGACATGGGCGCGGAGCGGTTCTTCAACGTCAAGTGCCGGGTCAGCGGCCTCAAGCCCGACGTCGCCGTCATCGTGGTCACGGTGCGGGCCCTCAAGGCCCACTCCGGCAACTACGTCATCAAGCCCGGCAAGCCGCTGCCCCCCGGCCTGCTCGAGGAGAACCCGTCGGACGTCGAGGCGGGCCTGGCCAACCTGCGCAAGCACGTGGAGATCGTCCGCCGGTTCGGGGTGCAGCCCGTCGTGGCCATCAACGCCTTCCCGCAGGACCACGACTCCGAGCACGCGGTGATCCGCCGCTACTGCAACGAGGTCGGCGTCCGCACCGCGGTGAGCCGCCACGTGGCCGAGGGGGGCGCCGGTGCGCGCGAGCTCGCCGAGGCGGTCGTCCAGGCGGCCCACGAGCCGTCGAGCTTCGAGTTCCTCTACCCGCTCGACCTGCCCCTCGAGCAGAAGATCGAGGCCGTCGCCACGCAGATCTACGGCGCGGACGGCATCGACGTCAGCCCGGCCGCGGCGAAGGCCCTCAAGGACTACGAGCGCCTCGGCTTCGGCGGCCTCCCGGTCGTCATCGCCAAGACGCACCTGTCGATCTCGTCCGACCCGAGCCTCAAGGGCGCCCCTCGCGGGTGGCGCATGCCGGTGCGCGAGGTGCGGGCCGCTGTCGGGGCGGGCTACGTCTACGCGATCTGCGGCGACATGCGCACCATGCCGGGCCTGTCGGCGTCCCCCAACGCGGAGCGCATCGATGTCGGCGCGGACGGCAACATCACCGGCCTGAGCTGAGGCTCCGGCGTCGGTCGACCGATGGTCGGCCCGACCGAGGCGGGCGGGGACTCAGGTCCGACCGTCCGCCTCGAGCGGCCGACCGTCGACGCGGCGTGCCATGAGGACGTCGTCGCGATACTCGTCCGGCCCGACCTGGATCCCCAGGGGGATCCGCCCGATCTCCGACCACCCGGCACGGGCGTAGAAGTCGCCGAGTCCCAGGCCACTCCGGTAGTCGAGCAGGAGCAACCACACCTGGGGCAGCTCGCGCCGAGCAACGCCGACCATCCCGGCGAGGAGCACCGCGCCCCAGTTGCGTCCCTGACCCGCGGGGTCGACCATGAGCCGCTTCAGGGTGGCCTGGTGGCCGAAGCCGCGCTGACTCGACAGCTCCCAGAAACCGAAGCCGAGCAGTGCCCCGCTCGGTGCGCGCAGCGCCACCAGGGTGCCGAGGCCACTGCCCACCACGTCGAGGTGCTGGTCGAGCGCCGAGCGGACCCGTTCGCGCGGCGCACCGGGCAGGAACCCGACCGCTCCCCCGGCGCCGTTGACCCGGTCCCAGAGGTCCATGAGCTCGTCGGCGTCGACCCCGGACGCCGGCACGACATCCACCCGCGGCAGCTCCAGCACGACGTCCGGCTCGTCATCCGGAAACCCGGGGTCCGCCTTCCGTCCCACTTCGACGAGGCCCGCAGCCAGGGCGGTCGACCACGAGGCCCGGTTGACGGGCGCGACGACGGCTCGCACGGGTAGTTCGGGTCGGTGCTCGGCGGCCCAGCGGACCAACCCCCTGGCGAGCTCCCGACCGAGTCCGCGCCCGTGCGCCTCAAGCTTCAAGCGGTAGTAGAGGTTGAGGTGTGGTTCACTCCCAGCCGCCACGCGGAGGCCGGCCCAGCCGACGACCTCCCCCGTCTCGCGCTCGACCACCGGCCCGTAGCCCACTCCGTCGACCTGCCACCGCTCCACCATCCCGGGGAACTGCTCGACGCACTCCTGCTCGGTCGCCATCGCGCCCGGCTTGTGCACGTAGGTCCGCGGGTCGGTGTGCAGCCGGACATAGTCCGGCAGATCCCCCGTCTCGGGCCGCCGCAGCACGAGCCGCGGGGTCTGCACCCACTCGTCGACGCCCACGGTCAGCAGTCCCGCCCCGGTGACGCGCACGTCACGAGAGCACGGGTGGCACTCCACCCAGCCGTATGCCGCCGAGCTGGCTCAGCGGCATACGGAACGGGGGTGGTGGGCTCAGGCCACAACGTAGTCGGACAGGTCGGCCTCGATCGCAGGCGTCACGCGGGCGCGGACGCGGGTGCCGTCGGCGACGTGCTCGCTCGCGAGGATCTCGCCCTCGTCGTGGATCCGCGAGATCAGGTCGCCGCGGTGGTAGGGCACGAGGACGTCGACCTCGATCTCGGGCTTGGGCAGCTCGCGCGCGATGAGCTCGAGCAGCTCCGCGATCCCCTGGCCGGTGCGGGCGGAGACGGCGATGGAGTGCTTCTCGTGGCGGCGGATCCGGTCGAGGACGTCGGGGTCGGCGATGTCCGCCTTGTTGACGACGATGACCTCCTTGACGTCCGTGGCGTCGACGTCGGCGAGCACGCCGCGGACCGCGCTGATCTGGCCCTCCGGGTCGGGGTGCGAGCCGTCGACGACGTGCAGGAGCAGGTCCGCGTCGCCGACCTCCTCGAGCGTCGACCGGAAGGCCTCGACGAGGTGTGTCGGCAGCGACCGGACGAACCCGACCGTGTCGGTGAGGGTGAACTCGCGCCCGTCCTCGGTCTCCGAGCGGCGGACCGTCGTGTCGAGGGTCGCGAAGAGCTGGTTCTCGACGAGGACACCCGCGCCGGTGAGCCGGTTGAGCAGCGACGACTTGCCGGCGTTGGTGTAGCCGGCGATCGCGACGCTGGGGACGCCGCCCTTCTTGCGGGTCGAGCGCTTCGTGTCGCGGTGCGTCTTCATCTCGGCGATCTCGCGGCGCAGCTTGGCCATGCGCGTGTTGATCCGGCGCCGGTCGAGCTCGATCTTCGTCTCACCGGGACCACGCGAGCCCATGCCCTGCCCACCGGCCGCCTGGCCACCGGCCTGGCGGGACATCGACTCACCCCAGCCACGCAGGCGTGGCAGGAGGTACTGGAGCTGCGCAAGCTCGACCTGGGCCTTGCCCTCGCGGCTCTTGGCGTGCTGGGCGAAGATGTCGAGGATCAGGGCGGTGCGGTCGATGACCTTGACCTTGACGACGTCCTCGAGCGCGCGGCGCTGGCTCGGGGCGAGCTCGTCGTCAGCGATGACGGTGTCGGCGCCCTCGGCGACGACGATGTCACGCAGCTCGAGGGCCTTGCCCTTGCCGAGGTAGGTCGCCGGGTCGGGTCGCTGCCGGCGCTGGATCACCCCGGCGAGGACGTCGGAGCCTGCGGTCTCGGCGAGTGCGGCGAGCTCACGGAGGGAGTTCTCGGCGTCCTCGCTCGTGCCCTCGCTCCAGACCTTGGCGAGCACGACGCGCTCGAGGCGCAGCTGCCGGTACTCGACCTCGGTGATGTCCTCGAGCTCGGTGGACAGCCCGGTGACGCGCCGGAGCGCGGCGCGCTCCTCGCGGTCGAGCTGGTCGCCGTCGAACTCGGCGTATGCCGCTGGGTCGGCTTCCAGCGTCTCGTCGGCGAGCGCTTCGGCGCGGGTCGCGAGCAGGTCGGCGGCGGCTGGCTTGATGCTGTGGCTTCGATTCATGTTCCTCATAGGTTCCCATTCCCACAACACCGCAGGCGACACATTTGTGCCCGGACGGCCGCCGCTCCCCTGTCCGCGGTGCCGATCGGGTGACGGGGCCACTACGGTTTCCGGTGATGAGCGAGCACCCTGACCACTACTTCAGCGCAGACCCCGCGTCTCCGGAGGAGCGCCAGCAGATCCGCGTCCGCCTCGACGGGCGCGAGCTCACGCTGACCACGGCCCGGGGGGTCTACTCCCCCGAGCGGCTCGACCCGGGGACGGCCGTCCTGCTCGCCGGCGCGCCCGACCCGAGCCCGTCGGGCAACCTGCTCGACATCGGCTGCGGCTGGGGACCGATCTCGATCACTCTCGCGCTGCGCTCACCCGCGGCCCAGGTCTGGGGCGTCGACGTCAACCGGCGGGCACTGCAGCTGGCTGCCCTCAACGCCGAGGCCGCAGGCGCCGGGAACGTCACCTTCTGCGAGCCGGACGAGGTCCCGGAGGACCTGCGCTTCGACACGATCTGGTCGAACCCGCCGATCCACGTGGGCAAGGCGGCCCTGCACGCGCTGCTGGAGCGGTGGCTGCCGCGGCTGACTCCGGATGGGGTCGCCCACCTCGTCGTCCAGAAGCACCTCGGCTCCGACTCGCTGCAGAAGTGGCTCAACGCCCAGGACTGGGGCCTGAGCTGCACGCGGCTGTCATCGGCGAAGGCCTTCCGGATCCTCGAGGTCAGACGATCGCCGTGAGCGCCTCGATGAGCCGGTCGACGTCCTCGTCGTCGGTGTAGGGGGCCAGGCCGGTGCGCACGCCGCCGGCGTCCCCCAGGCCGAGGTGCCGCGAGCACTCGAGCGCGTAGAAGTGGCTGGCGGGCGCGTTGATGCCCTTGTCGGCGAGCGCCTGGCGCACCTCCTGCGGGTCCTTGCCGTCAACGGTGAAGAGCAGCGTGGGGGTCCGCTGGGCGGCGTTGCTGTGGACCCGGACGCCGGGCAACGCCCGGATCGCCGCCTCCAGACGCGAGCCGAGCCGCTCCTCGTGCTCCTCGAGGGCGGCAAAGCCGGCGACGAGTCGGCCGCGCCGGTCCGCACTGCCGGGCTGGTCCCAGTCGGCGTCCGCGAGGCCGGCGAGGAAGTCCACCGCCGCGGTCGTGCCGGCCATCAGCTCGTAGGGCAGGGTGCCCAGCTCGAAGCGCTCGGGCACCGCGTCGCTCGAAGGCAGGAGCTTGTCCATGGTGAGGGTCTCGAGCAGGGCCGGGTCGGCCGCCACGACGCCGCAGTGCGGCCCGAGGAACTTGTAGGGCGAGCAGGACCAGAAGTCGGCTCCCACGGCGGGGCGGTCGACGAGGACGTGGGCGGTCGCGTGGACGCCGTCGACCCAGTAGAGCGCGCCTGCGTCGTGCACGACGTCGGCGATCCCAGCCACGTCGGGCCGGGTGCCGATGAGGTTGGAGGCCGCAGTGGTGGCCACGAGACGGGTCCGGTCCGACAGCTGTGCGGCGACGGCCTCGACGGGCAGCTCGCCGGTGGCGGGGTCGAAGTCGACCCAGCGGACCGTGGCGCCGGCGGCGGCAGCGGCCTGGACCCAGGGGCGGATGTTGGAGTCGTGGTCGAGGCGGGTGACGACCACCTCGTCGCCGGGCCCCCAGGTCTTGGCGAGCGCCCGGGACAGGTCGTAGGTGAGGGCGGTCGCACTGCGCCCGAAGACGATGCCCCGCGGGTCGCTCCCCAGCAGGTCGCCGAGGGCGGCTCGGCAGTCGAGGACGATCTGCTCGGCGCGCCGCTCGGCGGGCGTCACGGTCCCGCGGTTGGCCACGGCGGAGATCATCGCGTCGTGCACGGCCCGGGCGACGGTGTCCGGCACCTGGCTTCCGCCGGGGCCATCGAAGTGGGCGGCGCCCTCGCGCAGGGCCGGGAAGTGCGATCGGACGGCTGCGACGTCGTAGCTCATGGGCCCATGATCACAGACCACGGCGCCGCGTCCGGGGCCGGCTCAGCAGGTGGGTCAGAGACCGACGTCACCGTCGGCGACGAGCTCGGCCGGACCGGAGAGCTCGACGCGGTTGCCGGGCAGCGGGGTCACCGTGAGTGTGCCGCCGGGGACGTCGACACGCCACGGGCTGAGGTCCTCGACGCCGGACCAGAAGCGCGTGGCGAGAGCCGCCGCCGCCGCGCCGGTGCCGCACGACCGGGTCTCCCCGACGCCGCGCTCGTGCACGCGCATGGCGATGTGGGCCGGACCGATGGTCTTGACGAACTCGACGTTGATCCCGTTGGGCTGCGCCGGCTGGACCTCGGGCGCGGCCGTGAGGTCGAGGTTGTCCAGCTCGATGCCGTCGGGGAGCATGACGACCGCGTGCGGGTTGCCCAGGTCGAGGCTGAGCGCGGGGACGGGCTTGCCGTGCCGCGGCCTGACCATGATGTCGAACCCGTCACGCCTGGCGCCCGGCTCGTCGCCGTAGCGCCACGGCCCGAGGTCCACGGCGAAGCCCTCTGGCACGACGCGCACGTGCTTGACGCCGGCTCGCGTGGCGATGTCGAAGGTGTCGCCGTGGACGAGACCCTCCCGCACGAGGAACGACGCGAAGACCCTCGTGCCGTTGCCGCACATCTCGGCGAGCGACCCGTCGGCATTGCGGTAGTCCATGAACCACTCGGCCTGCGCAGCCTGGGCGCGCACCGCGTCCTCGGTCGCATGCCGGGTCGGGACGACGCGGATGACGCCGTCACCACCGATGCCGGCGCGTCGGTCGGCGAGACGCTGCACCTGGGCGGGGGTCAGCTCCAGGGTGCCCTCGGGGTCGGGCACGAGGACGAAGTCGTTCTCGGTGCCGTGGCCCTTCGTGAAGCGCGTCATGACGGTCATTGTGCTGTATGCCGCTGGGCTCGCTCCCAGCGGTCCACACCCTCGAGTGGGTGGCGGCGCACGCGCTCAGCGATCCGCCGGGACCGACTGGAGGGGATCGTGCGCGACCCGACCGGCGTGGAGCCGAGCGTGCGTGATCGCCTCGGGGGTCGTGGTGAACAGGTGCCGCTCGTGGGCGAGCTGAGCGTGGACCCCGAGCTCCCGCAGCACCTTCTCGTGCTCGGGCCGAACTCCGGAGAGGAGCACGGTGACGCCCCGCGCCTCGAGCCGCGAGACCGTGTCCGCGAGGACGCTGGCACCGGTGGCGTCGATCACGCTGACGCGGGACATGCGCAGCACGACGACGCGCACGTCGCCGACGTTGGCCAGCTCGAGGAGGAAGTCGTGGGCGGCAGCGAAGAAGAGCGGTCCGTCGATCCGGTAGGCGACGATGTGCTCGTCGAGCAGCGCGCGCTCCTCGTCGCTGTGGTCCGTCGGGTCGAGGGGAACCTGGTCGACGCGCACCGCGCGAGAGGCCTGCTGCAGGGCGAAGAACCCGGCGACGACGAGGCCGATGAGGACTGCGACGACGAGGTCGGTGAGCACGGTGGCAAGCGCCGTGGTGACCAGGACGGTCGCGTCGCCGCGAGTGGACCGGAGCAGCGCGCCCAGGCTCGAGAACCGGACCATCTGCACGGCGGTGGCGATGAGGACACCGGCGAGAGCCGCGACGGGGATCAGCCCGACCCAGCGTGAGGCGACCAGGACGACGAGGAGCAGCACGGCGGCGTGGGTGACCGAGGCGAGGCGCGAGGCCGCTCCGGAGCGGACGTTGACAGCAGTGCGGGCGATGGCCGCGGTCGCCGGGATGCCGCCGAAGAGCGGGGCGACCAGGTTGGCGACACCCTGGCCGACGAGCTCCCGGTCGGGGTCGTGCCGCTGTCCGACGCTCATGCCGTCGGCGACCGTGGCCGACAGGAGGCTCTCGAGCGCGGCGAGCGCGGCGACGGCGACAGCGGGGAGGAGCAGGCTGTCGAGGGTGGCGGGGTCCACGGACGGGAACGACGGCGCAGGCAGGCCCGCAGGGATCGCGCCGATGTCCGTCAGCCCAAGGTGCAGTGCGACGTTGGCCAGGGTGGCGGCCACCACGACGACGAGAGCCCACGGCGCCCCCGGTCGCAGCCGGGCCAGCACGAGGATGCCGGCGGCGACGGCCACTGACACGACCACGGGAGCCCAGCTGACGTGTTGGGTCCACTGGAGGGCGGCCTCGGCAGCGGTCCCGAGCACCTTCTCCCCCGCGACGGACTGGCCGAGCGCGGCAGGGACCTGCTGCAGGCCGATGATGGCGGCGATCCCCAGGGTGAAACCCTCGACGACGGGGACTGGGACGTAGCGGATGAACCGGCCGGCGCCGAACCACCCGAGGCCGACGAGGATCGCCCCGGCCAGGAGGCCAACGAGCAGGACTCCGCTGGCGCCGTGGGTGGCGATGATGGGGGCCAGCACGACGGTCATGGCCCCGGTCGGGCCGCTCACCTGGACCCTGCTCCCGCCGAACACCGCGGCCAGGGTGCCGGCGACGACGGCCGTCACCAGGCCCGCAGTGGCCCCCATGCCCGAGCTGACCCCGAAGCCGAGTGCGAGGGGCAGCGCCACGAGGCCGACCATGAAGCCGGCCGGGAGGTCGCGACGCGGGCGCACCGTGCTCCAGTCGGAGCGTCTCGGCGACAGCTGCCGGAGGCGCCGCCAGGCCACCCCGGCCCAGCTCCCGCTGTCAGGTCGCACGGTGACACTCACGAGGACACCGACCGGCCGGTGCTCGCGGCGAGCTCGGACTCGAGCTCGCCCTGGGCGGCGAGGACCCCGGACAGGATGCTCCGGGCAGCGATGAGCAGGTCGCGGACCTCTGGGACGCTGACCGAGTAGACGACCTCGTTGCCGAGCCGCCTCGAGCTGACCAGGGAGGTGCGGCGGAGGACGGCCAGCTGCTGGGAGAGGTTGCTCGGCTCGATGTCGATCATCTCGAGCAGCTCGTGGACTGCGTGGTCCCGGTCGGAGAGGAGCTCGAGGATGCGGATCCGCGCCGGATGACCCAGCGTCTTGAAGAACTCTGCCTTGGCCTGGTAGAGCGGCACACCCACCGCCGACTCCTTCGCATGGGGTCCTGACACCCCCCACCTGGAGGTATCGATTGAGAACATGAAGAAGTTATCAAGTCATTGATTCACCTGGATCGACGTCTCACGGGTCGGGACGGCTCAGCCGATCAGCGGACGAGGGAGAGGACGCGATCGACCGGCACCGGCGTCGTGGCATCGACCCAGGTGATCCGAGGGTCGGGGCGGAACCAGCTCTCCTGGCGCCGGGCGTAGCGCCTCGTCGCCTGCGCGGTCTCGGCCACGGCCTCGACCTCGGTCAGGCGCCCGTCGAGGACGCCGATGGCCTGGGCATAGCCGATGGCACGGCTGGCGGTGAACCCATCCCGTAGGCCCAGTGGGAGCAGCGCCTCGACCTCCTCCCGGAGCCCGTCCCGCCACATCTGCTCGACCCGGGCCTCGATCCGGGCATCCAGCACCGGACGGTCCACGGTCAGCCCGATGAGCAGCGCGGGAGCGACGAGCTCGCGCGTCGGCATCGAGGCACTGAAGGGCCGACCGGTCAGCTCGATGACCTCGAGCGCCCTGACGACGCGGCGGACGTTCGCGGGCTGGATGCGCGCCGCAGCCGCCGGATCCTGCTCCGTCAGCAGGCGATACATCGCCTCCGCGCCCTCCTCGGCCGCCCGTGCCTCGAGCCGACCGCGGACGCGTGGGTCGGTCGGGGGGATGTCGAGCCGGTCGAGAGCGGCCCTGACGTAGAGGCCGGAGCCGCCGACCAGGATCGGGACGCGGCCCCGCTCCCGGATGGCGGCGAAGTCTGCTCGCGCGGCCTCCTGGTAGGCGGCAACACTCGCCTCCTCGGTCACCTCGAGGACATCCAGCTGATGGTGCGGAATGCCCCGCCGCTCGGCGACCGGGAGCTTGGCGGTCCCGATGTCCATGCCGCGGTAGAGCTGCATCGCGTCGGCATTGACGACCTCGCCGTCGAGACGCTCGGCGAGGTCGAGGGCCAGTCCGCTCTTGCCCGTCGCGGTGGCCCCCACGACGGCGATGATGGGCAGGTCGGCCGCAGCCGTCACATCCCCTCGCTGTGGGCGTGGTCGTGCGACCCATGGGCGTGAACCTCGTCGTCCAGCTCGTCGACCTCGTCGTGGCCGAACGGGTCCGGATCGACCCCCGGCAGCCAGGTGTGTCCCGGCTTGCCCCAGCCGTTGCGCTTGACGGCCTTGCGCGCCTTCTTGGCCTGGCGGTCGTCGAGCCGGTCGACATAGAGCGTGCCGTTGAGGTGGTCGTACTCGTGCTGCATACAGCGTGCGAACCAACCGGTGGCATCGAACTCGATGCGGTTCTGGTCAAGGTCGAAGCCGACCACGTGGGCCCGGTCGGCCCGCTTCAACGGAAACGACTCCCCCGGCACCGACAGGCAGCCCTCGGTGTCCTCGCGGGGATCAGGCCGCTCCTGGGGGACGCGGGACGTCGTCACGGTCGGGTTGATGATGTGACCCCGTGCCGGCACCCCGTCCTCGTTGTCCATCTTCCAGATGAAGACCCGCAGGCCCACCCCGATCTGCGGGGCCGCGAGACCGACGCCGTTGGCCGCGTCATTCGTCTCGAACATGTCCTCGACGAGCTGTCGCAGGTCGTCGTCGAACTCGGTCACGAGGGCGGCGGAGCGGTGCAGCACCGGCTCACCGGAGATCACAATGGGTCGAACGGCCATGCGCAGCATCCAAGCATGTCGGACGCACCACCGTGCCATCCCCGGTGAACGCGGCTCCGGTGCCGAGCCTCCGTCCACCCCTATTCGAAGACGCGCACCAGCAGTGGCCGGTTCTGCGGCGACCAGTACAGCTCGCGGAACTGGTCGACGGGTCCGACCGGCCACCTCTGCGCTATGCCGGCGACGACGGGGTCCTGGATCAACGGGAGGAGCAGACCCGGGATGTCGGCCCAGGCCACCTTGAAGGGCCGGTCCCACAGCTGGACCAGCTCCGTCGCCACGGGCGCGGTCAGGCCGAGCGCGTTGTGCATGCCGACCAACTGCTCGTAGGCCGGCAGCAGCGCCGCCTCACGGTCCTGCCACCCCTCCGCCCGGCCGGCCTGCTCCAGGAGGGGCGTCAGCTGCGGTCCACACGGGAGGCGTGCGAAGGCGGTGCCGAACCACTTCGAGTACGGCGCGTACTGCCGCTCCATCAGGAAGGCCAGCCGCATGAGATCACCGACGATGCGCCACCCGATCAGCGCGGACCCCAGCTCGTCGCCGGCGGCTCCTGCCCTGCCGACGAGGTTCACCTCCGGGTGGACGCGCCACCAGCCCGTGATCATGAGGTAGAGCCAGACGTCGCGCGGGTAGTACGCCAGCCGGTCCTGCGCCGCCTGCAGGCCCACCTCGTCGCGAAACACCGGCCCCGAGGTGAACATCCGAAGCCCCTGCTCCGGCAGCGTCAGCCAGTCGCGCGGCTGGATGTCGCGATCCAGGTCGAGCTCGAGCTGCTGCCGGACGTAGCCGCGGACAGTGTGCACCTCTGCGTGGACGGGGCGACCTGCGAAGGTCGGCGGTACGCCGCGCCGCAACGCCGCGCGGACCTCGTCCCCCCGGGCTTCCTCGTCCTCCTCGGTGAGGAAGAGCAGGACTCGCGGCCGCCAGTCGTGGTCCGTCGACATCTCGTCATCGAAGCCGAGCACCTCGGACCCGCGACCCAGCAGCGCCGCAGCATGCGGCAGACCGGGGAACCGGGCTCTCAGGACGGGCTGAACCACCTCGACGTACCACCGCCGGCTCAGCTCAGCCCCCGCAACGAACGTCGACATGGCCCGGCCTCCTAGTCCAGAACCTCAGTCTGGACCCGTTGGACGCTGCGTGCATGCCGGTGCACCCGACGCCGGAGGGAGAGGCCGACCGATGCTAGGGGGCCGTGGGCAGGCGAGTGAGCCCAGCGGCATACGGACGATCAGGGCGCGGCGCAGGCGGGAGCCGTCGGCACCTGGGCCGGCCGGCCGACCGACGGGATCCCCAGGCTGACCTTCGGCTTGTGGCTGCCTGCGTCCTCCTGGAGGGCCGCCCAGGCGTCGCCGCCCCGAGTGCGACGGACGCGATAGGTGCCACCGTCGAGCGCGGAGTCGGCGACGAGGTGGTGCGGTGCGCCGTAGGTGACCCCGACGGTGACGACATCGCCGGGACGCGGGCGCTCGACGCCGTCGGGCACTGCGAAGTGGACGAGCCGGTTGTCCCGGGCCCGACCGGACAGGCGCTGGGTCTCGGCGTCCTTGCGGCCCTCTCCGGGAGCCACGAGCACCTCGACCTCGCGCCCCTCGATGCGGCGGTTCTCCGCCCAGCTCACCTCCTCCTGGAGGGCGATGAGCCGGTCGAAGCGCTCCTGGACGACCGCCTTCGGGACCTGGTCCGGCATCGTCGCGGCAGGAGTCCCCGGCCGGATCGAGTACTGGAACGTGAAGGCGCTCGAGAAGCGAGCCTGCCGCACGACGTCGAGGGTGCCCTGGAAGTCCTCCTCCGTCTCGCCGGGGAAGCCGACGATGATGTCCGTCGTGATCGCGGCGTCCGGGATGTGCTCACGAACCGTGTCGAGGATGCCGAGAAACCGGGCGCTGCGGTAGGAGCGCCGCATGTCCTTGAGCACCTTGTCCGAGCCGGACTGCAGCGGCATGTGCAGGCTCGGCATGACGTTGGGCGTCTCGGCCATGGCGAGGATGACGTCGTCGGTGAACGCGGCCGGGTGGGGGCTGGTGAAGCGGACCCGCTCGAGGCCCTCGATGTCACCGCAGGCCCGGAGCAGCTTGCCGAAGGCGAGGCGGTCCCCGAACTCCACGCCGTAGGTGTTGACGTTCTGGCCCAGCAGGGTGATCTCCACGACGCCCTGGGCAACGAGGGCCTCGACCTCGGCGAGGATCTCCCCCGGCCGACGGTCCTGCTCCTTGCCGCGCAGGCTGGGCACGATGCAGAAGGTGCACGTGTTGTTGCAGCCGACGGAGATCGACACCCACCCGCTGTAGGCGGAGTCGCGGCGCGTCGGCAGGGTCGAGGGGAAGGTCTCGAGGCTCTCGAGAATCTCGACCTCGGCCCGCTTGTTGTGCGCGGCACGGTCGAGCAGCGCGGGCAGGGAACCGATGTTGTGGGTGCCGAAGACGACATCGACCCACGGCGCGCGCTCGACGATGGTGCCGCGGTCCTTCTGGGCCATGCAGCCACCGACGGCGATCTGCATGTCCGGGTTGCGCAGCTTGGCCTGGCGGAGCTGACCGAGGTTGCCGTAGAGCTTGTTGTCGGCGTTCTCCCGAACCGCGCACGTGTTGAACACAACGACGTCCGCGACCTCCGGGCGCTCCCCCGGTGCGACGCTCGAGAGGTCGACGTAGCCGGCGGTCTCGAGCAGGCCGGCGAGGCGCTCGCTGTCGTGGACGTTCATCTGACAGCCGTGCGTGCGCACGTCGTACGTCTTGGGCATCGTGTTCTCCGTCGTCATGGCACCGACAAGGGTACGTCCTCGGAGCGATCGAGACGGCCGCCCAGCGGCTCAACGAGCGGCCTTGGCACGTCCTCGGTAGAGTGGCCCCAGCGGATACTTGACACTTCAACCAAAGTCCTGCATCATAGTGATTGAAGGTTCAACCACTACTGACAAGGACTTCATCATGGGACTGTTCAACCGCAGCAAGAACGCCGACGTCGTCGAGGCTCCCGCCGCGTCCGTCGCCGTCAACGACATCGCCGGTGACTACACCATCGACCCCAGCCACACCCGCATCGGCTTCTCCGCCCGCCACGCGATGGTGACCAAGGTCCGCGGCAACTTCGAGGACTTCGAGGGCTCGGCGCACGTCGACACCGTGAACCCGGCCAACTCCTCCGTCAAGGTCGTCATCAAGGCCGCTTCGGTCACGACGCACAACGAGCAGCGCGACGGGCACCTCAAGACCCCCGACTTCTTCGACGTCGAGAACTACCCGGAGATCACCTTCGTCTCGACCAACGTCGAGCGTGACGGCTCCGAGTGGGACATCACCGGCGACCTGACCATCAACGCGGTCACCAAGTCCGTCACGATCCCCTTCGAGGAGACCGGCTCGGCCAAGGACCCGTTCGGCAACATCCGCATCGGCTTCGAGGGTGAGACCACCATCGACCGCACCGACTGGGGCCTGACGTT
This sequence comes from Intrasporangium calvum, assembly GCF_028446585.1. Lineage (GTDB taxonomy): Bacteria > Actinomycetota > Actinomycetes > Actinomycetales > Dermatophilaceae > Intrasporangium > Intrasporangium calvum_A. Next base: position 49,864 of record NZ_JAPFQL010000002.1, read on the forward strand.
CAACGCCGCCCTCGAGACCGGTGGCGTTCTCGTCAGCGAGAAGGTCAAGCTCGAGTTCGACGTGTCAGCGATCGCAGTGGTCCCGTCCCAGGCCTGAGCGACGCTGACCACCCAGAGGGGGTGGGGACCATCTGGTCCCCACCCCCTCTTTTTTCGGTTCGATTCTGCTGCTCGCCGCCTCGGGCTCGGCTGATCAGTCCCGCTGGTGCTCGGGCGCGCCGTTGACGGCGTCCCGGATCACCGGCCAGGCCACCTCGCCTGAGTAGCCCTTGCGGGCCAGCATCCCGGCCAGTCGTCTGGCCTGGACGTCGGGCGCCAGCCCCGTCATGGTCCGCAGCTTCTTGGCGACCAGCTCCTCGGCCTTGGCCCGCTCGTCGTCGCCGCCGACCTGGTCGAGCGCCTGGTCGGCGATCTCGGCGTCGATCCCCTGCCGTCGCAGCTCGTGGGCCAGGCCCTTCCGGGCCAGCCCCTTCCCCTGCTGCTTGGAACGGACCAGCATCTCGGCGTAGGCCTCATCGTCGACGAGGCCCACCTCGGTCATCCGGTCCAGGACGCGCGCCGCGACCTCGGGGTCGCAGCCGCGCTGGCTCAGCTTGCGCTCGAGCTGGGCCCGGCTGCGCGGCGCCATCGAGAGCTGGCGCAACACGATCGCCCGGGCGACCGACTCAGGGTCCGGCTCGTCCCCGGTTGCGACCGGGTCCTCCGGCGGAGGCGCCCACGAACGGCGCCCCGCGCCGGTCCCACCGGCTCCGAGCTCACGCCCACCCGTCCGCGGCGCGGCCATCCCCTCGGCTTCCGCGAGGATGGCCGCAGCGCGGGCCAGCTTGGCTTCCTGACTCTCGTCAGTCATGAGCGGTCAGGCTCAGAACTCGACGGGCACGTCCGCCCCGTCGGCCGGCTTGTCGACGCGCGGTCCCACGCCGAGCTTCTCCTTGACCTTCTTCTCGATCTCGTCGGCGAGGTCCGGGTTGTCGCGCAGGAAGTTGCGGGCGTTCTCCTTGCCCTGCCCGAGCTGGTCGCCCTCGTAGGTGTACCAGGCGCCGGCCTTGCGGATGAAGCCGTGCTCGACCCCCATGTCGATGAGGCCGCCCTCGCGGGAGATGCCCTGCCCATAGAGGATGTCGAACTCCGCCTGCTTGAACGGCGGCGACACCTTGTTCTTGACGACCTTGACGCGCGTGCGGTTGCCGACCGGCTCGGTGCCGTCCTTGAGCGTCTCGATCCGACGCACGTCGAGACGGACCGACGCGTAGAACTTCAGCGCCTTGCCACCCGTCGTCGTCTCGGGGCTGTTGTGCACCATGACGCCGTCGACGAAGTAGTTGTGCGTCCCTGCGACCTCGATGTCGAACCGGTGCATTGAGCGCGTCTGCGGCTTCACGTGGACGTCGAGCACCTTCGCCGGGACGAGGACCTGGATCGGCTCGACGAACTCCGGCTCGACGGCAAACTGGCCGCGGAGGCGCGGGAGCAGCTTGTAGTCCATCGAGGGGTGGATGTAGGGAGCGACGATCTCCTGGAACCGAGCAGACCCGGCGGTCGTCATCTGGAGCACCGCCATCTGGCGGGCTCCCCGAGCGGAGACGCTCGACTCCACGCCGTGCACGTCGCGGAGGAACTCCACGAGCCGCTCCCGGCTGCCCTCGCTCATCGCCTCGACACAGATCTCGACCCGGCCGCTGCCTCCGGCCGTGCGAGCCTGCAGGCCCTTGGACCGGAGGGCAGATGAGCCGTCGTCCATGAACCAGATTGCGAGGGCCAGCGGCGTGAGCTGTTTGATCACGTCGTGGGTGAGGTGCTTCTTGCCGTCGCCCCAGTACAGCACCTCGCGCAGCTCGCCGAGCTCGGGCAGCGGCGAGAGGTCGACGTGCACCGCGCCGTTGGGCCGCTCGGACCGGGTCTGGCCGATGTTGCCGAGCAGGGACGCCTTCCAGTCGAGGTAGGGCACCTGCTTCGACCCGTGCCCCATCCGGTACCGAACGCCCTTGCGGCCGCGGAGATCGGGCGCGAGGTGTCCGTCACCCATGAGTCCGCCCAGGACGACCTGCCACTGCTGCTCGCTGAGGCGGGCGGTCTCGTTGACCATGACCCGGTCGCCGGCAATGATCTCGCCGGCCTCACGCCACCCGCCGGGGGTGCGGATCAGGTGGTTTTCGGTGGCTGCGAACTGCGAGCGGCCGTTGCCGCCCGACTTCTCGACGGTGAACTGGAGGAACCGCTCGGTCACACCGTTGTCGAACCAGTTCGTCACCGGGCGCGCCACGATCTCGTTGGTCTTGGGGTCGTAGGTCCGCACCTCGACGGGGAGCCGCTGGCTGACGATCTTGCCGATCTTCTCGGTCGAGCCGTCCGCGAGCGTGACGCGGGTGCTGTAGTTGAAGCACCCGAACATGACCCCGATCTTCTCGCGGAGCTGGTTGATGAAGATCGCGGTCGTGCCCGTCGTGTTGAGCGCACCGGTGAGCTTGCGAAGCGCCTGGCTCATGAGGCGGGCCTGGAGGCCGACGTGGCTGTCGCCCATCTCACCCTCGATCTCGGCCCGGGGCACGAGCGCGGCGACGGAGTCGATGACGATGATGTCGAGGGCCCCGGAGCGGATCAGCATGTCGGCGATCTCGAGCGCCTGCTCCCCCGTGTCGGGCTGGGAGACGAGGAGGGCGTCGGTGTCGACGCCGAGCTTCTTGGCGTACTCGGGGTCGAGCGCGTGCTCGGCGTCGATGAAGGCCGCGATGCCGCCGCCACGCTGGGCGTTGGCGACCGCGTGCAGCGCCACCGTCGTCTTACCGGACGACTCCGGGCCGTAGATCTCGACGACCCGCCCGCGGGGCAGGCCGCCGATCCCGAGGGCGACGTCAAGAGCGATCGACCCGGTGGGGATCACCTCGATGGGCGGCCGGATGTCATCGCCGAGGCGCATGACGGCTCCCTTGCCGAAGTTCTTCTCGATCTGCCCCATCACCGAGGAGAGGGCCTTGTCCTTGTCCTGCACCGTGGCCATGTCGGTCACCTATCTGCCGTCTCCGCTGCGGTCGTCTACCTGCGACCTGCAGCCACGGCTCGTGTCGATCGCGCTGTCAGGTCAGACGTTAGGTGCGAGCACCGACATCGTGGTGTTCCACGGGACGGCCTGTGGACGACGTCGAGCTTGGCGCTCCACCTGTGGACACCGTACCGAACAGATGTTCGACAACGGGGACCCACCCCCCGACACGCCGGAGCGCCCTGCGCACGTGTCAGGCGCCGCGCCGGAAACTTCCCAGCGCCTGGCCAAAAGCCGCATAGGTGTCGTCGCCGAAGAGCCAGAACCGAGCCCGCTCGACCTCACGGTGCTCCCCCATGGCCTCGGCCACGGTCCCGATCGCGATCGGCGCGGCCAGCTCGACCGGGTAGCCGTAGATGCCGCACGAGATCGCCGGGAACGCCACGACGGAGCATCCCGCCTCTGCGGCCAGTTCGATGCTGCGGCGGTAGCACGACGCGAGGAGGTCGGCCTCTCCCGCACCGCCCCCGCGCCAGACCGGCCCCACCGCATGGATGACGTGGCGCACCGGCAGCCGACCGGCGCCGGTGATCTTGGCGTCGCCCGTGGCACAGCCACCGAGGGTCCGGCACTCGGCGAGCAGCTCCGGCCCGGCCGCCCGGTGGATCGCCCCGTCGACGCCACCGCCTCCCAGCAACGACCCGTTGGCCGCGTTGACGATGGCGTCCGCCTCCGCATCGGTGGTGATGTCCCCGCGCAACAGCTCGATGCCGTATGCCGCTGGGCTCGTCCGCGTCACGGCTTGCCTCCCAGCTGCCCCCCTTGGGCGCCTCGCGCGACTCGGGTGTTGCGCCCCAGACGCCGCTCGGCGGGCACGTCCATGTCGTCGCACAGCGCATCCCACACGGCCCGAGGCGGCTCGCCCTGCTCGAGGGCCTCGTTGACGGTGCGGCCACCGAGTGACCCGAGGACATGGTCCCTCGCCAGGGTGGCGGCGTACTCCGCCCCGAACTCGTCGTTCATCAAGGTCCAGAAGTGGCTCATCCGCACGGGGTGAGTCTGCCATCGTGTGGCCCCGGCGAAGGCGACGTCGGTGACAACGCCGACCTGCCAATCCGGTGGGGTCGCCACAGACACCGCGAGTATCGTCGTTCCCGACCCGCGAACCGCGGCGCACCCAGTCCGGGGGACCCCATGACACAGCCGACCGACGGCCACCCATCAGACAACGAGAGCCTCGGGACGGGCCCACAACCCGTCGAGTTCACCGACGTCGTGACGTCACCGGCGCAGCCCGGGTCGGAGGCCGCTCCGGCCCCTCGCACGCGCGGCCGGGCGCTCCTCTTCGGTGGCCTGGCCGCCGTGCTCCTGGCAGGGGTGGGCGGCGCCGTGGCGGTCCAGCAGCTCAACGGCAGCGGCGCCCGCCCCGCCGACGTCCTGCCGGGCGACACGTTCGGTTACGTGCAGGTCGACATCGACCCGTCCGCCGGCCAGAAGCTCGCCGCGGTCCGCTTCCTCGCGGAGGTCCCCGAGATCAAGGCGCTCGAGTCCGGCGACGCACGGGAGAAGCTCTGGGATCTCGCCGTGGCCAGGTCGGGCGACGACTGCCTCGAGTCCTTCGACTTCGCGCGCGACATCGCCCCGTGGCTCGGCGAGCGGATCGGCTTCGGAGTGCGACCCGGAGGCACGCCGGAGGAACCCAACGTGGTGGTGGCCCTGCAGGCGTCCGACGAGGAAGCGGCGACCTCCACGCTCGATCGCCTCGGGGACTGTCGCGAGGGCGGCGACGACGTGGACCTGCGAACCAGGGACGGCTACGTCATCGTCACCAAGGGCGGCCAGGGCGACGCGACCCTCGCGGCCATCCAGCAGGGCAGCCTGTCCGAGCAGAACGAGTTCAGCGGCGACATGGCAGCCCTCGGCGAGCAGGGTCTCGCCTCGGCGTGGTGGGACCTCGGCAAGACAGTGAAGGAGCTCGCGGGCAAGCTGCCCCAGACGCTCGTGCCGGGTATCTCGCCCGAGGCACAGGGCCGGGTGGCCGCGGCACTCCGTTTCGACCCGGGTCATGCCGAGATAGCGGGCATCGCGCGAGGTCTGGCGGGGTCGCAGACGCTGCAGCCGGCCGCGGGTGACGAGGCAGGGCTCGGCAGCCTTCCTGACGACACCATCGCGGCGGTGCACGTCTCAGGCGGCGGGGCCGCGCTGAAGCAGGCCTGGCCGGAGCTGGAGAAGCGCATCAACGCTGCCGCCTCGGCCAGCGGCATGGACGACGTGGCCGGCGCCATCGAGGACGATCTGGGGCTCGTCCTGCCCGACGACCTGGAGGCCCTGCTCGGCAGGTCCTTGACCCTGAGCCTGCCCGAGCAGGTGCTCGGCTTCGGCATGCCGACGCTGGGCGCGCTGATCACCACCGACCAGGCCGAGCGGGCTGCTGAGGTCGTGACGCTCATCGAGGAGGCGAGCGGGGCCGCCGGCATCCTGACCAAGCAGGTCGAGGGTGACCGCCTCTACCTCTCGACGACCCCGGACTATGTCGCCCGGCTCAAGACTGCAGGTTCGCTCGGCGACACGGAGTCGTTCAAGGCTGCCCTCGGGGACGCCGACGATGCCGACTTCGCGCTCTACGTGAAGCTCGACCCCATCGAGAAGCTCTACCTGGGCGAGGTGGATGCCAAGATGCGCCCGGCCCTGGAGTCGATGCGGGCCGTGGGTCTGGCGATCACGGCCACGGGTTCCGGTGAGGCGGAGTTCTCCTTCCGCGTCGTGGCCAACTGACAGCGTTCGGTGCTCGAGGTCGGTGGGTGCTCTGCCTGTGGGAATCAGGCGGCGGAGGCTGCGACGACGTCCTCTGCCGGCACGGGCAGGACCACCGTGGGCGCGAGACCCTCGGACTCGGCCATGCGGCACGAGACGTCGATCAGGACCTGGGAGAGCGGCAGCTCCAGCGCGCCGCAGATGGAGGCGAGCAGCTCCGAGGAGGCTTCCTTCTCGCCGCGCTCGACCTCGCTCAGGTAGCCGAGTGAGACGGAGGCGGAGGCCGAGACCTCACGAAGGGTGCGCCCCTGCGCGCGCCGGCGCTCCCGGAGAACGTCTCCGAGCTCACGTCGCAACAGGGCCATGCCGTCCTCCTTCGGTAGCCGTGGCTGGGCCAAGCTCTGTGTCTCTGCCCCTACCGTACCCCGTGGCTCTCGGGAGGTCGCAGGGGTTTGGGGTTCGCGGTCATCATCTCGAGCGCCAGCTCCAGTGCTGCCGCCGTTGCACCTCGCCGCACCTCAGGACGCGCACCGTTCAACCGCAGTTCACGGTCCCGTGTTCCCGAAGGGCCCGCGACGGCGACGTGCACGGTCCCGGCCGGCTTGCCCTCGGCAGGCCCTGGACCGGCGACGCCGGTCGTCGAGATTCCCCAGGTCGCCCCGAGCACGTCGCGCGCACCCTCCGCCATGGCCCGGGCCACCCGAGCGTCCACCGTGCCGGCCTCGGCCACCAGGGCTTCGGGCACTCCCAGGAGTCCGACCTTGACGTCTGCCGCGTAGGCGACGACGCCCCCGCGCAGGACGAGCGACGCCCCCGGCGTGTCCGCGATGGTCGCCGCGACGAGCCCGGCGGTCAGCGACTCGGCGCACGCGACGGTCTGTCCGGCCTCGGTGAGGTGCGCGACGAGACGCTCGGAGACGTCGGCCCCGGAGATCACGCCGGGCCGTCCGAGCGACGTGCCGCCCGCGCCTCTCGCCGCAGCCGGGTCCGTTCGCTGTTCTCGCGCAGGTGCAGGGCCTGGAAGACGTAGTCGACCCCGGAGACCACGGTGACGACGAACGCGGCCGCGAGGACTCCATGCGCGGCCCACGTCCACGCCTCCGAGACGGGGAAGGCGCCGAGCGGCAGCGTCAGCGCGGCGAGCGCGAAGGTCTGGAGCATCGTCTTGAGCTTGCCGCCGCGACCTGCGGGCATGACCCCGTGCCGGATGACGATGAAGCGCAGCAGCGTGATGCCGATCTCGCGCACGAGGATGATGATGGTGACCCACCACCAGATGAGGCCGAGGGCGGACAGGCCGATGAAGGCAGTGCCGGTCAGCGCCTTGTCGGCGATCGGGTCGGCCACCTTGCCGAAGGTGGTGATCTGGCCGTTGCGCCGCGCGAGACGGCCGTCGATGCCGTCGGTGACGGCGGCCAGCACGAAGACCACAAAGGCCCAGAAGCGCCACCACGGGTGGGTGCCGCCATCGTAGAAGAGCAGCACCGCATAGACCGGGACGAGCAGGAAGCGGAGCACCGTCAGGGCGTTGGGCACGTTCCAGTCCGTCGGGCGCGGCGAGGGTCCCTCACCGTGCGGCAGCAGCGGCTCCGTCATACCGCCTCCGCGACGAGGTCGATGCCGTCGGTGCCCACCACGACGGCTCGGACCAGGTCGCCGACCGCCGCGCGCTGTCCGGGCGCCGGCTCGATGTAGGTCAGACCGTCGACGTCGGGCCCTTGGAAGGGAGCGCGTCCGACGAGCCGCCCGTCGTCCTCGTCGATCTCCTCGACGAGGACCTCGACGTGGTCGCCGATCCGCTCCTCGGCGCGCTGGGTCGTCAGCTCCTCCACGAGCCGGGTCAGGCGGTCGACCCGCTCGGCGATGACAACGGCGGGCAGCTTCTCGCCGTAGCCTTCGGCCTCGGTCCCGTCCTCGTCGGAGTAGCCGAACACCCCGACGACGTCGAGCCGTGCTTCGGTCAGGAACGCCTCGAGCTCGGCCACGTCGGCCTCGGTCTCGCCCGGGAAGCCGACGATGACGTTGCACCGGATCCCGGCCTCGGGGGCGTTGGCGCGCACCCGGGCCACGAGGTCGAGGAAGGCGGGCCGCGACCCGAAGCGCCGCATCCTCCGCAGCACCGGCTCCGCCGCATGCTGGAAGGAGATGTCGTAGTAGGGCACGACGCCGGGCGTCGCGGCCATCGCCTCAAGCAGCCCCGGCCGGATCTCGGCCGGCTGCAGATAGCTCACCCGGACCCGCTCGATCCCCTCGACGGCGGTCAGCTCGGGCAGCAGCTTCTCGAGCAGGCCCAGGTCGCCGAGGTCCTTGCCGTAGGAGGTGGAGTTCTCGGAGACGAGGAACAGCTCCTTGACCCCCTGCCCCGCGAGCCAGCGCGCCTCGGCGATGACATCGGCGGGCCGGCGCGAGACGAAGGCGCCGCGGAACATGGGGATGGCGCAGAACGAGCACCGGCGGTCGCAGCCCGACGCGATCTTGAGCGGCGCCCAGGGGCGCCCGTCGAGGCGGGCCCGGACCACGCGCGGACCGCTGGCGGGAGCGGGACCCAGCTCAGCGGCATACGACTCGGTGGTGCTGCCGTGGCCGGGGAGGGCGACCTTCGCGGCCTCCTCCTGGCGCGACGCGGGGGTCAGCGGGAGGAGTCGACGCCGGTCCCCCGGCGTGTGGCTCGGCACGTGCCCGCCCGCGAGGATGGTCTGCAGGTGCGCCGACATGTCCTGGTAGGAGTCGAAACCGAGGACGGCGTCCGCCTCCGGGAGCTGGTCGGCGAGGTCCTTGCCGTAGCGCTCCGCGAGGCAACCGACCGCGACGACCGCCTGGGTGCGGCCGCCGTCCTTGAGGTCGGAGGCCTCCAGCAGTGCGTCGATCGAGTCCTTCTTGGCCTGCTCGACGAAGCCGCACGTGTTGACGACGGCGACATCGGCCTCGGCGGCGTCGTCGACCAGTGTCCACCCCTCCGCCTGGAGGCGCCCGGCGAGCTCCTCGGAGTCGACCTCGTTGCGCGTGCACCCGAGGGTGACGAGGGCAACGCTGCGCGCGGCGGCCGGTGGGGGTGGGGTCATGCGACCCACTCTAGATGGGACCGTGTTCAATGGCTGAATGCCCGACCCTCTCGCCCACGCGCATGCCCTCCTCGCCGAGCACCCCCTCGTGGACGGCCACAACGACCTGCCGTGGGAGGCGCGCGTGCAGGTCGGCTACGACTTCGACCGGCTGGACCTGCGCTCCCGGCTGAGCACGACCGTCACCGACCTCCCACGCCTCCGGGACGGCGGCGTCGGTGGCCAGTTCTGGTCGGTCTTCGTGCCGAGCACCCTCCAGGGCGACGCCGCGGTGACCGCGACCCTGGAGCAGGTGGACGGGGTCCACCGGATGATCGGGACGTATGCCGCTGAGCTGGCTCTCGCGCGGACCGCTGACGACGTCGACGTGGCCAGGTCCCAGGGGCGGATCGCGTCGCTGCTGGGCGCCGAGGGAGGCCACTCGATCGGCTCATCGCTGGCGACGCTGCGCGCGCTGTATCTCCTCGGCGTGCGCTACCTGACCCTGACGCACAACGACAACGTCCCGTGGGCCGACTCGGCCACGGACGTGCCGGCCGTCGGAGGGCTGACGGAGTTCGGGCGCGAGGTCGTCCGCGAGATGAACCGCCTCGGGATGATGGTCGACCTGAGTCACGTCGCGGCGACGACGATGCGCGCCGCCCTCGACGAGAGCACGGCGTCCGTCATCTTCAGCCACTCGTCGGCCCGGGCGCTGTGCGACTCACCGCGCAACGTGCCCGACGACGTGCTGGGCCGGCTGCGGGACAACGGTGGCGTCTGCATGGTGACGTTCGTGCCGGAGTTCGTGTCGCCGACCGTCGCGGCCTGGCGGGTCGAGGCCGCTGCAGCGGCCGCGAAGGTGGGGGTCGACGCGAAGGACTGGCTCGCGTTCAAGCGCTTCGTCGCCGGCCACGTCCAGGACAACCCCAAGCCGGAAGCCGCGATCGCGGACGTGGTCGCCCACCTCGAGCACGTGCGCGAGGTGGCCGGGATCGAGCACGTCGGCCTCGGCGGCGACTACGACGGCACGGACTCCTACCCGGCCGGCCTGCAGGACGTCAGCGGCTACCCGCGGCTCGTGGCGGCGCTGGTCGAGCGGAACTGGTCGGACACCGACCTCGCCCTGCTCCTGCGCGGCAACACGCTGCGGGTGATGCGCGACGTCGAGGCGGTCGCCCGCGACCTGCAGACGACGCACGCACCCAGCCTGAGAACGATCGAGGAGCTCGACGCCCCACGGGAGGGCTGACGGGAGCGCTCAGCTCTGCCGGAACCGAGCGATGGTGAGGCCGACGAGTCGAGCCACGACGAGCGCGACGTAGAGCATGCCGGTGATCTGCTGGAGCAGCACGAACGACCGCGGGTGCGGCGTGATGGCGTAGATGTCCGAGAGCCCCGTGCCGGTCATGTTGGCGATCGAGAGATACAGCAGCTCGTACCAGGTCCGGGTGCCGGCCAGGTCCTCGCCGTGGATGACGAACGAGTTGGGCCAGATGAACTGGATCGCGAGGTAGAGGTAGGCGTACGCCCACGCCAGGACGGTGAACGTCGCCCCGGTCGCGAGGAGCTCGTCGCGGGTCACCCAGTTGTCGGCGAACATGTAACGGAGCAGGGCATAGCCGGTGTAGAAGTAGAACGCCGCGTGGAGCAGGGCGGACCAGAAGACGATGGTGCCGTTCTCCGGCCAGACCGACTCAGCGATGGTCAGGACGAGGACGGGGCCGCCGAGCAGGAACGACACCCACGTCAGGGCCGGCGTCGCCCGCACGGCGCGGACCGCGAGGAAGAGAACGAGGAGCCCCACCAGCCCGAAGGCGGCGTGACCCGCCTGCCGGAACTCGCCGAGCTCCAGCGTCTGGAGGAACGGGTAGAGCAGCAGCGCCAAGAGCTGGACGACGAGCAGTACGCCGGACGGGGTCTCGACGATGGTCCGCCGCCACCGGTCCAGTCGGCGCGGGGGGCCCGCCCTCCGTGGTGAGGACGGCCACAGCTCCAGCGATGCAGTCACGTCGGGGACTTTACCCGCGGCGGGCCGGTCGTCCCGGCAACCGACGCCTCACCAGCGATCGTCGCGTCGATCCGTGAGCTGCCAGGCGTCCTCCGACTCCTCGTCGTCCTCGGAGACGACGGGCGTCAGGTCGCCGGGCTGCCACGCCGCGACGGGCACGCTCGCGGTGTCGTCGACGTCCTCGCCGTGGGCGCGGCGCTCTCCGCGCTGGGCGACGAGGGAGGCGGTGCGGACCGGCTGTTCTTCCGCCGATGCCTCGTCGTATGCCGCTGGGCTCGCTTCCGGTGCGTCCTCACCTTCGACGATGGTCGGGTCCGCGCTGAACGGCGCCGGCTCGTCCAGGGGAACGCCGGACTCGTCGTCACCGACCGGTCCGGTGGTGTCGTTGGGATGCGGCACGTCCTCGCCGCGCAGGAGAGCCAGGGTCTGCTCGAGATCCTCGGGACGGACCAGCACGTCACGTGCCTTGGACCCTTCGCTGGGGCCGACGATGCCGCGTGATTCCAACAGGTCCATCAGGCGTCCGGCCTTGGCGAAACCGACGCGCAGCTTGCGCTGGAGCATCGACGTCGAGCCGAACTGCGTCGTCACGACGAGCTCGGTGGCCTGGAGCAGGACGTCGAGGTCGTCACCGATGTCGTCGTCGATCTGCTTCTTCGGCTGGGCGACCGTGACGTTCTCGACGTAGTTGGGCTTGAGCTGGGTCGTGACGAACTTGACGACCTCGTGGATCTCCGACTCGTTGACCCAGGCACCCTGCACTCGCATCGGCTTGCTCGCGCCCATGGGCAGGAAGAGGGCGTCGCCCTGGCCGATCAGCTTCTCGGCGCCGGGCTGGTCGAGGACGACTCGGGAGTCGGCGAGCGAGCTCGTGGCGAAGGCCATCCGGGAGGGCACGTTGGCCTTGATCAGACCCGTGACGACGTCGACCGAGGGACGCTGGGTCGCCAGGACGAGGTGGATGCCGGCGGCGCGGGCCAGCTGGGTGATCCGGACGACCGACTCCTCGACGTCGCGCGGCGCCACCATCATCAGGTCGGCGAGCTCGTCGACGACGACGAGAAGGTAGGGGTAGGTCGTCAGCTGGCGCTCTGAGCCGGGGAGCGGCTTGACCTTGCCCGCCCGGACCGCCTTGTTGAAGTCGTCGACGTGCTTGAACCCGAAGGCCGCCAGGTCGTCGTAGCGCTGGTCCATCTCCTTGACGACCCAGGCGAGTGCCTCGGCCGCCTTCTTCGGGTTGGTGATGATCGGCGTGATGAGGTGCGGGATGCCCTCGTAGGCGGTGAGCTCGACCCGCTTGGGGTCGACGAGGATGAGCCGGACCTCCTCCGGAGTCGACCGCATCAGGATCGAGGTGATCATCGAGTTGACGAAGCTCGACTTGCCGGAGCCGGTGGCGCCGGCGACGAGCAGGTGCGGCATCTTGGCGAGGTTGGCGATGACGTAGGCGCCCTCGACGTCCTTGCCGACCCCCATGACCATCGGGTGCTCGTTGCTCCGGGCCGTCTGGCTGCGCAGGACGTCGCCGAGCGCGACGTTCTCGCGGTCGGCGTTCGGGATCTCGATGCCGATGGCGCTCTTGCCCGGGATCGGGCTGAGGATGCGGACGTCGGCGGAGGCCACGGCGTAGGCGATGTTCTTGGACAGCGCGGTGACACGCTCGACCTTGGTGCCGGAGCCGAGCTCGACCTCGTAGCGGGTCACCGTCGGACCTCGCGTGAAGCCCGTGACGGCGGCGTCGATGTCGAACTGCTCGAAGACGTGGGTCAGCGACTCGACGACCTTGTCGTTGGCCTGGCTGCGCGTCTTGTGCGGGGCGCCGTGCGCCAGCATCGCATGGTCGGGCAGGTGGTAGGTGACGTTGCCCTCGAGGGAGAGCTGCTCGACCCTGGAGGGGATCGCCGACGTGGGGGGCGGCACGAGCTCCGGCTTGGGCCCGACCCTGGACGTGTCGGGCGCGCCGTGGGCTCGGGGGTCAGTGGCGTCGATGGCCTGCGTGCTTCCCGACGAACCCGCCGGTCGCGGTGCGAGGACGCCGGGCGCGGTGGGCCGCTTCTCCCCCGGACGCAGCTGCTGCGTCGGCTCGTCCTCGGCGCCCTTGGTCGCTGCCTGACGGAACGCCTCGTCGCCGTCGCGCTCGCTGAGGTCGACCGCCTTGCGCCGGCCCCGCTTCGTCGGGCCCGCCTCGTCGGCCGCCTCCGAGCCGTCGGCGGTGTCCGCGTCGTGCGGTCGGTGCAGCACGAGGTCACGCAGCTGGCGCAGCCGGTGCGGGATGTGGTTGACCGGGGTCGCCGTGATGACGAGGAGACCGAAGGTGCCGAGGAGGATGAGGATGGCGATCGCGCCGTAGCGGGACACGGCCGCGTCGAGCGGACTCGAGGCAAGGAAGCCGATGATCCCACCCGCGGCGCGCATCCCGTCCGCGCCGTCCGGCGGGTTCGGGATGCCGTCGCTGATGTGGGCCAGCCCGCTCGCGGCGAAGGTCAGCGCGATCGTCCCGACGATGATGCGGTTCGTCGCTGCATCGTCCTCGGGGGCACGCAGCACCCGCAGGCCCAGCAGGAGCAGCACCAGGGGGACTGCGTAGGCGATCCGCCCGAACGTGCCGGCGACGACGGCGTGGACACCCTGGCCGAACATGCCGTCGACGCCCCACCACTCGCGAGCCGCGACGATGATGGCCAGCGCGATGAGGGCGAATCCCACGCCGTCCCGGCGGTGCTCCGGCTCGAGGTCACGGGCACTGGCCCCGACGCGGCGCACCGCTCCCCCAGCCACGTGAGAGACCCCCATCCAGGTGTTTCGGACCGCCCGCACGGGCAGTGGCAGGCCTCCGCCCTTTGCCTTGCTTCGCGGCGCCGGACGCTTGGTCGTGCGAGTGCCGCCGCGGGGCGCAGCCGGGCGGGCCGCGGTCTTGGTCCGGGTCGACGGTGAGCCGCTCGCTCCGGACGACCCGCGGCTCGTCGAGGACGAGGCGGGCCGTGCGCTGCTGGACCGACGTGTCGCCATGTTCGCACCGTACGACACACACCCCCCTGAACTCACGCGTCACACGCGCAACACCGGCATTTATGCCCCAACCCGCGACCCCACCGCCCCCACCCCCCGCAACACGCCCGGAAGCAGGAAACTCCTCCGTGAAGCAACACGGGGAGTTCCGTGCTGCGGGGCGTGTTGCGTCGGGCGGCCGGACAGCGACAGCCCGCCCAGCGGCATACGTCTCAGATGACGACACGCCTGCCCGGCCCGGTGGACACATCAGCGGGAGTCTCCGTATCTTCGTCGCAGGTCATGAGCGCCAGCGTCAAGCCCCGGCTCGCTGGCCAGCAACCCTCCTCCGCGGTGGGGTGCTCCGGGTGACGACCAGGCCGTCCTCGCCACGTTCGTGGTGACGAGGACCGGCAAGCGCGGACCTGCACCCGGTGGGTCCCCCGACCCCAGGAGCACCCATGTCAGTTCTCCCCAGCACCCGTTCCGGCGCGCTCGACGGCCCGACAGCAACCGGTTGTGCCGGCGCGGGCCCGGCAGGCTTCACGACCCGGACCCGCCCTGCTGCCACCACGACGCCCGGCAGCCTCCCCGCGGTCGTGGGCGCCGGGCTGGTCGTCCCCACCGTGTCGGGACCGACCACCTACGCCAACCTCGACCACGCCGCGTCCACCCCCGCCCTGGTCACGGTCAAGGAGGCCGTTGACCGGGCCCTGGAGACGTACGCCTCCGTGCATCGCGGCGCCGGTTATGCCTCCCGGCTGACCAGCGCCTGGTACGAGCAGGCCCGGACCGAGGTTGCCGACTTCGTCGGAGCCCGGTCCGACGACGCCGTGGTCTTCACCCGCACGACGACGGACTCGTGGGCCCTGCTGGCTGCTGCCCTCCGGCACGATGCCACGGTCGTCGTCTTCGCGTCCGAGCACCACTCGACGCTCCTGCCGTGGGGGGACGACCGGACCGTCCGCCTCCCCGTGCCGCACACCGTCGCCGAGGCTCGGGACCGACTCGCCGACGCCCTCACCGCACGCCCCGACGGCCAGCGGCTCGTCGTCATCACCGCCGCCTCCAACGTGACTGGCGAGGTGTGGCCGATCGAGGACTTCGCCCGGCTGGCGCATGCACACGGCGCCCGCATCGCGGTCGACGCCGCACAGCTCTCGGCGCACCGGCGGATCGACCTCGCCGCGTGGGAGGTCGACTATGTCGCCTTCTCCGGGCACAAGACGTATGCGCCCTTCGGCACCGGCGTCCTCGCCGGGCGCTCCGACTGGCTCGACGGCGGCGACCCCTACCTGCGCGGCGGCGGTGCGACGCGCGCCGTGGCCGAGAGCGGCGTCACCTGGTCGACCGGTTCGGCCCGGCACGAGGGGGGCAGCCCCAACGTCATCGGGGCGATCGCCCTGGCTGCCGCGTGCGCCACGATCGCCGCCAACCGGGCGGCCATCGAGGCCCATGAGACACAGCTGCTGGCCCGCCTCCGCGAGGGGCTGCGATCGATCGACGGTGTCGAGGAGCTGTCGATCTTCAACGAGTCGAACGACCGCGTCGGCGTGGTTGCGTTCACGGTGCGCGGGTTCGACTCCTCGCTCGTGTCGCAGGTCCTCTCGGTCGAGCACGGAGTCGGAGTGCGCGACGGGCGGTTCTGTGCCCACCTCCTCGTGGACGAGCTGCTCTCCGGGTCAACGGAGCACGGAACGGCGGTGCGAGCCAGCATCGGTCTCGGCTCGACGGCTGAAGGCGTGGACCGGCTCATCGGGGCGCTCCGGGAGCTCGTCGAGGCCGGCCCGGCCTCCGCGTGGACCCACGACGGATCCGGCTGGGTCGTCGAGGGACTGGACCCGCGCGACCGTGAGGTCGTCCGCCCCTGGTGAACGGGACGGCCCTGGTCCGTAGGGAGCTGGGTCAGCTCGGCAGGGCGTAGGCGGCCCACACGATGGCGTGGTCGGTGCCGTGCACAGCTGTCTGTCCGGCCTCGACCACTGTCAGCCTGCGGCTCAGGAGATGGTCCAGCTGGACGTAGGGCGGCATGCGGTGACCGACGACGGGCCAGGTGCGCACCCAGCCCAGGCCAGCAACCTCGTGAGCGTCGTCGAGGCCTGCCGCCACGCTCCGGAACGCCGGATGGCCCTGGCTGGCGTTGAAGTCACCGGCGAGCACGAACGCCTCATCGACGTCCTGCCGGTCCCGCCACGTGCCGAGCGCCCGCAGCGCAGCCCGCCACTGCTCCGTGTCACCGGCCAACGGGGCCGGGACGTGCACTGCCTTGACCCGCACCGGCGTGCCGTTGACGTCGACCACGACCTCCGGCTGCAGGCTCGGCGTGTGCGCGTCCACCGGGTCGTCCCCCGTGGTCTCGGTGACCGGGAAGCGCGAGAAGACCATGGTGCCGGTGTAGGACTCCGGGCGGGTCTCACCCACCTGCTCGATGAACCAGCGGCCCAGACCGGCCTCCTCGAGGGAGGCAAGCGCATCGGGCGTGATCTCGGTGGCGACGATCACGTCGACTGACCGCGCCCGCACCGCGTCCGCGACCTGATCGGCATCGGCCATGCCGAAGGAGAGGTTCACGGACATCACCGTGAGGTCGGTCTTCGCGTCCGGCGCCGTGCGCGCAAACCAGCCGGGCAGGCTGATCCAGGCGGCCACGGCGACCGCCACCGTGACCGGCGCGAGCATCCACCACCGCCGGAGCAGCAGAGTCAGCACGAGGAGCAGCAGCAGGCCGATGGCCACGAAGGGTCCGGCCGTCTGGAGGATGACGACCGGCTGCGCGGTCGAGTCGAACCAGCGGGCCGCCCCTACCACTCCGAGGAGGACGAGGGCCAAGCCGATCGCGACGTCACGCCACGAGGTCCGACGGGACGTGCCGCGCCCGCCCCTACCGATCCGGATCACGCCTGGAGGACGACCGGGATGATCATCGGCCGGCGACGGATCTTGCCGCCCACCCACGAGCCGACGGCTCGACGGATGACCTGCTGGAGCTGCTGGTCGTCCCGCACGCCGTTGGCGACGGCCTCCTCGATGGCTCGTTCGACCTTGGGGATCACCTGCTGGAAGATCTCCTCGCTCTCGACGAAGCCACGCGCCGTGATCTCGGGACCCGAGGCGATCTTGCCGGTGGCGGCGTCGAGCACGACGATGCAGGTGATGAAGCCCTCGTCGCGCAGGATCCGCCGGTCCTTCAGGAGCGCCTCGTCGGTGCCGCCGATGTTGGTGCCGTCGACGTAGATGTAGCCGCAGTCGACGACCCCGGTGACCGAGGCGTGGCCGTCGACGAGGTCGACGACGACACCGTCCTCGGCGAGGACGACGTTGCGCTCCGGGACACCGGTCTGGATGGCCAGCTGAGCGTTGGCGAACATGTGCCGCCACTCGCCGTGCACCGGCATGACGTTGCGCGGCTTGACGATGTTGTAGCAGTAGAGCAGCTCGCCGGCGCTGGCGTGCCCCGAGACGTGGACCCGGGCGTTGCCCTTGTGCACGACGTTGGCGCCGAGGCGCATGAGGCCGTTGATGACGCGGTAGACGGCGTTCTCGTTGCCCGGGATGAGGCTGCTCGCGAGCAGGACGGTGTCGCCGGGACCGACGTTGATCCGGTGCTCGCCGTTGGCCATCCGCGAGAGCGCGGCCATCGGCTCGCCCTGCGACCCGGTGCTGATGAGCACCAGCTCGTTGTCGGCCAGGTCGCCGACCCGCTTGACGTCGACGAGGATGCCCTCGGGCACGTGGAGGTAGCCGAGCTCGGCTGCGATCCCCATGTTGCGGACCATCGAGCGGCCGACGAACGCGACCTTGCGCCCGGCCTTCGCCGCGGCGTCGAGCACCTGCTGGACCCGGTGGACGTGGCTGGAGAAGCAGGCGACGATGATCCGGCGCTGGGCGTGCCGGAAGACCTTGTCGATGGCCGGCGCGATCTCGAGCTCAGGTGTCGTGAAGCCGGGCATGTCGGCGTTGGTCGAGTCGGTGAGGAACAGGTCGACACCCTCCTCGCCGAGCCGGGCGAACGCGCGGAGGTCGGTGATCCGGCCGTCCAGGGGCAGCTGGTCCATCTTGAAGTCGCCGGTGTGCAGCAGGGTGCCGGCCTCGGTGCGCACGAAGACGGCGAGCGCGTCGGGGATCGAGTGGTTCACCGCGACGAACTCGAGGTCGAAGGCGCCGACGCGCTCGCGCTGCCCCTCCTTGACCGCGAGAGTGTAGGGCCGGATCCGGTGCTCCTTGAGCTTCGCCTCGACGAGCGCGAGCGTCAGGGTGGAGCCGATGAGCGGGATGTCACCCTTGAGCCGCAACAGATAGGGGACGGCTCCGATGTGGTCCTCGTGGCCGTGCGTCAGGACAATCGCCTCGATGTCGTCCAGACGATCGTGCAGGTACGAGAAGTCCGGGAGGATGAGGTCCACGCCGGGGTGGTGGTCCTCGGGGAACAGCACGCCACAGTCGACGATGAGCAGACGGCCCTTCGTCTCGAGGACGGTCATGTTGCGGCCGATCTCCCCGAGTCCGCCGAGGGCCACGACCCTCAGGCCGTTGTCGGGAAGCGGTGGCGGGGCGGTCAGCTCGGGGTGAGGATGGCTCACAGGGTTCCTGTCGGTGGGCTCGGCTGCTGGGGGTAGGGGTGGTGCTGCGTCCTCAGGCAATCGTCGCGAGGGCGGCCCGGACCTGGGCGCGCTGCTCGCCGGTCGCCTCCACGAGGGGCAGTCGCGTCGCGGCGGACTCGACGAGGCCCTGCTCGGCGAGGGCGGCCTTGGCCATGATGGCGCCCTGGGTCACGTACATCACCGCGTCGACGATGTCGTGCAGCGACCGGTGGATCGCTCGTGCGTCGTCCCAGCGTCCGTCGACGACGGCGTCGGCGAAGCGGCGGTAGACGGCAGGGCAGGTCTGTGACGTGACTCCGACGAAGCCGACCGCGCCGTTGACGAAGTGGGCGAGGTTCATCGCGTCGTCGCCGGAGTACCAGTCCAGACCGGTGGACTCCATCAGCTGGCTGGCGAGCCACAGGTCGCCGCGGGCGTCCTTGACCGCAACGATCCGGTCGTGCTCTGCGATCCGCAGGTACGTCTCACGGGCGATCGCGATGCCCGAGCGTCCGGGGATGTCATAGACCATGACGGGCAGGTCGCTCGCATCGGCAAGGGCGAGGAAGTGTGCGGTGAGGCCGGACTGCGGAGGCTTGTTGTAGTACGGCGTGACAGCCAGGACGGCGTGGGCGCCGGCCTGCTGCGCCATCTGCACCGACTCGACGCTCTTGGCGGTGTCGTTGCTGCCGGCCCCCGCGATGATCACGGCCCGGTCGCCCACGGCCGCGACGACCGCTCGGAGCAGCTCCTCCTTCTCGGCTGCCGTGGTTGTCGGGGACTCCCCGGTCGTGCCGGACACGACGATCCCGTCGTGCCCCTGGTCGACGAGGTGGTTCGCGAGGCGCTGGGCGGAGTCGAGATCGACCGATCCGTCTGCGCGCATCGGCGTCACCATCGCCGAGAGGACACGTCCGAGCCTGGGTGCGTCTGCCATGCGCCAAGGTTAGCGCCCGGGCCCGGGCCCTTCGGCCGCACGCCCACCACGCCGAGGTGGACGCAGAAAGCGAGGCACTACTCGCTCGGGGGTCCGAGTAGTGCCTCGCCACCCCTTCCATCGCACACCCGACCCTGGCGTTACACCGAATCGCCGAGAATTTTGATCCGGCCGGCTGCCATCGTCAGCGCCGGGCGTAGGTGACCCAGGAGAAGCCGTCATGCTCCTCGCGGTCGGTCTCCTGCCACTGGGCCTCGTCGATCTCGGGGAAGGTGACCGAGCCCTCCGGGGACCGGTCGACCTCGGTGATGACGAGCCGGGCCGCAAAGGGCATGGCCTCGCGATAGACCTCTCCCCCGCCGACGATGAACACCTCGTCCGCCGGCCCGGCGAGGCTCAGTGCCTCCGCGAGCGAGTGGGCGGTCTCGACGCCGGCGTGCTGCCACTCGGGTTGGCGGGTCACGACGATGCTGCGCCGCCCGGGCAGCACGCCCATCGTCTCGAACGTGCGGCGGCCCATGATCATCGGATGGCCCATGGTGGTGCGCTTGAAGAACTTGAGGTCCTCCGGCAGGTGCCAGGGCATCGCGGACCCGTCGCCGATCACGCCGTTGCGACCGACGGCCGCGATCATCGTCACGTTGGTCATGGAGCCACTGTCGCAGGTCCGCGGCGGAACGTCGCGGGCCGCGGCCGACACGTCGCTGCGGATCAGACGGCGATGGGCGCCTTGATGCCGGGATCCGCGACGTAGTCGACCAGCTCGAAGTCGTCGAGGTCGAACTCGTCGATGTCCGTCTTGCCCGGCGTGATCCGCATGGTGGGCAGGGGGTGCGGGGTCCGGGTGAGCTGGAGTCTGGCCTGCTCGAGGTGGTTGAGGTAGAGGTGGGCGTCCCCCAAGGTGTGGACGAACTCGCCCGGCTCGAGATCCGTCAGCTGGGCGACCATCTGGGTCAGCAGTGCGTAGCTGGCGATGTTGAACGGCACGCCGAGGAAGATGTCGGCGCTGCGCTGGTAGAGCTGGCACGAGAGCCGCCGGCGCCCACCGGGCTCCGTGGCCGGGTGGACGTAGAACTGGAAGAGCGTGTGGCACGGCGGCAGCGCCATGTCGTCGACGTCGGCAACGTTCCAGGCGGACACGATGTGCCGCCGCGAGTCCGGGTTGGTGCGGATCTGCTCGATCACCTTGGCGATCTGGTCGACGCGCCGGCCGTCGGGTGTCGGCCAGGACCGCCACTGGTAGCCGTAGATCGGCCCGAGGTCGCCGCTCTCGTCGGCCCACTCGTCCCAGATGGAGATGCCACGCTCCTGCAGCCACTGGACGTTGGTGTCACCCCGCAAGAACCACAGCAGCTCGCCGATGATCGAGCGCAGGTGCAGCCGCTTGGTCGTCATGGCCGGGAAGCCGTCCGCGAGGTCGAACCGCATCTGGTGCCCGAAGACACTGAGCGTGCCCGTGCCGGTCCGGTCGGACTTCTCCTGGCCGTGGGTCAGGACGTGGTCGAGGAGGTCGAGGTACTGCCGCACAGCCGCAGCCTAGCCCGGCCCACTGACATCCCGCCGTACCCGCTCAGGGTGTGTGCCGCGACCGGGTTCCCGGCCCCAGTCGCGGCACACACCGGCCTGACGAAAGTCAGGCCGCTCGGTCGGCGACGGCCGGGTCGGGCGCGCGCTCAGGCTCCGGGGCCGTGTCTCGGACGAGTGGCCAGAGCCCGAAGAAGTCGCCCGCCCAGGCCATGGCCGGGAAGGTCACGGCGAGGAGCGCATTGGCCAGCCACAGCTCGGCATCGAAGCCAGGGGCTCCCGAGGGCAGGTCACCGGTCACCAGCGGCATCACCGCGGCGTACGCGAGCGCGAGAACGCTGCCGACGAGGGCTGCGGCCGCTGCGCTCGCCAGACCCTTGACCGGCCCACGGAGGCTGCCGAACAGAGACCCTTGGAGCATGTTGAGCAGGATGACCGAGCCGAAGATGAACGGGATCGGCACTCGCACGAGGAACACCGGCGCGTCCATCCCGAGCCCGCGGGTCCCGACCCAGAAGAGGGCGCCGCCGATGACGACGGAGGCCAGCGTCCAGACGATGCCGAGGACCGGCTGGCGCATGACCGCACCGAACCGGGTCAGCGGCCACAGGTCGAAGTGGAGGAAGAGGAACATGACGGCGAGCGCGGTGACGGCGAGGACCGTCATGTCCCAGGCGTTGAAGAGCCCACCCGGGTCGAGCGAGGGCTGGTAGAACGGCGCACCCTTGGCGAACCCGTAGTCGAAGAGCACGTAGAAGAGGACGGCGTTGACGACGTAGGCCGTCACGAGGAGACCGAAGCCGCCGACGAGCCGGGTGCGCACGAGCGACCAGGGCCAGCCGCCCCACACGATCGCGAGGAAGAAGGTTGCCACGACCGACGTGATGATCGCCTGGATCACCATCGGGACGGGGGGCGTGACCCCGCCGCCGATGGTGGCGAGGTGCACCACCGCGATGACAGCCGCGACGGCCGCGGTCAGGACGAGGAACAGCAGTCCCCGCACCGGCTGGGGCCGCGCGGCAATCGACGCCGGCACGGCCCCGCGCCAGAACACCCCGATGACGATGCTCACGGGGATCGCGCACATGAGCGCGAACGACACCCAGCCCCCGAAGGTGGGCCAGGAGAAGAACGAGATGAAGACGAGCGCGGCGAGGATCACGGCGGTCGTCGCGACGACGCCGAGCAGGGGCTGGCGCAGGCGAGCGGGCAAGGGGCACCTCCAGGGGCAGGCGCGGCGGTGCTGCCGCGCGGCCCGAGGCTAGGGCGCCCGGCCCCTGTTGCGCCCGGACCGTTCCACGCTGAGGTACGCGGGGCTCCAGCCGGCCCGGTGACGCGCCCCGGAGGCGAGGTCTCGGCTCAGGCGTCGTAGTCCAGGGACACCTCGTCCGTGACCGGGTGGCTCTGGCAGGCCAGCACGATCCCGGCCGCGACCTCCTCCGGCTCGAGGGCGTAGTTCCGCTCCATCTGCACCTCCCCGGAGACGAGCCGGGCCCGGCACGTCCCGCACACGCCGTTGGTGCAGGAGTAGGGCGCATCGGGACGAGCGCGCAGCGTCGCGTCGAGGATCGTCTCCTCGCGGCTCGGCATGGGGATCACGGTGGTGCGCCCGTCGAGGTTGACGGTCACGGTCGCCGCGGGCGGCGCGGCCTCGTCGACGACGACCTTGCGCTTCGGCTCGGTCCCGTCCTCGACGTGGAAGATCTCGTGGTGGATGTGGTGCGGGTCGACTCCGCGCTCCTTGAGCAGCGCCTCGGCGCCGGTGACGAGACCGAAGGGGCCGCACAGATACCACTCGTCCACCGAGCCGACTGGCACGAGTGCGCCAAAGATGCGCTCGAGGCGCTCCGGGTCGAGCCGGCCGCTGAACAGCTCGACGTCCTGCAGCTCCCGGGACAGCACGTTGATGAGGTGGAACCGGCCGGGGAAGCGGTTCTTGAGGTCCTCGAGCTCCTCGAGGAACATGATCGTGCTCGTCCGGCGGTTGCCGTAGAGCAGCGTCGCCCGGGACGCCGGCTCCTCCTCCAACGCCGTGCTGAGCAGGGCCATCACCGGGGTGATGCCGGAGCCGGCGGCGATGGCGACGTGGTGTCGGGCCGCGCCGGGCTGCGTCGCGCAGGTGAAGCTGCCGAGCGGGGTCATCACCTCGAGCACATCGCCGGGGGCGACGACGTCGTTGAGCCAGGTGGACATGCGTCCCTGGGGCACACGTGCCGCGGCCACCCGCAGTGTCCCGGTGGCAGCCGCCGTGGCGCGGGACTGGCAGATGGAGTACGACTGCCGGACCTCCTCACCGTTGAGCACGGCGCGGATGGTCAGGTGCTGACCGGGCTCGAAGAGGTAATCGTCGGCGAGCTCCGGCGGCACGGCGAAGGTGATCGCGACGGACTCGTCGGTCAACCTCTCGACGTCGGCGACGGTCAGGTCGTGAAAGCGGGCCCGATGGCGGGCGGGTGCGCCCTCGGTGGTCAGGTCGGTCATTCAGATGGCCTTGAACTCGTCGAAGGGCTCGCGGCACGCGTCGCAGCGGCGCAGGGCCTTGCACGCGGTCGAGCCGAAGTGGGCGATCTCGGTGGTGTCGTCGGAGCCGCAATGGGGACAGGCGACGACGTGGCGCTGGAGCTGGACCGACACGGGTCCCCGCGACGGGCCTCCGCCCTCCGCTGAGGGCCCGGGAGGGGCGATGCCGAAGCGCGCCAACGCCTCTCGGCCGGCGGCAGTCATCCAGTCGGTGGTCCAGGCGGGTGACAGCTGGGTCACGACCTCGGAGCGGTAGCCGTGAGCGTCCGCCTCCCAGCGGATCCGGTCGGCGATGGCCTCCATGGCCGGGCAGCCGGAGTAGGTCGGTGTGATCGTGGCGACGACGGTGCGGGCGTCCTCGTCGACCGAGACGTCGCGCAGGATCCCGAGGTCAGCGATGGAGATCACCGGGATCTCGGGGTCCGGGATCCGGGAGATCGCTTCTGCGACAGTCGTCCTCGACACGGCCAGCACCGCGGTCACCACGTGGCGCCGGGATGGGAGCGCGCGATGTGCTGCATCTCGGCGAGCAGGTAGCCCATGGGCTTCGAGTGGATCCCCGCGCGGCCGCCCCGCGCGCGCCACGTGGGGGCGTGCAGGTCGAGCGTCGCCTCCTGGCACACGGCGGCGACGTGGGTGGTGACCGCCTCGTGCAGCGAGGACGGCAGCACCCCGATCCCCGACTCGGCGGCCGCGACGGACGCCTCGTCGTCGAAGAACAGCTCGGGCAGGTAGGGCAGCACCGAGTCGAGCGCCGCCTGCATCCGCGTGTGCGACTCCTCGGTGCCGTCACCGAGCCGCACGACCCACAGGGCCGCGTGGTCGAGGTGGTAGCGCACCTCCTTGAGCGCCTTGCCCGCCACCCCCGCGAGGACGGGGTCGCTCGAAGCGAGCAGAGCGGCATACAGCTCCCGCTGGTAGGTCGCGAACCACAGCAGTCGCGCCATCTCCTGCCCGAAGTCGCCGCGCTCCTGCTCGACGAGGTGCACGTTGCGCCAGTCCCGCTCGTCGCGCACCATCGCGAAGTCGTCCTCGCTGCGGCCCGTGCCGTCGAGGGTGCCGACGTGCGGATAGAGCGCCCGCGCCTGCCCGAGCAGGTCGAGCGCGATGTTGCCCAGCGCCATGTCCTCCTCGATCTGCGGCGCGTTGCTCATCCACTCGGCGAGCCGCTGCGCGTAGACCATCGCGTCATCCGCCAGACCCAGGACGTATGCCGCTGGGCTCGCTTGCGCTGCAACCTCGGTCACAGGTACTCCACGTCCTCGGGGACCTCGTAGAACGACGGGTGGCGATAGACCTTGTCAGCGGCCGGGTCGAAGAAGGAGTCCTTCTCCTCCGGGCTGCTCGCGACGATGTCGGAGGCCCGCACGACCCAGATCGACACGCCCTCCTGGCGGCGGGTGTAGAGGTCGCGACCGTTGCGCAGGGCCAGCTGCGCGTCGGGGGCGTGGAGCGAGCCGACGTGGACGTGCGAGAGCCCTCGCTTGCCACGGACGAACACCTCCCAGAGCGGCCAGCTCTTCTCGGTCGAGCTCTCGGGAGCTTCGGTCACGCAGCACTCTCCTTCTGCTTCGCTGCCTGCTTGGTTGCGTAGGCGTTGGCGGCTTCCCGGACCCAGGCGCCGTCCTCGTGGGCGCGGCGCCGGTGGGCGATGCGCTCGGCGTTGCATGCGCCGTCGCCGCGCAGCACGCGCCAGAACTCGTCCCAGTCGATCGGGCCGAAGTCGTAGTGGCCGCGCTCCTCGTTCCACTTCAGGTCGGGGTCGGGCAGCACGATGCCGAGCTTCTCCGCCTGCGGCACCATCATGTCGACGAACTTCTGGCGCAGGTCGTCGTTGGAGAACCGCTTGATTCCCCAGGCCATCGACTGGGCCGTGTGGCCGCCCTTGGCGGCCTCACCGGTGTCGGGCGGGCCGAACATCATCAGCGCCGGCCACCACCAGCGGTCGGCGGCGTCCTGGGCCATCGCCTGCTGCGCCTCGGTGCCGCGCATGAGGTTCCAGAGGATCTCGAAGCCCTGCCGCTGGTGGAACGACTCCTCCTTGCACACGCGGATCATCGCGCGGGCGTAGGGACCGTAGGAGCAGCGGCAGAGCGGCACCTGGTTCATGATCGCCGCGCCGTCGACGAGCCAGCCGATGGCGCCGCAGTCGGCCCAGGTGAGCGTCGGGTAGTTGAAGATCGAGGAGTACTTCTGCTTGCCGTCGTGGAGGCGGTCGAGCAGCTCGGCCCGGTCGATGCCGAGGGTCTCGGCGGCGCTGTAGAGGTAGAGCCCGTGGCCCGCCTCGTCCTGGACCTTGGCGATGAGGATCGCCTTGCGGCGCAGGCTGGGAGCGCGGGTGATCCAGTTGCCCTCGGGCTGCATGCCGATGATCTCGGAGTGCGCGTGCTGGGCGATCTGCCGGATCAGCGTCTGCCGGTAGTCGTCGGGCATGGCGTCCCGCGGCTCGATCCGCTGGTCTGCGGCAATGAGTGCATCGAAGTCACCTCCGACGTGCTCGCGGTGGTCCTCGTGCGCGAGTGCCTCGTCGTAGGCTCCCGTCTCTGCCGCGTTCAACGGCTCGTTCGGGTCGATGACGTCATTGCCATACATGCGTCCAGTATGCGAGATGGGCGCCACTCACACCAAAGTGGCCTTTCTGGGCGGGCCCGGCCGCCTGAGACCATGCGGGGGTGAGCCATTCGCACGACCACGGTCATGACCACAGCCACCCGCAGGGCCCCCTTGCCGACGCGAGCGTGCGGGTCGCGCGCGTCTCGGACGCGCCCGCCGTCGGCTTCGTGCAGGCCGTGGTCTTCCGGGAGGCGTATGCCGCTGTGCTCGCTCCCGAGGTCACCGCCGAGTTCCAGCCCCAGTCGTTCGCGAGCGCCTGGCGGACGACACTGGAGGGCGAGGCAGCGGGCGACGGCGTGCTGCTCGTCGCGTGCGCCGGTGACCAGGTGGTGGGCTTCGCTGCCGTCGGAGCGTCGAACGACCCCGACGCCGACGACGAGACGGCCGAGCTGCTCGTCCTCGGAGTGCACCCGGACGCCCGGCGGCAGGGCCACGGCTCGCGCCTGCTCCACGCCGTCGTCGACACCGCGCGGGCGCGCGGCCGCGGCACCCTGACGGCATGGCCGCTCGCCTCGGCCGAGGAGGTGCGGGCCTTCCTCGTCGCTGCCGGCCTCGAGCCGGACGGTGCCCACCGCGAGCGCGTCGTGGGACCTGCAGGTGAGACCGCGACGGAGGTCCGTCTCTCGGCGGCGGTGGCGGAGCCCGAGCCCGAGCCCGGGGCTGGGGCGTCGCAGTGACGGCCGAGGTGCTGCCGGCCGAGGAACGCCGGGTTGTCGTCCGGGAGGCCCTGTCCGTCGGGATCGCCACCGGCGCCTACGGCATCAGCTTCGGCGCGCTGGGCGTCGCGTCCGGCCTCGACGTCTGGCAGACCTGTGCGTTGTCGCTGCTGATGTTCACCGGTGGCTCACAGTTCGCCTTCATCGGCATCGTCTCGTCCGGTCTGCACGCGGCCCCTGCGGCCATCGCTGCCTCGTCGCTGCTCGGCATCCGCAACGGCCTCTACGCGCTGGAGCTGACGCAGCTGCTCGGCGTGCGCGGCCTGCGGAGGCTGGCGGCGGCCCACATCACCATCGACGAGTCCACCGCGGTGGCGGTCTCGCAGTCGCACGTCAAGGCGGCACGCCTGGGATTCTGGCTGACCGGGCTCTCGGTCTTCGTCCTGTGGAACCTCACCACGCTCGTGGGCGCCGTCGTCGGCAACGCCCTGGGTGACCCGAAGACGTGGGGGCTCGACGCCGCGGCGTGCGCCGCCTTCACGGCGCTGCTCTGGCCTCGACTGAAGAACCGGGACGCGGTGGGCATCGCCGTTGTCGCCGCCGTCGTCGCGGTGCTGCTGGCGCCGGCGACGCCGCCCGGGGTGCCGGTCATCGTGGCGGCGCTCGCGGCGTTCATCGCGTGGCGACAGCCGCGGGGGTCAGCGCGGGCGGAGTCCGGCGCTGTGTCGCCGGGGTCGGAGGTGCCGTCATGACGATGTGGGTGGCCCTGCTCATCGCGACCGCGATCGCGTTCGGGCTCAAGCTCGCGGGCTACCTCGTGCCCGCCGACCTGCTGGCCGAGCCGCATGTCAAGCGCGTCACCGCCGCCTTGCCGATCGCCCTGCTCGCGGCCCTCGTCGCCATCCAGACGCTCACGGGTGCGGGTGGTGCGTGGACGCTGGACGCCCGGCTCGCGGCAGTCGGCGTCGCCATCGTGGCCCTGCTCTTCCGGGCCCCGTTCATCGTCGTCGTGGTGCTGGGCGCTGCCACGGCTGCGCTGCTCCGGCTCGCCGGCTGGTCCTGATGCCCCCGAGCGCTGGCCAGACCGACAACGGGTCGACCAACCGGACGTCCGGGCGGCCCTGAGCGGGAGCGCCGCTCCAATGGGCCGAACGTCCGGTCGGTTGGCCCGTGCCGTCAGCGGGTGTCGTGCGGACGAACCGTCCGGACGTCCACGGCCAGCACCTGGGGGGCCGACGAGGTGGACTCCACGGCCACGGTGACGTAGCGGTGCTCGACGAGCCCGTCGGTCTGGACCGCCGCGACACCGAGTGCGTCGGCCATCTCCGGCTTCCAGGTGAGGACGTGGCCCTTCGGGGGCACCACGGTGACGGTGCAGCGCAGCGTCCCGAGCATCAGGGAGCCGGCCTCGGTGCGAACGACGAAGACCGACTTCGCCGCCTTCTCGCTGAGTCGGTATGGCTGGCAGGCGATCATGGTGCGGGCGGCGATGGCAGACTTCTCCGTCCACCCCTTGCGCAGCTTGGCCAGCTCGCCGACGGCGAGAGTGGGCTTCTGGCCCGACTCCAGGTATCGACCGGCCGTCTTGAGGAGTTCACCCGCGGCCGTGACCTGCTCGGACGTCGCGGTCGCGTCCACCGCCGGTGCGGGACCAGCCACGACCCCCTCTGCAGAGGCGGTCATGTGGTTCGTCCAGGGCTGGCGAGCGCTCTCGCGGTGGAACACGCTGAACTCCGTCCATGCCCGCCGCTTGGGGTCAGCGGGCCGGACCGCTTCCTCCGACGAGGTGATCACCCACATCGGATAGGCACCGAACGACGGCGCGTGGACGACCGCCCCGTCGTGGCTGAAGCTGACCACGGACCGCTTCTCCCGGGAAGCGATGTGCCAGGCCGTGTCGAACCGGTCGGCGACGAGGACCGGCCCGGAGTCGACCGCTGCCCAGGCCTTCGCATCGGGCTTCTTCACCTGCGCCGCGATGAGGGCGTTGTTGCGCTGGTCGTAGTCGTCGAGCAACGCCTTCGCGCCGTCCGCCGGGACGGCCACCTTGCGCAGCTCCGAGGGCAGCACGGCCGGCTCTGGCACGCTGACGCAACCGCTCAGCGCCAGCGACGCGGTGATCGTCAGCGCTCCGGCAAGGAGACGGCTCCGGTGGGCGACACCGGCGGGCTGATCCGCGGCCGGGGCCTGCTCCTTGGCCTCGCCGGCGACGCCGACCGCCGTCGGATCGGTGCGGCCGCGCCGTCGCAGCCGTAGCGCGACGAGCAGGAGGATGACGCCGAGCCCGACGAGGGCCAGGGTGAGCGCGAGGACGAAGATCCCGGGCAACCGCGCCCCGAAGCCCACCGTCAGGGCCGCCTCCGGACCAGCCTGGGCCAGGACCTGCACCGGTGAGCCGTCGAGCGTGACGGAGACGACCTGCTCGCCGGCCCCCACGGCCCGCTCGGACCAGATGTCGAGCGCCTCGGGGCTCTCAGGCAGCTCTGCCGCCGGCTCACCCACCAGGCGACCGGCCACTTCTCCGGTGGGCTCGATCCGCTGCACCCGAAGAGCGTGCGCCGTGCCGAGATAGCTCGTCACGTCGACTGGGTGTGCCGCCCCGACGAAGGCCTCGCCCTGCTCGGCCGTCACCCGGACCTGAACCGTCGTCGCACGGTAGGCCAGCAGTCCCGGCTCGGTGACCATCACCCGGGTGCCTGCCGGCAACGGCTTGGCGGGCAGTTCGAGGAGGTCATCCGGACCCACCGAGCCGGCGACGGCTCCCCCACTGACCATGAGAACGACCCCGATGATCCAGCCCAGCACGGGCAGGACACGTTTCATGAAGAGCTCCGATCGTTGCGCCGACGGACCCCTGGTGCCGCCGGTCGATCAGAGCCTAGGGAGCGGGCGCGAACGACGAGTTCGGTTGTCCACAGGCCCGATCCGGGCCGCAGACCTCAGTCGAGCCCGAGGTACTTCTCGAGGCCCACGGTCAGGCCGGGGTGGTCGGCGACCGCACGCACCGCAGCGATGACGCCGGGCATGAACGACGCCCGCTCGAACGAGTCGTGCCGGATCGTCAGCTGCTCACCCGCGTTGCCGAAGAGGACCTCCTGGTGGGCGACCAGCCCCCGCAGCCGGACCGAGTGCACTCGTATGCCGCCGAGCTGGGCCCCGCGCGCCCCATCCGGGTCGTGGGTGGTCGCGTCGGGTACGGGCGGGAGCCCGGCGTGGTCACGAGCCGCGCCGATCAGCCCCGCGGTCCGCGCCGCGGTCCCGCTGGGCGCATCCACCTTGTTCGGGTGGTGCAGCTCGATGACCTCGACCGACTCGAAGTAGGGAGCCGCCTTTGCCGCGAAGGACATCATCAGCAGCGCGCCGATGGCGAAGTTCGGGGCGATGAGCACCCCGACACCGGTGCCGGAGCTCGACGGCGGGGCAGCGTCGAGCTGCCCGCGCAGTGCAGCGATCCGCGGCTCGTCCCAGCCGGTGGTGCCGACGACGACGTGGATCCCCCGCTCCACGCAGTGCGCGACGTTGCCGGGGGACGCAGCGGGGACGGTCAGCTCGACCGCGACGTCCGCCCCGGCCAGGTCACCGAGCTCGTCCCCCGAACCGTAGGCGCCGACGAGCCGCAGCCCTTCCGCCGCCTCGACGGCCCGGACCGCCTCGGACCCCATCCGGCCGCTCGCACCGATGACTGCCACCTTGATCTCCGCCACGAGCCAAACCCTATCGACGAGCGCAACCGAGCCCAGCGGCATACGGACAACGGCGTGTGGCCCGCCACCCCCGAGGGGTGACGGGCCACACGGACGATCCGGTGGACCGGAGCGGATCAGGCCTCGGCCGGAGCCTCGTCCTTCGCGTCGGACGTCTCGGCCGCCTGCTCGCCCTCGGGGAGGACGGCAGCGAGCGAGAGCTTGCCGCGCGGGTCGATCTCCTTGAGCTCGACCTGGATCTTCTGGCCGACCTTGACGACGTCGTCGACGCTGTCGATCCGCTTGCCGCCGACGAGCTTGCGCACCTCGGAGATGTGCAGCAGGCCGTCCTTGCCGGGCAGCAGCGAGACGAACGCGCCGAAGGTCGTCGTCTTGACGACCGTGCCGAGGAAGCGCTCGCCGACCTCGGGCATCTGCGGGTTCGCGATGGCGTTGATCGCCGCGCGAGCCGCCTCGGCGGACGGGCCGTCGACCGCGCCGATGAACACGGTGCCGTCGTCCTCGATGGAGATGTCGGCGCCCGTGTCGTCCTGGATCTGGTTGATCATCTTGCCCTTCGGGCCGATGACCTCCCCGATCTTGTCGACGGGGACCTTCACCGTGATGATCCGCGGTGCGTAGGGGCTCATCTCGTCCGGCACGTCGATGGCCTCGGCCATCACGTCGAGGATGTGCAGGCGCGCGTCACGGGCCTGCGTCAGCGCGCCGGCCAGGACGTTGGCCGGGATGCCGTCGAGCTTCGTGTCGAGCTGGATCGCCGTGACGAACTCCTTGGTGCCGGCGACCTTGAAGTCCATGTCGCCGAAGGCGTCCTCGGCACCGAGGATGTCGGTCAGCGCGGCGTACTGCGTCTCGCCGTCGACCTCGTCGGAGACCAGACCCATCGCGATGCCCGCGACCGGCGCGCGCAGCGGCACACCGGCGTTGAGGAGCGACAGCGTGGACGCACAGACCGAGCCCATCGACGTCGACCCGTTGGAGCCGAGGGCCTCGGACACCTGGCGGATCGCGTAGGGGAACTCCTCGCGCGTCGGCAGCACCGGCATGAGGGCACGCTCGGCGAGCGCACCGTGGCCGATCTCGCGACGCTTCGGCGAGCCGACCCGGCCCGTCTCACCCGTGCTGTAGGGCGGGAAGTTGTAGTTGTGCATGTAGCGCTTGCGCGTCACCGGGTTGAGGGTGTCGAGCTGCTGCTCCATCTTGAGCATGTTGAGCGTCGTGACGCCCATGATCTGCGTCTCGCCGCGCTCGAAGATCGCCGAGCCGTGCACGCGCGGCAGGACCTCGACCTCGGCGCCGAGGGCGCGGATGTCGGCGAGGCCACGGCCGTCGATGCGGACCTTGTCGCGCAGGATGCGCTGGCGGACGAGCTTCTTCTGGAGCGAGCGGAACGCGGCGGAGATCTCCTTGTCGCGCCCCTCGAACTGCTCGGCGAGCTGCGCCTTGACGGCGGCCTTGATCTCGTCGAGGCGGTCCTCACGCTCGGTCTTGCCGGCGATCGTCAGCGCGGCGGCGGCGTCAGCCGACGCGGCGGACTCGACGGCAGCGAAGACGTCGTCCTCGTAGTCGAGGAAGACCGGGAACTCCTCGACCGGCTTGGCCGCCTGGGCGGCGAGCTCGGCCTGGGCCTCGCACAGCACCTTGATGAACTTCTTGCTCGCCTCGAGGCCCTCGGCGACGACCTCCTCGGTCGGCGCCTGCTTGCCCTCGTTCTTGACGAGGTTCCAGGTCGACTCGGTCGACTCGGCCTCGACCATCATGATGGCGACGTCGTCACCCACGACGCGGCCGGCGACGACCATGTCGAAGACCGAACGCTCGATGTCGGAGAAGTTCGGGAAGGCGACCCACTGGCCGTCGATGAGCGAGACGCGCACGCCACCGATGGGGCCGGAGAAGGGCAGACCGGAGATCTGCGTGGAGGCGCTCGCGGCGTTGATGGCGAGCACGTCGTACTGGTGGTCGGGGTTCAGGGCGAACACCGAGATGATGACCTGGACCTCGTTGCGCAGCCCCTTCTTGAAGGTGGGGCGCAGCGGCCGGTCGATGAGGCGGCAGGTGAGGATGGCGTCCGTCGTCGGGCGACCCTCGCGGCGGAAGAACGAGCCGGGGATCTTGCCGATCGAGTACATCCGCTCCTCGACGTCGACCGTCAGGGGGAAGAAGTCGAACTGGTCCTTCGGCGTCTTGCCGGCGGACGTGGTCGACATGATCATCGTGTCCTCGTCGAGGTACGCGACGACCGCTCCGCCGGCCTGCTTGGCCAGCCGTCCGGTCTCGAACCGGACCTTGCGGGTGCCGAAGCTGCCGTTGTCGATGACGGCCTCGGTGAAGGTGATGTCTGGACCCTCCATGTAGGGGCCCTCGCTTTCTTTCTCTCTTCGTGCCCTCGCACATCGTCGTTGTGTGCGGGGTTTTCCATCCGTGCGCCGGCCCCACCCGACGGGGTCGAGGTCGCCGCACGACGACGAAAGGCGGTCACCGCAATGCTGCGGTGACCGCCTTTCGTCACGTGTTCATCGACGCAGGCCGAGGCGCTTGATCAGCGCGCGGTAGCGCTCGATGTCGGTCGCCTCGAGGTAGCGCAGCATGCGCTTGCGGCGGCCGACCAGCAGGAGCAGACCACGACGGCTGTGGTGGTCGTGCTTGTGGGCCCGAGCGTGCTCGGTGAGGTCCTTGATGCGCTGCGTCAGCATCGCGATCTGCACCTCGGGGGAGCCGGTGTCGCCGTCCTTCGTGGCGTACTCGGCCATGATCTGCTTCTTCACGTCAGCTTCCAATGGCATGGATGACCGACTCCTTCTCTTCTCGTTGCGCGGTGCTCCAGGGCATGTCCACCTGGGCGCTCTCTGTCCGCGGCCGGTCAAACGGCATCGCCAAGCGTAACAGCGGGGCTCCCACCTGCCCTAATCGTCGGCACGCGGGCTCCCCTGCTCGTCGACATCATGCCGTATGCCGCTGGGCTCGCTGGGCGGTCAGGTGGCCCGCGGAGCCGGCTGAGCGGCATACGGCCTCGTCGTCCTGCCCGATGGGCCACGACCGCGGGGGGTAGCGCGCGAGAGGGTGGCAATGGTGCTGTTTGTATGCGTGAGGGCGCGGGTACGTGGACGGTGCTCGGGGCCACAACTCAAAAGGAGCAATCACCACATGATCATCCTCGGACTCATCCTGTTGCTCATCGGCATGTTCGCCAACATCCCGATCCTCACCACGATCGGCACGATCCTGATCGTCGTCGGTGTGGTCCTCTGGATCCTCGGGGCGACCGGCCGCGCGGTCGGCGGACGCAAGTACTGGTACTAACGCCCACTCGTGAACCTGGAAGAGCCCCCGCTCCGGCGGGGGCTTCTCCATGCCCTCCCCCGGCTCCCGGCCTCCACGGGGCCCCCGGGTGCGTTCTGCTTCGGACCTTCATAGACTCAGGAGGAACCCAACGACGGGAGCACGATGACGCACGCGACGAGCCCGCGCAGCGGGCTGGATGTCCAGCGAACCGAGACGGTGCGCCGCCTCACCGAGCAGCACGCGAGGGAACGCGGGGCACTGATGGTCGTGCTCCACGCGGTCGTCGCCGAGCTCGGCCACATCACGCGCGAGGACGTCGAGACGATTGCCGACACGCTCAACCTGTCGGTGGCAGACGTGCACGGTGTCGTCTCCTTCTACAAGGACTTCCGGACCGAGCCGGCACCGGCCCACACGGTGCACCTCTGTCGGGGCGAGGCCTGCCAGGCCGTCGGCGCCGAGGCGGTCTTCGCGGAGGCGCGCGAGGCGTTTGCGCAGCGCGACGACGTCGAGGTCGACGAGGTCTTCTGCCTCGGCAACTGCGCCCTCGGCCCGTCGGGGATGGTGGACGGCCGGCTCCAGGGGCGGCTGACCGGCGAGCGGCTGCTCGGCCTGAGCGAGGGGTGGGTCCGGTGAACGCATCGTCGACCACCGTCTACGTCCCGGCCGACTCCAGCGCCGTGGCCGTGGGCGCGGACGCCGTCGCGGAGGCACTCGCCGGCCACGAGGGCGTCAACGTGGTGCGGACCGGCTCCCGCGGGATGCTGTGGCTCGAGCCCCTGGTCGAGGTGGAGACCCCCTCCGGGCGGGTCGGCTACCCGAACGTCACGCCGGGCGTCGTCGCGGGGCTCGTCGCCGAGGGCATGCTCTCGGGCGCCTCGGTGGGTGCGTCCATCGGCGTCGTCGAGGATCACCCGTGGCTGGCCCGGCAACGGCGCGTGTCGTTCGCCCGGATGGGCGTCATCCCGCCGACCGACATCGCCGCCTACGAGGCGCACGGGGGCTGGGCCGGCCTACGTCGGGCCCTGACGCTCGAGCCGGCGGCCGTCGTCGCGGAGGTCACCGCTTCCGGCCTGCGTGGTCGTGGCGGCGCCGGGTTCCCCACGGGGATCAAGTGGCAGACCGTGCTCGGGGCGGCGGCCGACGTCAAGTTCGTCTGCTGCAACCTCGACGAGGGCGACAGCGGCACGTTCGCCGACCGGATGCTCGCCGAGGGCGACCCCTTCACCCTGATCGAGGGGATGCTCGTCGCGGCGCACGCCGTCGGGGCTCGTGAGGGCTACATCTACTGCCGGTCCGAGTACCCCGCGGCAGCGGCCACGCTCCGCCGGGCCATCGACGTCGCCTACGCCCACGGCTGGCTCGGGGACCGCATCCAGGGCAGCGACCTGTCCTTCGACCTCTTCGTCCGCCTCGGCGCCGGCGCCTACATCTGCGGCGAGGAGACCTCGATGCTCGAGTCGCTCGAGGGGCGCCGGGGCGAGGTGCGGGCCAAGCCGCCCATCCCCGCGCTCGAGGGGCTCTTCGGCCGGCCCACTGTGGTCAACAACGTGCTGACCTTCGCGGCGGTGCCGATGATCCTCGCCGACGGTGGCGCGGCCTACGCCGCCCTCGGGTCGGGGCGCTCCCGCGGGACGCAGGTCTTCCAGCTGGCGGGCAACATCCGGCAGGGCGGGGTCGTCGAGACCGACTTCGGGGTGTCGCTGCGCGAGCTCGTCGAGGACTACGGCGGCGGCACCGCCAGCGGTCGGCCGGTGCGCGCGGTGCAGGTGGGTGGCCCGTTGGGCGCCTACCTCCCGGCCGCCGCGCTCGACGTCCCGATGGACTACGAAGCACTGCTCGAGGCAGGCGGCATGCTCGGCCACGGCGGGGTCGTCGTCTGGGACGACACCTTCGACGCGGCCAGGATGGCGCGCTTCGCCATGGAGTTCTGCGCCAAGGAGTCGTGCGGCAAGTGCACGCCGTGCCGGGTCGGGTCGCAACGTGGCGTCGAGACCCTCGACCGGATCATCGCCGGGACGGAGCGGGACCGGAACCTGCTGCTCCTCGACGACCTGTGCACGACGATGACCAAGGGCTCCCTGTGCGCCATGGGCGGCCTCACCCCGATGCCGGTGCAGAGCGCCATCCGGCACTTCGCGGAGGACTTCGACAGGAGGACCTCATGACCACCTTCCTCACCCGCGACACCTACTCCCCCGAGCCCGACCTGGGCACGCCCCCGGTTCCGGGCCCCCGGACGGCGCACGTCGTCATCGACGGTGTTGCAGTCGACGTCGCCCCGGGCACGTCCGTGCTCCGAGCGGCGAAGGAAGCGGGGATCGAGATCCCCAAGGCGTGCGCCACCGACACGCTCAAGGCCTTCGGCTCCTGCCGGCTCTGCGTCGTCGAGATCGATGGCGCCAAGGGCACCCCGGCCTCGTGCACGACACCGTGCGCCGACGGCATGGTCGTCTCCACCCAGACCGAGCAGGTCCGCCAGGTCCGCCAGGGGGTCATGGAGCTCTACCTCTCGGACCACCCGGCCGACTGTCCGGGGTGCGCTCGCGGCAACTGCGAGATGCAGGCGCTCGCGCGTGAGGTCGGCGTGGCCGAGGTCCGCTACGGGCTGGGGGGCGCCAACCATCTGTCCGACCGTCCGGACGAGTCGAACCCCTACTTCACCTATGACCCGAAGGCGTGCATCGTCTGCTCGCGTTGTGTGCGCGCGTGCGCCGAGGTCCAGGGCACCTTCGCCCTGACCGTCGAGGGCCGCGGCTTCGACTCCCGGATCTCGGCCAGCGGGGCTCCCAGCTTCCTCGAGTCCGAGTGCGTCTCCTGCGGGGCGTGCGTGCAGGCCTGTCCCACCGACGCCCTCACGGAGAAGTCGGTGATCGAGCTCGGCATGCCCACCCGGTCGGTCGACACGACGTGCGCCTACTGCGGTGTCGGCTGCTCGTTCCGGGCCGAGGTGCAGGGATCCGGCGACGGGACCCGCGTCGTGCGGATGGTGCCGAGCAAGACGGGCGGGGCCAACGAGGGACACTCCTGCGTCAAGGGCCGTTTCGCCTACGGCTACGCCTCCCACCAGGACCGTCAGCTGGCCCCGATGGTGCGCGACTCGATCCACGACGAGTGGCGGACGGTGACCTGGGACGAGGCGATCGAGCGGGTGGCCGCCGGCTTCACGGACATCCAGGCTCGGCACGGCGTCGGTGCCATCGGCGGCATCTCCTCCTCCCGGTGCACCAACGAGGAGGTCTACGTCGTCCAGAAGATGGTGCGGGCCGCCTTCCGCAACAACAACGTCGACACGTGCGCACGCGTGTGCCACTCCCCCACCGGCTATGGCCTGAACCAGACCTTCGGCACGTCGGCGGGCACCCAGGACTTCGCCTCGGTCGAGCACTGCGACGTCATGCTGCTCATCGGAGCCAACCCCACCGACGCCCACCCCGTCTTCGGGTCGCGGATGAAGCGACGTCTGCGCGAGGGCGCCCAGATCATCGTGGCCGATCCCCGTCGGATCGACCTGGTCCGGTCTCCCCACGTCGAGGCAGCGCACCACCTGCCCCTGCTGCCGGGCAGCAACGTCGCCTTCGTCAACGCGATGGCGCACACCATCGTCACCGAGGGGCTGCACGACGAGGCCTTCATGAGAGCCCGGTGCGAGGGAGTTGATGACTACCTCGAGTTCATTGCCCGTGAGGAGAACTCACCGGAGGCGACCGCTGCAGCGACCGGCATCGACCCGGCCGAGCTGCGGGCGGCGGCCCGGCTCTATGCCGCGGGCCCGAACTCCGCGATCTACTACGGGCTCGGCGTGACCGAGCACAGCCAGGGCTCGACGATGGTCATGGGGCTCGCCAACCTCGCCATGCTGACGGGCAACGTCGGGCGCGAGGGCGTCGGCGTCAACCCGCTCCGTGGGCAGAACAACGTCCAGGGGTCGTGCGACATGGGTTCGTTCCCGCACGAGCTGCCCGGCTACCGTCACGTCGGCCTCGACGACGTCCGCGCGATCTACGAGTCGCTGTGGGGCCTGACGCTCGACCCGGAGCCGGGCCTGCGGATCCCCAACATGTTCGACGCCGCGATCGGCGGGTCGTTCAAGGGCCTCTACGTCCAGGGTGAGGACATCGCCCAGTCCGACCCCAACCTCAACCACGTCCGCGAGGCGCTGACGTCGATGGAGCTCGTGGTCGTCCAGGACCTCTTCCTCAACGAGACGGCCAAGTACGCCCACGTGTTCCTGCCCGGCACGTCGTTCCTCGAGAAGAACGGCACCTTCACCAACGCCGAGCGCCGCCTCAACCGCGTCCGGCCGGTGCTGCCCAGCCGCACCGGGAAGGACGAGTGGCAGGTCGTGTGCGACATCGCCACCGCGATGGGCTACCCGATGTCCTATCCCGACGCCGGCGCCATCATGGACGAGATCGCCGCCACCACGCCGACCTTCGCCGGAGTCTCCTTCGAGCGGTTGGACGCCGAGGGCAGCCTCCAGTGGCCGGTCAACGACAAGGCTCCCCACGGGACGCCGACGATGCACATCGGTGAGTTCGTCCGGGGCAAGGGCAAGCTCGTGCCGACCGTCTTCGTCCCCACGACCGAGACGACGAGCCGTCGCTTCCCGCTCATCCTCACGACGGGCCGCATCCTGACGCAGTACAACGTCGGGGCGCAGACCCGCCGGACCGCGAACGAGACCTGGCACCCGGAGGACGTCCTCGAGATCCACCCGGCCGATGCTGAGGTGCGCGGGATCCGGACCGGGGACCGGGTGGAGCTGACCAGCCGGGTCGGGACCACCACCCTGCACGCCGTCGTGTCCGAGCGGATGCAGCCCGGTGTCGTCTACACGACTTTCCATCACCCCGTGACGGGGGCCAACGTCGTCACCACGGAGAACTCCGACTGGGCCACCAACTGTCCGGAATACAAGGTGACGGCCGTCCAGGTCGGGGTGGCCAACGCCGGCGACGAGGCGCTCGCCCAGGCTTCGGAGGCGGTGGCCTCGCGATGAGCGCGGAGCTGCCCCCGGAGATCCGCCTGGGCAACGACATCGCTCGCGCCCTGCACCACCTGCCCGCCGACGAGGGCGCGACAGCACTCGCGACCCACCTCAAGAAGTTCTGGGAGCCGAGGCTACGTAGGGCCCTCGTCGAGCGGGTCCGGGCCGACGACCCTCGGGTGGACCCGCTGCTGGCCCGCGCCACGGCCACCTACCTCGAGGGCGACGTCGACCGGGCCGAGGTGGCCGAGCCCTCCGGCGGCTGACCGCCCCCCACCAGCTCGAGTGGCCCCATCATCCACACCGGGGTCCCACTCGAGTGGCCCCGCCATCCACACTCGCCCCACCGGGTCCGGGCCCCAGAGCGGAGTCTGCGTCCCCGCGAGTTCCGCGGCCAGCCACGGGGACCGCTCCCCCTGCTTGGCGGCGGCCGAGGTCGCGGCGCAGAGAGACCGTGAGGCCCCGACGGGGAGCAGAAGGAGGCACGGCGTCAGCCGCTCGACGAGATCGCACCCGGGGCATTGGCGGTGTGACACGACTCAGCCCCGCACCTGAGGTCACCCTCGGGTGCGGGGCTGAGCCCAGCGGCATACGGTCTCTCGAGGTGGCTCTCAGAGGTTGATCATGTGGCCGACGATGCCCTCGACGGCTTCCTTCATCGCCTCGCTCAGCGTGGGGTGCGCGAAGACGTTGCGGGCCACCTCGTCGGCGGTGAGGTCCCACTGCTGGGCCAGCGTCAGCGCGGGCAGCAGCTCGGTCACCTCGGGGCCGATCATGTGCGCGCCGAGGATCTCGTTGTGCTCCGCGTCCGCCACGATCTTGACGAAGCCGACGCCCTCGGCCATGCCGCGCGCCTTGCCGTTGGCCGAGAAGGGGAAGCTCGCCGTCTTGACGTCGTAGCCCTTCTCCTTGGCCTGGGCCTCGGAGTAGCCGAACGACGCGATCTGTGGCTGGCAGAACGTCGCCCGCGGAATCATGTCGTAGTTGAGCTCCATCGTCTCGGCATCGCCGATCGTCTCGGCGGCGACGACGCCCATGGCCTCGGCGGTGTGCGCGAGCATGAGCTTGCCGGTGACGTCGCCGATGGCGTAGACGTTGGGCACGCTGGTGCGGCACCGACCGTCGACCTCGATCGCGCCACGATCGGTCATCTTGAGCCCGAGGCTCTCGAGGCCGTAGCCGTCGGTGCGCGGGGCGAAGCCGAAGGCGGCGAGGAACTTGTCGGCCTCGAGGACCTGCTCGTCGCCACCCTGTGCGGGCTTGACGGTGACGCGGACGCCGGAGCCGGTGTCCTCGACATTCTGGACCGCCGTGGACAGCATCACCTTGACGCCGAGCTTCTTGTACTGCTTGAAGAGCTCCTTCGAGACGTCGGCGTCCTCAGTGGGAACCATCCGGTCGAGGAACTCGACGATCGTCACGTCGACACCGAAGTTCTTCATGACGTAGGCGAACTCGACCCCGATCGCGCCCGAGCCACCGATGATGATCGAGCCGGCGAGGTTCGCGTCGAGAATCTGCTCCTCGTAGGTCACGACGTTGGTGCTGACCTGCATGCCCGGGAGCATGCGCACCGTGGCGCCCGTGCCGATGATGAGGTTGTCGAAGGTGACCGTGCGCGAGGAGCCGTCGTTGAGCGCGACGTCCATCGACGTGGCGCTGGTGATCGTGCCCCAGCCGTCGATCTCCTCGATCTTGTTCTTCTTCATCAGGTAGTGCACGCCCTTGGCGCTGGCCTCGGCAACGCCACGGCTGCGCTTGTGCGTCACGTCGTAGGACATCGTCGCTTCGCCCTCGATGCCGAAGGTCTTCTTCTCGTGCGTGATGATGTGCGCGATCTCCGCGTTGCGCAGCAGCGCCTTGCTGGGAATGCACCCGACGTTGAGACAGACGCCACCCCAGTACTGCTTCTCAACGACGGCAACCTTCTTGCCGAGCTGGGACGCGCGGATCGCCGCGACGTAGCCACCGGGTCCGGCACCGAGCACAACGACATCGAAATCAGCCATGGGCGACAGCCTATCGGGGGCTGCGGCAGCGCAACGTGGCTGTCCGCGGACGGCCGCACCAGCGGCCTGGGGCTCAGCCGCGGGGGCGTTCCCGCGGTACCGCCGCGATCGCGTCATCGACGTCGACCCCGGTCACCTGGAGCAGATCGACGACGACCGAGCGCAGCTGAGCCAGGACGGTCTCGACCACGAGGTTGTCCGTGCGTGGCAGGTGGGACGTCGCGACGGCCACCGCGAGCACCGCCTTGCGGCCGATCTCGGGGCTGGCGTTCTCGGCCAACGCCCGGGCGATGAGGTCCGCGGCGTCGGCCAGCTCGTCGATCAGCTCGCGATAACCGCTGGGCAGCCGCTCTCCCCGACCGACCACGACGGTGACCTTGCGGACGAGGACGCGGGTGCTGCGCATCGCCAGGTCGAGCGGGTCGATCAGGTCCGCCATCTTGCGCACACCCCCGGCCTGGCGCCGGGAGAACGGCGAGCTGTGCAGGACGGAGAGCCCTTCGTCAGCGGCGGTGCGCAGCTCACGCAACAGCGACTCGGTCTCGCGTGCCGAGGCGAGAACCGCTGCTGCGGCGGCCACGTCGCCGTCACCGGCGCTGGCCGCCGCACGACGGAGCAGCTCGCTGATCTTGCGCGCGACCCCGGCCGCCGCGACCCGCGGCCTGCGAAGCGGAGCCTGCGGCGCCACCGTCGCCGCGACCAGGGCAACCGCGCCACCGATGAGTGCGTCGGTCCACCGGACGAAGGCCTGGCCGGGTGTCGGGGCCAACGCTGCGACGACGATCCCCTGGACTCCCGCCTGCGTGACGAGGATGGGACCGCCACCGACCAGGAGCGCCAGGCTCATCGCGACCATGACGACGACGGCGATCTGCCAGCCCCCGCTCCCGGCGACGCTGACGAAGAGGTCAGCGGTGAAGACTCCGACCGCCACCCCGACCGCGACCTCGACGACCCGTCGCAGCCGCTGGCCGTAGGAGATGCCCAGACAGACGACGGCGACGATCGGCGCGAAGAACGGCGTCTGGTGGGCCAGGACGTCACTGGCGACGAACCAGGCGACGCCGGCAGCAACCGCGCACTGGACGACGAGGAAGGCGCGCGAGCGGAGCCTGCCGAGCCGGGTCGACACCCCGACCCGGCTGCGGTCCCAGGCCCGGTCCAGGGCATCGAGGACGCGGGCGTCGGATCTCAGGTAGTCGTCCACGGCACCATCCTCGTGCGTGCGTCAGCGTTCGAGACGGATCGCGTCGAAGATCTCGCGGACCGCCGGCGCGGCGACCCGCGATCCGGAGTCCCCCTGGCTGACGACCACGACCACCGCGTAGCGCGGCCGGGTCGTCGGGCCGTAGCCGGCGAACCAGGCGGTGGCCTCCTCGCCGAAGACCTCGCCGGTGCCCGTCTTGCCGGCCACGGGGTACTGCCGCTGCGGGAAGCCGGCGAAGGCGGACCCTGCCGACCCGCCGGGGCGTGTCACGTCGCCCAGGGCGCGACGCACGTAGGCCAGCACCTTCTGCTGCACCGGCACGCGGCTCACCTGGCGGGCGGGGATCTGCGTGACCTGGCCGCCGGGAGCACGGAAACCGGCGGCAACCTGGGGCTGCCACAGGGTGCCGCCGTTGGCGATGGCCGCGAAGACCACGGCCATCTGGAGCGGCGTGACGGCCAGGTCTCCCTGGCCGATGGACAGGTTGACCGCGTCACCGGCGCGGTACTGATAGCCGGTGGCGCAGTTCTCCTTGGCCAGCTGCGTCAGATAGCTGGCACGTTCGCGGTCGCTGCGCCGCAGTTCGGGGTAGCCGGTGCGCGCGCGCCGACAGGTCTGCTCCCGAGTGGCCTCCCAGTACTCCCGCTTCCAGGTCCGGTCCGGGATCGTCCCGGCGGCCTCACCGGGAAGGTCGACGCCGGTCGGTCGGCCGAGCCCGAACGACCGGGCCATCGCCACGAACGGGTCGACGCGGGAGGCCGGCGCGGAGAGGCCGCCCTGGTCGAGCCACGTCCGGTGGGCGAGCCGGTAGAAGACCGTGTCGCACGACACGACGAGCGCCCGGTGCAGGTCGATGGGTCCGTAGCCCCTCGACTCGAAGTTGTTGAAGACGTGGTCGCCGATCCGGTAGTTCGGGGTGCAGTCGTAGCGCCCCTTGAGCGAGGCACCGGCGGACACGGCCGCCGGCACGGAGATCACCTTGAACGTCGACGCCGGTGGGTACGTCTCGGCGATGACGCGGGACCGGAGGGCGGCTCCAGCCTTCTCGCTCGTCAGGCGCCGAAGCTCGCTGGCCGTGATGCCTCCGACGAAGAGGCCGGGGTCATAGGTCGGGTGGCTGGCTGCTGCGACCACGGCGCCGTTGGTGACGTCCAGCACCACCGCGGCCCCGGAGTCCGCAGGGTGCCCGTCAGCGCGGGCGCGGGCGACGGCTCGGGCGAGGGCACGCTCGGCCGCACCCTGGATGTCCGCGTCGATGTGTGTCACCACGTCGAGGCCGGGGGTGGGCGGGACCGACGAGACCGTCCCGGTGACGGCGCCGCGCGGGTCGATTGACACGGTCGTGCGGCCGCTCGTGCCCCGCAGCACGGCGTCGTACGACCCCTCGAGTCCGGCCCTGCCGACCAGATCCTCGGCCCCGATGGCGCCGCCACTCGACTCCACCTCTGCGGCCGTCGGACGGGCCACGTAGCCGACGAGGTGCGCCGCCGACACGGTTCTCGCCATCGGGTGGCTGCGGGCCGGCTCGGCCACCACCCCGATCCCGGTGAAGACCTCCGGCCGCTCCAGCAGGCTCAGTGCCCGGCGCGGCTCGACCTCAGTCGCGAGCGGGATGGGTGCATAGGGCGACCCGTTGAAGCAGGCGGGAGCGGGCGGGGCGCCGGCGGTGCCGCACAGCATGGTCTTGGCCCAGAGGTCCTCGAACGGTCGGCCGAGCGCCCCCGCGACGGCAGCGACGAGCGAACGTCCCTCATCAGGCGCGTCGAGGAGCACCGACCTGGGCACGGTGACCGTCGTCGTGTAGCTGTTGGCGACCAAGGGGCGCCCCTCCCGGTCGAGGATCGACCCACGGGCGGCCTGCTCGGTGACCACGCGGGTCGTGATGGCCGCCGCTGCAGGCCCCGCAGGTGGGCCCTCGACGAGCTGCACGTGCGCCAGCCTCCCCACGAGGAGGGCGAAGAGCGAGCCGAGCAAGGCAACCGCGACCCACCCCCCGCTGCGTGGCCGGCGTCGAGGCATCTCAGCCGAGCCGTCTGCGCACGAGCGCGCGGTCGACCGCGACGAGGACCGGCAGGAGGAGGAGCCCCGCCGCCAGCGTTGCGGTGAGGGTGGCGAGGATGCCGGCGAGGTCGACGCTGCCCTCGGCGACGACGGCTGAGCCGGCGCGACCACCCAGCACCACCACGGCCGCGAGGGCGAGCGCCGCCAGTGGCCGAACGAACGATCTCGAGGAGGTCCGCCGCAGGCTTCCTGCTGCCGCCCCTGCGAG
Organism: Intrasporangium calvum; assembly: GCF_028446585.1. Classification (GTDB taxonomy): domain Bacteria; phylum Actinomycetota; class Actinomycetes; order Actinomycetales; family Dermatophilaceae; genus Intrasporangium; species Intrasporangium calvum_A. Next base: position 93,935 of record NZ_JAPFQL010000002.1, read on the forward strand.
CATCAGCGTCAGGGCGGCCAGCCCCAGCGGAGCACCCACCGGTGGCACGATCTCGAGCACCCAGCCCGCGGCCAGACCCAGCAGGGCGCCGTGGACCGGCCCGCGCAGAACCGCGCTGGAGACGACGCCGATGAGGACGAGATCCGGCACCAGACGACCCGGCACGCCGAGTCGCGGCAGCACCGTGGTCATCAACAAGGCCGCGCCGAGGACGTAGCCGACGCGCACGAGGCCGAGCAGCGAGATCCTCACCCGGCCCCCACCACGTCTCCGCCCCGCTGTCCGGCCGGCTCTCCGGCCGGCTCTCCGCCCGGCGCTCCGACCGGCTCCTCGACCACGGGCCGGGGTTCGTCGCGCGCCGCAGGGACGAGCACGGCGACGACGTCGAGGCCCTCACGGTCCACCGCCGGCGCGACCCGTGCCGTGACGGTGGTGCGGCCGGGTTGCGGCTCGACGGACACCACCCGGCCCACGGTGACGCCCGCCGCATACGGGCGACCGCCCACGCTGCCGAGGGTCGTCACGAGGTCACCGACCGCGGGGCTGCCAGGTTGCGCCAGGGCGAGGGAGAGCTGCCCGTCGTCGTCGGCGCCGCCTCCGGCGGGAATGGGCGACACGGTGCCGAGGAGCCCGCGATCCCCCACCCGCACCGCGACGACCGACTGCGCCGCACCGAGGAGCTGCACGTCGCTGGTCCAGGGCGCGACGGCGACGACCCGGCCGACCAGCCCGGCGGACCCGACCACGGTCGAGTCGACCGCGACGCCGTCGTTCGAGCCGACGTCGAGCGTCAGCGAGCGCCCTCCGAGGGCGCTCGCCTCGCTCGCGACGACCTGCCCGATGACCACCGAGCGTCCGGTCACCGCACCGTCCGCGACGAGGTCCCGAACCTGGCTCAGCGCCTGCACCTCGCGGCTCAGCCGGTCGGCTTCGGCCCGCAACCGGGCGTTCTCGGCCGCGAGCTCGGCCACCCGTCCGGGTGGCGCCCCGGACAGGACGCGTTGGACCGGACCGACGACGGTCCCGGACGCGGAGCGGATGGCGTCCACGGCGGGATGACCGGCCAGGTCGGCGACGAGCACGGCGAGCGTCGCGACCACGAGCAGGGCCAGGAGGCGGCGCTTGGCGTGGTGCGACACGCCGCTCAGCGCCTCTGGTGGGGGGCCAGGACCCGCTCGAGGCCGGAGAACTCGTCGACGCACCGACCTGCCCCGCGGACGGAGGCGTGCAACGGGTCCGCCGCGACGGTCACGGGGACACCCAGCTCGTGGCGCAGGCGCTCGTCGAGCCCGCGGAGCAGGGCACCGCCACCGGTCAGGGTGATGCCGCGGTCGAGGATGTCACCGGCCAGCTCGGGTGGGCACACGTCGAGGGTGGTGCGGATCAGGTCGGTGATCTGCAGGATGGGGGCCTCGATGGCACGGCGGACCTCCGCGGAGCCGATCTCGATGCTCTTGGGCAGCCCCGTGACGAGGTCGCGGCCCCTGACGCGGGTCGTCAGCTCTCGTCCGAGCGGGAAGACCGAGCCGATGGCCAGCTTGATGTGCTCGGCGCTGCCTTCACCGAGGAGCAGCGAGTACTCGGCCTTGACGTGGCTGATGATCGCGTCGTCCACCTCGTCGCCGGCGACGCGGACCGACGCGGACGTGACGACGCCACCGAGGCTGATGGCTGCGACGTCGGTCGTGCCTCCGCCGATGTCGACGACCATGCTGGCCGCGGTCTCGTGAATCGGCAGTCCGGCGCCGATCGCCGCGGCCATCGGCTCCTCGATGAGGTAGACCTGCCGGGCGCCGCAGCGCAGTGCCGCGTCCTCGAGGGCGCGACGCTCGACCCCCGTCACCTCGCTCGGGACGCACAGCACCATCCGGGGCCGGGCGACCCGGGAGGTGCGGACCCGGTCGATGAACAGGCGCAGCATCAGCTCCGCCTCGTCGGCGTCGGAGACGACCCCGTCACGCAGCGGCCGCACCGCGCGGATCGTGCCTGGGACGCGGCCCAGCATCTCCTTCGCCTGCGTGCCGGCCGCGACGAGCCGTCCGGTCTGGGCCTCGACGGCGACGACGGAGGGTTCGTCCAGGACGATGCCCCGCCCCTTGGCGTGGATGAGCGTGTTGGCCGTGCCGAGGTCGATCGCCAGATCACGCCCGAGCGGGCGCAGTCCGAGGATCGGGCTCATACCGGGGATTGTGCCTGCTGTCCCGGCCGAGATCGTGGACCTCGGAGCCGGCGCGGCCGCGGTGTCGGACCGGTCGCGAGCGGCCGGCCCGCGATCAGAGCTGCGGGAACCAGATCGCGATCTCGCGGGCAGCCGACTCCGGCGAGTCGGACCCGTGCACGATGTTCTGCTGGACCTTGAGGCCCCAGTCGCGCCCGAGGTCCCCGCGGATCGTCCCGGGTGCCGCGTCGGTGGGGTTGGTCGCGCCGGCCAGGGACCGGAAGCCGCGGATGCAGTCCTGACCCTCGATGACGGCGGCGGTGACCGGGCCGGAGCTCATGAACTCGACGAGCGGCTCGTAGAACGGCTTGCCCTCGTGCTCGGCGTAGTGGGCGGCGAGCTGCTCCACGGTCGGGGTCAGGATCGAGAGTGCGACGAGCGTGTAGCCCTTGGCCTCGATGCGGCGCAGGACCTCACCGCTGAGGCCGCGCTGGAATCCGTCGGGCTTGACGATGACGAGGGATCGTTCGATGGTCACTCGGCCACCCTATCGGCGCCGTCGTCGGGGTCCGGACCGCCCGCTTGGGCCTCGTCGATGCGGCTGCCGAGGAACAGGCAGGTGGTCCACAGGACGAGGAAGATCAGCCCCACGACGAGCATCATGGGCAGGATGAGGGCGCTGGCCAGGGTGAGCACCTGGACGAGCCAGCCGAGGGTGACGCCGTAGGGCCGGCGCATCAGTCCGGCGGCGAGGATGCTGAGGAGGGCGAGGCCCGAGCCGACGAGCAGGTAGGTGGTCGAGCGGTGGGCGTCGGGTCCGGTGGCGGCGACGGCTCGGGCGACGAGGGCGCCGAAGAAGACGCTGATGGACTGTCCGACGAGCACCGTGGCGAGCATGCGCCAGGTGAACTTACCGGTGGCCCCGTAGAAGGTCAGACGGCGCATGCGCAGATGGTCCTCAGTAGTTCTGCGTGGTGTCCCACGACCGGATGATGGCTTGGGCCTCGGAGTCGCTCGCCCCGGTCGCCTCGGCGTAGAGCGCCATGGCGTCCTCGCGCCGACCGGCCGTGACCAGCTCGCTGATCCGGTTGCGGGCCTCTGCGGTGAGCCGGCCCTCGGTCCAGGCAGCGGCGGCGTCGCGGACGCCCGGCCCCTGGCCGGGCACGAACCACGAGTCGATGGCGCGTTTGGCGTCGGGCAGCGGCGCGCCGGTGGCCTCGCGATAGATCTTCACTGCGTTGATCTTGTGCCCTGCGCTGATCTCGTGGCTGATCTTGGAGCGCACGGCGTCGGTGAGACCGACGTAGCGCTGCTCCCGGTCGCGCCGTCCGAAGATGCGTCCGTAGAGGACGGCGATGGCCATGACGACGGCCACGATGAGGACGAGCTTCACCACAGGGTGCATGGCGGACAGACTACGGGGCGGGTCGGAAGGGACACACCCGAGTCCGTATGCCGCTGAGCTCGCTCCTCGACGCAGGCTCGGTCCCGGCCCTCCCGCCCTCAGGTCTCCGTGCGGCCGAGGAGGAGACGGACCTCTCCGGCCGTGATGACCGAGCCGGTGGCGATGACGCCGCCGCCCATGCCCTCCTCCTCGGCCAGGGTGACGGCCCGCTCGAGGGCGTCCGGCAGGTTGGCCTCGACGGTCACCCGGGACTCACCGAAGATCTCCGTGGCCAGGGCGCCGAGCTGGGCCGGTGCCATCGCCCGGGGCGATGAGCTGCGGGTGACCACGACGTGATCGAGCCTGGGCTCGAGCACCTCGAGGATGGCCGTGGCGTCCTTGTCGGAGACGATGCCGACGAGGCCGACGAGGCGGGTGAAGGTGAAGGCCTCGTCGAGGGCAGCGACGAGGGATCGCGCGCCGTGCGGGTTGTGCGCGGCGTCGACGAGCACGGTGGGTGACCGCCGGACGATCTCGAGGCGTCCCGGAGAGGTCATCCGCCCGACCGCCGCCGTGAGCACCTCGTGGTCGATGGCCTGCTGGCCACCGCCGAGGAAGCTCTCGACTGCCGCCACCGCGGTCGCGAGGTTGCTCGCCTGGTGTGCTCCGTGGAGCGGCAGGAACAGGTCGGGGTACTCACCGGCGAGGCCGCGCAGGCTGATCTGCTGGCCGCCGAGGGCGACCTCGCGCGCGAGCACGCCGAAGGCGTCCCCCTCGAGGCGCAGCTCCGAGCCGACCTCCTCGGCCCGCTCGGCGAGCACGGCGGCGACGTCGGGGTCCTGGATCCCGGCGACGGTGACCGAGCCAGCCTTGATGATGCCGCTCTTCTCGTGGGCGATGTCGACGACGTCGTCACCGAGCAGGTGCGTGTGGTCGAGGTCGATGGGGGTGATGACGGCGACGGTCCCGTCGGCGACGTTGGTCGCGTCCCAGGACCCACCGAGCCCCACCTCGATGACCGCGACGTCGACGGGCGCGTCGGCGAAGGCGGCGAAGGCGATGGCGACGAGCACCTCGAAGAAGTTCATCCGCCGTCCCCCCGACGCCAGCGACCGGTCGTCGACGATCTCGACGAGCGGGGCGACGTCCTCGTAGGCGGCGATGAACTTGTCGCGCGGGATCGGCTTGCCCGACAGCGTGATCCGCTCGCGCAGGTCATGCAGGTGCGGCGAGGTGAACCGGCCGGTCGAGAGGCCGGTCTCCTGGAGGATGGTGTCGATCATCCGGCTCGTCGAGGTCTTGCCGTTGGTGCCGGTCAGGTGGATGACCGGATAGCTGCGCTGCGGGTCCCCGGCGAGCTCCATGACCGCGGCGATCCGCTCGAGTGACGGGCCGATGTCGTTCTCGGGGGCGCGAGCGAGGATGGCCTCCTCGATCTCGCGCATCCGCTTCATCTCCTCGAGGTTGCGTGCCGCGTCCTGGGCAGCCTGGTCAGGTCGACCGCTCATGCGTCCTCCCCCGCTCCGATCTCTCGGACCATCCAGATGGTGTCGGGCAGCCCGGAGCCGGACGCCTCTCGATGGGTCTCGATGAAGCCGTGGGCGCGGTGGAACCGCGCGGCGTAGGCGTTGCCGTCGGGGTAGGCGACGGTGACCCGCGTGTGTCCCGCCTCCCGGGCCCGGTCGAGCACGGCGTCCATCAGCGCGGAGCCGACACCTCGCCCGTGGTGCTCGGGCAGGACATAGAGCTTCCAGAGGACGAGGTCAGCGTCCTGGGTCCCGAACGCAGCCATCCCGACGACGATGCCGTCCAGTTCGGCGACGATGGTGCGGCCCTGGCGGATCGAGGCGGCGACGACGTCCGAGGTCCACCACTTGGCCAGGCCCATGGCGACGTAGTCCAGCCCGGCGATGGGCTCGTGGATGATCGGCCAGGTGCGGTGCCCGATGCTGAGCACGGCGTCGAGGTCGTTGCCCTCGGCCGCGCGCACCACGAGGTCTCCCACCGGGCCACCCTCTGCGGAGCCGGGCATGTCCGTCGCCTCCATCCCCGTCATGCCTTGGTCACCACGATCGTCGCCGGGAAGCCGTCGCCCACCGTCACCGGGGTCCCCACGCCGTCGCTGAGGGCGTGCTCGGGGCCGGCGGACGAGAACTGGGTGGCGAGCGTCTCGGCCACGAGCAGGTCGCGGTGCGTCACCGTGGCCTCGAAGACCTCCGGCGCACCCTGGATCGTCAGGCTGATCCGGTCGCTGACGTGCAGGCCGGAGTCGCGGCGGGCCTGCTGCACGGCGCGCACGAGGTCACGGGCCACGCCCTCCGTGGCGAGCTCGGGCGTGACGTGCGTGTCGAGGACGATGAAGCCGCCGCCCGGCAGGGCCTCTACGGCGGTGGAATCAGAGTCGGACCGAGTCAGGACAAGGTCGCGCGTGTACTCCCCCGGCTCGAGTTCAACCCCTCCGGAAGTGACGACTCCGGCTGCGGTTACCGACCAGTCGCCCGACTTACTTCCCTTGATTGCGCGCTGCACGTCTTTGCCCAGCCGGGGCCCTGCCGCACGAGCATTGACAGTTAGGCGCTCGCCCATGCCGAGTTCCTCCATGGTCACCGTCTCAAGGCTCTGCAACGTCACCTTCTTGACGTTCAGTTCGTCCTGAATCAGTGATTTGAACGGTCCCAGGGCCTCATCTGTGGGCAGCAGAACGACGATCTCGGCCAAAGGAAGCCTAGCTCGGAGCCCATTGGCCTTGCGCAGCCTCGAACCCACCGAGCAGATCTCTCGGGCCCGGTCCATGGCCACGACGAGCTCGTGGTCCGCGGGGAGCTCCTCGGCCTGGGGGTAGTCCGTCAGGTGCACGGACCGCTCCCCGGTGAGCCCACGCCAGATCTCCTCGGTGGTGAGGGGCAGCAGCGGTGCGATCGCCCGGGTGACCGTCTCGAGGGCGGTCCACAGCGTGTCGAAGGCCGCGAGGGAGTCCTCCGTCTCGCCTCCCCAGAACCGGTCGCGCGACCGTCGGATGTACCAGTTCGTCAGCACGTCGAGGAACGAGCGCATCGTGTCGCACGCGGCCGCGATCTCATAGCCGTCGAGCTCCTCGGTCATCTCGGCGACGAACTCACGGACCTTCGCGAGCAGGTAGCGGTCGAGCACGTGGCTGGACGAGGTCGAGTGCTTCGCGTCGTAGCCCTCGCCGCTCCGAGCGGTGTTGGCGTAGAGCGCGAAGAACGACCAGGCGTTCCACAGCGGGATCATCACCTGCCGGACACCGTCGCGGATGCCCTGCTCGGTGACGATGAGGTTGCCGCCGCGCAGGATCGGCGAGGACATGAGGAACCACCGCATCGCGTCGGCGCCGTCGCGGTCGAAGACCTCCTGCACGTCCGGGTAGTTGCGCAGCGACTTGCTCATCTTCGCGCCGTCCGAGCCGAGGACGATGCCGTGGCTGACGCACGACGAGAAGGCCGGACGGTCGAAGAGGGCCGTCGCGAGGATGTGCAGCGTGTAGAACCAGCCGCGCGTCTGGCCGATGTACTCGACGATGAAGTCGCCCGGGAAGTGGTGCTCGAACCAGTCGGCGTTCTCGAACGGGTAGTGCACCTGGGCGAAGCTCATCGACCCGGAGTCGAACCACACGTCGAGGACGTCCTCGACGCGGCGCATCGTCGACTTCCCGGTCGGGTCGTCGGGGTTGGGCCGGGTCAGCTGGTCGATGAACGGCCGGTGCAGGTCCGTGACCTCGACGCCGAAGTCGCGCGACAGCTCCTCGAACGAGCCGTAGACGTCGGTGCGGGGGTACTCGGGGTTGTCCGAGCGCCACACGGGGATCGGGCTGCCCCAGAAGCGGTTGCGCGAGATCGACCAGTCGCGGGCGTTGGCCAGCCACTTGCCGAACTGGCCGTCCTTGATGTGCTCGGGCGTCCAGGCGATCTCCTGGTTGAGCTCGAGCATCCGGTCCTTGATCTTGGTGACCTCGACGAACCAGGACGAGACGGCCATGTAGATGAGCGGCTCGCGGCAGCGCCAGCAGTGGGGGTAGGTGTGGTCGTAGGTCTCGCGGCGCAGCAGGACGGTGCCCTCGGTCGTCGCGCCCATCTCGCCCTCGCCGCGAGTGCGCGCCTTCAGGTGGTCGATGATGTGGGCGTTGGCGTCGAAGACGTGCATGCCCTCGTAGTCGGTGACGGGGTAGGTGAAGCGGCCGTCGGCCCCGACCGGCACGACGACGTCGATGCCGAAGGCGTCGGTGAGGACCTTGTCCTCCTCACCGAAGGCGGACGCGATGTGGACGAGCCCCGTGCCGTCCTCGGTCGTGACGTAGTCGGCAGGCAGCACGACGTGGCCCTTGGGGTGGCCCGTGAAGTACGAGAACGGCGGCGTGTAGCGGCGCCCCACGAGCTCGGAGCCCTTGAGTCGCTGCACGACCCGGTCGGCGACGTCCTCTCCGAGCTCCTTGCGGTAGGACGCGAGCCGCGCCTCCGCGATGATGTAGCGCTCCGTCGTCCCGCTGAACTCGGACTCGACGACGACGTAGTCGATGTCGGGGTGCACGGCCATGGCGATGTTGGACGGCACGGTCCACGGGGTCGTCGTCCAGATGAGGGCGAGCTCGCCGGTCTCGAGGCGGTAGCCGATCGTGACCGCGGGGTCCTGGCGCATCTTGTAGACGTCGTCGTCCATGCGCAGCTCGTGGTTGGACAGCGGGGTCTGGTCGTTCCAGCAGTAGGGCAGGACGCGGAAGCCCTCGTAGACCAGGCCCTTGTCGTAGAGGGTCTTGAACGCCCAGATGACCGACTCCATGTAGCCGGGGTTGAGGGTCTTGTAGTCGTTGTCGAAGTCGACCCAGCGCGCCTGGCGGGTGACGTAGTCGCGCCACTCCCCCGTGTACTTCAGCACGGAGGTGCGGCAGGCCTCGTTGAACTTGTCGATACCGAGGTCGACGATGTCCTGCTTGGTCTTGAGGCCGAGCTGGCGTTGCGCCTCGAGCTCGGCGGGCAGGCCATGGGTGTCCCAGCCGAAGCGGCGCTCGACGCGGCGGCCGCGCATCGTCTGGTAGCGCGGGACGATGTCCTTGACGTAGCCGGTCAGCAGGTGGCCGTAGTGCGGCAGGCCGTTGGCGAAGGGCGGGCCGTCGTAGAAGACGAACTCGTTGGCGCCCTTCTCACCGGCCTCGCGGTTCTCCACGGAGGCGATGAAGGTGCCGTCCTCGTCCCAGTACTTGAGGACCCGCTCCTCGATCTCGGGGAAGCGCGGGTTCGACGGGACGCCGGCCCTGGGATCTACTGCGCCGGACGGGTCGGTGCTGACCTTCGGGTACACCATGGGTCGTGGTCTCCTGCTGCGTGGCTCGGACTGCTCGTGGGCTCTCGTTCACGAGGACGACGTCGCCCGGAGGCTCTGCCGCGGTACCACCCCGCTTGCCGCACGACCGCGCGTGACCCGGGAACCGAGCCCAGCGGCATACGACCACTCTTGTGAAGGCTGTGACGGGCCCTCCCGTCCGGGTCTAGTGAGCCCCAGCCGGGCTGGGACCGTTCTTCCGGAGGCTCGCCGCTGATGACGGCTCAGACGCCTGTGCCCTGAAGTCTAGCCTGTGAGCGTGGCCACCTTCCCGCCCAGCGTGCAGTCCCGCGTCGTGACCGACGAGGACGTCAAGCGGACGTATGCCGCTGACGCCGGCCCCGAGCCCAGGGACCCTGCGCGCGACGTGGCCTCCGACTACACGGTCGTGCGCGCCCGCGACGTCGCGGACGTGGTGGCCGTGCTCGAGCACGCGCAGGCGACCGGGACGCCGGTGGTGCCCCAGGGCGCGCGGACGTCACGGGTCGGCGGCGCGCGAGCCACGGACGGCTGCATCGTGCTCAACGTCGAGGCGCTCGACGCCATCGAGACCATTGACCCCGTCGAGGGGATCGCCGTCGTGGGACCCGGCGTGGTCAACGCCGCGCTCAAGGCGGCTGCGGCGGAGGCGGGCCTGTTCTACGGGCCGGACCCGGCATCGACGGCCACGTGCACGATCGGCGGGAACGTCGCGACCAACGCCGGAGGACTGTGCTGCCTCAAGTACGGCGTGACGGCCGACTGGGTCAAGGCGCTCGACGTCGTGCTGCCGGGCGGTGAGGTGATGCGGACGGGCCACCGGACGATCAAGGGGGTGACCGGGCTCGACCTGACGGGCCTTTTCGTCGGCTCCGAGGGGACGCTGGGGGTGACAACCCGTGTCGTGACGCGGCTCGTGCCGGCGCCCGACCCGGCGCTGACGGCGCTGGCGACCTTCGGCTCGCTCGACGAGGCAGTGCGCGCGGTGGTGGCGTTGCGGCTCGACCGGCACCGGCCGTCGCTGCTCGAGATGATGGACCGCGCCAGCCTGGACGCCGTGCGCGGCTTCGGGGACTACGGCTTCCCCGAGGAGTCCGAGGCGGTGCTCCTCGTCCAGTCGGACCGGCCGGGGCACACGGCCGAGGACGTCGCGCGCTATGGCGAGCTGATGACCGCGGCGGGCGCTGTCGAGGTCGCCGTGGCGGAGGACCGTCAGGAGGCTGACCTGCTCCTGCAGGGGCGGCGGGTGCTGAGCACTGCGGTCGAGGCGCTGGGGGCCCGGATCGCGGAGGACGTCTGCGTGCCGGTCGGGCGGCTCGGCGAGTACGTGCGGGGGGCGGCCGAGGCGGCCCGACGGTTCGACGTCCGGATCCCGGTGAGTGGACATGCCGGTGACGGCAACCTGCACCCCTCGATCGTCTATCCGTATGGCGACGCGGGTGCTCGGGAACGGGCCTGGGCCGCCTTCGACGAGCTGATGCAGCTCGGCCTGTCGCTCGGCGGGACCGTGGCCGGCGAGCACGGGATCGGCTCGATCAAGCGGCGCTGGTTCGCCGCGGAGGTGGGGCCTCGGGAGGTCGAGCGGCAGCGCGCGATCAAGGCCGTCTTCGACCCGTCCGGGATCATGAACCCGGAGGTCGTCTTCGGCCCGGCGGGGCGGGTGGCCGGTGCCGCGGGGCCGGCGACCTGATAGGAAAGCGACATGGGCGACATGACCGACCTGGAGACCAGCGCTGCCTGGCTCAGCCATGAGGACCTCGAGAGCGCCCGCGGGCGGCTGCCGATGCTCTACGTCCACGCCGTGCCGGTGCGCGTCGACGACCGGGGCGTGGTGACCCACCTGGGGCTGCTGCTCCGGGCGGACGACGACGGGGGCATCGGGCAGGAGGTCGTCGGAGGCCGCGTCCGCTACCACGAGAAGATCCGGGACGCGCTGGCCCGGCACATCGAGAGCGACCTCGGGTCCGTCGCCTTGCCGCGGATCCCTGTGTCGCCGCAGCCCGTCGCGATCGCGGAGTTCTTTCCCACGCCTGGCGTGACGCCGTATCACGACCCCCGGCAGCACGCGGTGTCGCTGACCTACATCGTTGCCGTCATGGGCGACTGCCAGCCGCAGCAGGACGCCCTCGACCTGTCCTGGGTGACGCCCGCCGAGGCTGTCGAGATGGCGATGCGCGGCGAGATGTCGGGGTCGCACGGGGTGCTCGTGCGGCAGGCGCTGGCCCACGTGGGGTTCCCTGTCTGATCTGTTCGCCTTTGCCCGAGTTGCCGTGGTGGTGAAGGATTCCCGGATCGCTTCGGGACTTTTGGGACCTTCTTCGCACATCCCATAATGAAAGTGACGCACATCACATTGGCGCGTACCGTCGAAGAGGGGCTGCGCTGATCAGGGAGGCCCGCG